>NC_009440.1:1200000-1500000 GCF_000016605.1 Metallosphaera sedula DSM 5348 | reverse complement strand
GGTTGTGAGCTTCGATCTTTCTTTCGTGCGGTAGCCTTTGCCCTATTGCCATGGCTAAGGCTAAAGCAGAGTAACCTGCTGTCATGTGGATCACGTACCCGCCAGAGTAGTCCACTGCTCCCAGCTGATTTAACCAACCACCGGCAAAAAGCCAGTAGGCAACGGGCGCATACACCAGGATAATCCAGATGGGAGAGAACAGCATCCACGCCTTGAAGTTAGTTCTCTCCACAATCGCCCCTACCATAAGTCCAGGGGTTATGGCAGCGAAGGCAAACTGAAACATAACGAATGTGAGGAAGGGAATGTTGAGCTGAGTCCCTGCAGGCCCGTATACCGTTTCCCCAAACATGGGCAAATTCCAGATTGGGAGAGGCAACCCCAGGAAATTTAGTCCGCCCACGTGTATGGAGGACGAGTAGAAACTGAGCGAGTAACCCAGAATGGTCCACACAAGGAAAGTGGAGGCAAAGGAGTACAGAACCATCATCACCGTGTTCATGGAAAATCTTCTTCTGGTCATGCCAGCGTAGAACAGGGCTAACGCTGGAACCGATTGTATCATGACTAGAGTTGTAGCAGTTAGTATCCATGAGTTAGACCCCAAACTCAACCATTGGGGTACCGCCGCTGGGGGATACGTCGCTAGGTTTCCCAACGCCATAAAGCTTAAACTCTAGATTTATCATATAAGTTTGATGGTTTTCTGCGTTAAAAACGATCAATCATAAGAATAGATAATTAAAAAATAGACATCTTATTTCCCTGTTATCTATCATTATATTTGACCACTTTTTATTCAACCAACGGGAAGGGATCTCCGGGAGACTCAATAAACCAGTTTGAATCAAGGCTAAAATTTAGGCTACTTCCTAGATACGTAGTTCCGGGAGTTTCTAAGTTGTCTGATTTTGATGTCATTATTTTAGAATCGATAAAATATTTCCTTTTAGTCGCTGAACAGGAACGGATCAGCACGGTCTCTAGACTTTTCACTCTAGAAATGGAGGGAGTTTATCTCGTGATGAGTGCTGTGAAATATGTTAAATCCGGATGCATTCAAGTTTTATATCGTTGTAGTTCGCAGCTGGAGTATAAATCAATAAATCTCTCTTCTCTCACTCTTTTTACGTTGTCCATAGGAAATAGCTCCCTCGCGAAAAATCTCCTTAACCGACGTGCTTTCCGGTTACCCCCTCACTTTACCACACTGCTATTTAACCCCTTCCACTGTCAAGTTAATCTCGAGTTAACTATACCAAATATTACTGGGGTCAAGGCAAGCCCTGGATTTATCGTGATCTCCACATGAAGCCTTGGTATTCTGATTCAAATGTAAAATTGAAAGTATTACGTTAATGGGTGTTACTCCCTTCACAGTGCTCAGAGGAGCTATATCCAGAGAGCAACTCCATTGTTGAGTTAAAAACACGAATGGAAGAAAAACACGTTCATTCTTTATTTACGAACTAAAAGAGGAGCTAACTAAGTGGAGTGGAAACGTCCTGGGATCAATGAAGAGATTTAAGAGCGTTAGGCTACCTGAATAACATGTTAGATTGGAGCGAGTACGAGCGTTGGATGAGGGCGTCACTTAGCACCTTGAAGAGTGCAGAGAAAGATAACGACTATAACTGGGCGTGCTTCAAGGCAGAGTAGGCTGCGCAACTTTCTGTTAAGGCTTACCTTATCTTAGTGGCAAACAGTACTTCGGGCACGACTTACCTTCCCTTCTCAAAAGATCGGAACTCCCAGTTCCAACTTCGATTCTTGAGTGCGCTCAGTTCCTAGCCCGTGTTTACGTTCCATCTAGGTATCCTGATGCTCTCCCTGATGAAGCCCTTCCTCAGGAGTCCTACAGTGAGGGGGATAAGCAAAAAGCTATTGACTGTGCATCCAAAATAATAAATCTGGTGAGAGAGGCTGGAGAGGATCTTAGAGGAAAGGAGAAAACAGAGGGAGGAAGTTCTCAATCAGGTTAGGGAATTTGCCGAAGAACTGAGAAGAAATCTAGGTAAGGTTACAGTCGTGCTTTATGGTAGTTACGCTAGGGGAGATTTCAATCTCTGGAGCGACGTGGACGTTCTCCTGGTCTCGGAAAGGTTTGATGGGATACGTTTTCTAGATAGATATGAGCTGTTCAAGGCGAGGGAAGGATTTGAGGTGAAGCCATACACTCCTCAGGAATTTTCGAAAATGAGGAACAAGATTGGATGGAGGGAGGCCCTTAAGGACAAGGTTATCATTGCCGATGACTACTCGCTTTTCACATGAGTTACGTTATTGACGCTCTAAGAAGGAACTCTCAGTGAATTAAGTTAAACCTTATTAGCCTACGAGTTAAACTTCTCATATGGTACTCACGAAAGTCCATAAGAAGGGGATAGTGGTGATTCCCAAGGAAATGAGGGAACTCCACAACATAAGGGAAGGTGACGAGGTTATGATCTACAGTGACGAATTCGGCGTGCATATCCTTCCCAAGAAAACTCCTGAGGAGCTCTTTGGAATGGACAAGGGACTGGGTTTGGAGGAGCTAGCTAAGGAGCAAATTAAGGAAAGGGAAGAGGAACGTGCAAAGGTACATTCTTGACGCTAACATCATTTTTCAGTTCTTTTCAGGTTCCCCATCGGTCAGGAAGTACTTCCTTAGCTCAGACGAGAAGGTCATAAATCTAGTTAACCTCTCAGAGTTCGCTTATCACTACTCAAGGAAATTCGGGATAAAGGCGTCGGGTGTCAGGTTAAATTATCTCTTAACATTTGTTAAACCGGTGAACGTGGATCGCGAGTTGGCTGAAATAGCATATAAGGCAAGGGTGAGGTACAACCTGTCCTTAGGGGATTCCTTCCTTGTGGCCACAGCCCACAAGATGGGTGGGATTATTGTAACGTCAGATCACGAGGTAGCCGAAAGGGTATCAGGAGACTATAAGGTAGACTTTGTACCTCTTTCCTAGGGAGTAGGTTCAGGGCCGATGAATACAAGTTCTCCATATTTAACCTCAACTGGTTATGATCTGAAATCAAGTAGATTTATATTGCTATTAGAATATATTAGTCTGTAAAATACTTTTATTCATCATATTTCATCAATCTGTTAACTAGAGGCTATACCAGGATATTACGCTTCATTAGTATTACCCCTAGAGATTGTTTGTTTGGGCTATCCCCAGAAAGTGATAGCATTTTATTGTTAATATCTAGCTCAATTTATTAATGGAACGAGATGATGGAGGAGATAAGTGGATTGACCGGTACATTGATTGGTATATCGGGCTTAGCATAGAGTAAAGAGCAAAAAGGTGTTTTAGATCGGCAACAGATAATTTCAAGGGAAGACATGATGCAGAGATGTTAATAAAAAGGGCAGAGTGAGAGGACGATAGTTCAACACGATTCAGGTTCACTCTCTTGGCCTCTTATCATGTCTAAACGGCGCCACGTTAAATGACCAAGGGGTGATGGTGATGTTGGAAACGAGATCATCACTACCCCTCCTCAGTGCAACATCATTACTTGTAGAAGGTCAATGTATCTCCGTGTTGTTATACCTGCCCTGATGCTTATCTAGACGTAAATGTTTTACCTCCCTCCTTGCCTTAACTTGGCACATCGCAAGTTGCCAGGAGATATTATTTTAGGTCAAGCACAATGCCACTCTATTACTCCTCATCGTCCTGGTAAGTACAAGGAATTATCACTAGGTAATTTCCTTTTCTCATTCAGAGCTCGTGACTTGGCGTACACGAATTGGAGTTGGCCATACCACTCAAGAGGTCCTTAGAGGATCTAGTTCGCGAGAGAGTAAACTTCTCATCGGAGTTCGTGAACATGAAGATAAGCCTAAGAATGATCGAAAATTTTATATAGAAAATATTACCTATTTTTCTGTATGAAAAAAAGTTAAGCGCGGTCTCTCAGATTCAATAGTGGTGTTAATCTTAGTTGTGGTAGCAGTTACACTGACTTTGACAGTTTCCCTTCTTGGCTTTACACTGTTCAAGTCCTATGGGTCTCAGAGCTATGTGTATGTTAAGGGAGTCCCAACTCTATCTGAAAACGGCGGAGTACTTGTACTAAATCTGACCCTTGAGAGCATGGGAACTACTACAATAAGAGTGGAAAGTATAAGTGTGGGTAACCTAGTGAACACGACGACTTTCGTGTTACCGGCTGGTTCCACTACCGCATTACACGTGGAGTTCCAAGGCCAAGGGACGTCAGTCCTTAACTCGACACTAGTTAAGGTGACGATAACCACATCTTCTCAACTGGAACCGGTTATTTATACCTATGCACAGGTTCAGGGCTAGTCTAGCTTCTCCGATTTCGCGAGATCGGATTTTGCCTCCTCCTCCCTCCCAAGTTGGTGATAGGCCTTGGATCTTCTAATGTAGGCCTCCTTGTAGTTTGGCTTTAGGTCTATGCTCTTGGTATAGAGCTTGATGGCCCCTTGAATGTCTCCCTTCTTCTCCGTGAGGATTCCCTTGTTTAAGTAGGCCTCAGCGTAATAGGGATTAAGGTTTATGGCAATGTCCAGATCCTTCTCAGCGTTTTGTTCATCCCCTAGCGATATCCTGGTGAGGGCTCTGAAATAGAATAGATCCGCATCCAAGGGATAATACGAGATGGCTCTACTAAGGTCCCTTAGTGCCTCATAAAATCTTCCGGTAAAGTACTCGGAAATTCCCTTCACCTTTAGGAGAAGGGCATCCTTGTCCTCTACGTTTTCTATCTCCCTAAGAGCCTCGTCGTATCTTTCCTTCCTGAGAAGTAACATGGCACGAATTATCTTAGCTTCCTTACTCTGCTTATCCCTTAGAAGGTCCAGGGTTGTATCTGGATCCTTGAGCGCTAACAATCTGGAAGCGCTAACGTAGTCTTCTCCCTTAATGAAGGCATCAATTGCCTCCTCGTCTCTTCCTAGTTCGAGGAGGACTCTACCAAGGAGTTGATAGTTCTCCTTGGAGGGATTTTGTTCTACCATTTCTCTTAGTTTTAACAGGGCCAGATTCAGGTTACCCGACTGTAACAGATTTGATATATCCATTGAAGATTAATTTGTCCAGCTTTCTTATAAACGTGGACTAGCTATCTCCTCCAAGTCAGGATGGAGACAGAGAGTACGATCATCCCTCCCCCCACTATCTCAAGAGGAGTGGGGACTTGATTAAATATTGGCAATGCCAGAAGTGTCGCAACGACCGGCTCCAGAAGTCCAATTACCTCGATATGCTGAGGTTTAACGTGTCCTGAGGCGTATATCACTGAGGTATGTCCCACAAGCGTTGGTAAGGCTATGAGCCCTAGAAGTGAAAGAATTGAAACCAGGTCCACCCTTCCTGGTCCCTCAACTAGGGCTATTGGAAAGCTGAACACGCTCGACATAAGGTAAATGTAGGAGGTTAGGAGTAGCGGATCCTCGTTCTTGGTTTTAGATAGTAGAATAGTGTAAAGAGCAATGGTTAGGGCGGAGATTATTGCCATCACATTTCCCAGTAGATAACCCTGATTTACTGGGAAATTCATCAGAATAACCCCCATGAATGCCACAGCCCCCGTTATGATTTCCTTCTTGGTAGTGGGTATCCCAACCAATGGAGCAAGGGCTAACGAGAAAAGAGGAGACGTTGAAACCAAGACCGTGGAATCGATGATTGTAGTGTAATAGACGCTAAAAATGAAAAGTATCATGTGAGCTGATAGGAGGAGGCCGACCTTCCATTGCGAAAGGATCCTCCTAAGGTGTAGCCTCCCCCTTGATAATATGAGACCGGCAATGAAGAATCTGGTGAAGGCAATCATTCCCGGCGACATTCCTGAAAGTTTTATGAATATTGCAGCAGTACCGAAGGTTATTCCGCCCAAGATAAGGATAAAGTAGTACTTGTTCAACTTCAGTGTAAAGGAGATTCACGTGTTAATAGCGGTTTTCCTTTAGACCCACACGTAGAGGTTAGTTTAAGGTCTTTCAGTTTTCATCATGTGCTTGTAAATGTGAAATTGTATCTGAAAAAGGTACTCAAGGTCCGTGAAAACGGCTCCTCTAACCCGATTAGTTTTTAGTGTTCACTCTATCTTCTCTATTTGACCATCTCTAATGTGTACCTTTCTCCCTGCTATGGCAGCCACGTCTGGATCATGTGTGATGATAACAACAGTGGTCTTGAACTCCCTATTTGCCTGCTGAAAGGTCTTTAACACCGCCTCACCGCTCTTACTATCGAGGTTCGCTGTTGGTTCGTCGGCAAGAATTATCTTTGGGCTTTGCGCCAAGGCCCTAGCTATGGATACTCTCTGTTGTTGTCCACCAGAAAGTTCTGTGGGTTTCTTGTAAGCCAGTTCCCCTAGACCTAGCTTGGAAAGTATGTCTAGTGCTATCTCTCTCCTCTCTTTTTTCGGTAAATTACGGGCTACCAGGGGCAACTCAACGTTCTCCAGAGCAGTCATCCTATCAATTAAGTTATAATTCTGAAATACAAACCCAATGTATGTGTTCCTTATCTTTGAAAGTTCGTCATCGTTTAGTGATGTCGTGTCATGACCATAAATATAGACTTTACCTGTAGTTGGTCTAGCTAAGGTGCCCATAATCGTAAGCATGGTAGTTTTCCCACTTCCAGAAGGCCCAACTATTGCTACAAACTCACCTTCTTCTATGCTAAGGTTAATGTCCTTGAGTGCTGTAACCTTAACCTTGGTTCCATAAATTTTGCTCACGTTCTCAAGCTTTATAACTTCCATAAAGCATGGGTCTAGCTCTATCTTTAAAAAGATATTCCTGAGATTGCTTAGCTAGTATAAATGTTCCCATGAAACCGTATAGCTCTCGTGTGCTACTTAAGCTGGAATCCTGAACTTAATCTATAGGTTTATTAAGCTCTCCACACTCACTTGCTAATGTTGAAGTTTTTTATGTACCACATGCTAGATAGTCAGGGCTTATAAAGATATTCGATATTAAACATTATATGGAAAAGTCTTATAAAAGACATATCGAATAACCGAGTATGAAAAATTTCATAGTTTTACTACTTATAATGATATTCTTATCACCGCTCTCTTTTCTTTTGGCTACTGCTACTCCTGCCTCTCCAACAGTTTCTGTCTTGGGATATGGTTGGGGTAGTCCCAGTTCGCCCACGAGCGCCTATCCAGGATATACTGACTTCCCATTCTATGTGGAAATAGGTGCAGTTGGTTCTGCGACTCCACTCAGCGCATCCATTTCCTTCCCTTCAGGATCTCCGTTTATTACAGTGGGAGGGAATCAAGCAGGCGTTATCCAAGGAAGCGGATATTACCTCGCCATCTTCTACTTAACCATTCCTAGCTCAGTAACCCCCGGTTATTACTCTGCAAAGGTCACAGTGGACTATAGCGTTCCCATAGCAGACCAGGTTTGCGTTGAAAGTAAAACGTTCAATATTCAGATTCCAGTGTCAGCTGTCGACTTTCCAATACCTGTGGGAATTCAGGGAGGAACAAGTGGGGTTTCGCAACCCTTGGTTACAGGAGAGGGAGCCTCGCCCTTAACCATCTCGGTCTCAAATCCCTCCAACAACATAGTGGACAACGTTCTGGTTAACCTGACGCTCCCTTCAGGTTTGATGAGCGAGACGGGAAAGAAGTTCCTTATATTTACGATTCCCTCAATCCCTCCTCAGGAGACCATTCAATCCACTCAGTTAGTTAACGTTACGCAAAATGCTATCCCTGGTACCTATTCTCTCAACTATTCAGTAACATTTACCAACTACCTCGGATACAGGTATTACGCAACTAACTCCAATATAACTTCAGGCAACGCCAACGTAACTCTGGTTAACATACCCTTAACCCTTACTATCTATCCGAAAACGCCAATAACCTTCTACGTAACCTCTACCTCAGCTACTCCCTCCTCGCTTGTCTCTATTACTTTACGGGCCAACTCGTCATACAACGCATTCATAGAATCCGTAACTCCACAGACTAGTTTAACCCTTCTCAGTTCTAACTTCACGCCCACGACATTTCAGGGAACTGCCAACTTCAACTACACATTTGAAGTCCCGCAAACGCTAGCGCCAGGAGCTTATCCCATAACCTTCACAATCACGTATGAGATCTTCGGACAACAGCAAGAAACCGCCGTAACCACCTTCGTACAGGTTAACTATTACAACGCAATGCCTACCCTATCTGATCCTACCTGGTCCACGCTAGCTTCTCCTGGGACTGCGGGGGTTACGCTAACGTTTCTGCTTACCAATCCACTTCCTTATCCCATTTCAGACGTTAATGTAACAATTCTTCCACCAGCGGGAATGAGTTCAACCTATATCTCATACGTCGTTCCCACGCTCTCAGCCTCAGGACAGGGCATAAACTATGCCCAAGTGCCCTTCACCATAACCTTAGCACAGAACGTAACACCTGGGTATCATGAGATACCTTTCGTGGTAAGCTACTTCAGTAGCTACGGTTTTCATAAAGTGAGATCCCAGATACCCGTTTATGTTTACCCGCAGAGCCAGCTTCTTGCCTTAGTTAGTAACGTCACAGTTTATCAGGGAACTCAGGCTGAATTACCCATTGTCTTGGTGAATTATGATCCCGTACCAGTATCTTCAGTTTCTGCAGAGTTGAGGCTTACAGGTCTTAGCGTTGTGGGGTTCTCAAATCAGACTTTTAACATGGGTCCCAATTCTAACGCAACAGTAGTTTTCACCATTTCCGCTCAGGGAGTCGGTGCAGGGAGCTATCCAGCTACATTGACCCTCGTGTATAATTACGAGGGCGTTACCAAGACCGTAACCTATACGATTCCAATTAACGTGCTTCCAGCTCAAAATATAGTGGACGTCTCCATTACTCCAACTGAGGTTTACTATGGTACGATCAATAATGTTACCGTAAGGCTAATCGACACGGCTCAAACTCCGCTTAATAATGTCGTACTAAAGTTGTTTGGACCATCCTCTGAATTTTCTCTATCCCAGAACACGGTGGATATTGGGACCCTCTCTCCAGGTAAGAGTTATACCGTAACCTTGAACCTGTTACCAACTGTTTCCTCAACTACACCACTGCCCCTTTCTGTAGAGGTACAGTATCTCTTACCCGGAAGTGGCGTCATTACGCAGAGTTATAACTTCTCGTTGATAGCCACCGGACTAGTGGATCTGGTTCTACAGCAACCCACAATATCGTTCTCAAACGGCACGCTTACAGTTACCGGAGTTCTAAATAATTTCGGCACAGCGTCAGCTAACTTCGTTACAGTATATGTGGATGGCAATTCCACTTACATAGGAAGCGTACCGCCCAATAGCCCTACACCCTTCTCGACAACGTTAGTTATACCCTTCGCGGGTGGAAATACCTCTACAGCGAAACCTCACCAAGTTAAGATAGTTGTGTCCTACGAGGACTCCATATATCAAACCCATAACTTGACTTACGTTCTAAGCTTCTCACCATCTGCGACCCATTTTAATACCACGTTCACCAATTTCAGGCACTTCAGAAGTAGCAATTCCCTTCTACCAGAAATCGTGATAGCTATCCTCCTTGTAATAGTTATAGTTCTGGCTATCCTCTTAGTCCTTAGGAAGGGGAAAAAGTGAGAATAGCAAGGAGGGTTTCGAGATGAAACTTTCAGATGTTGTGAACTTTTCCTTTAAAGCCTTAACCTCGAAGAAGCTAAGAACGAGCTTAACAATCTTAGGAATACTTATTGGGCCAGCTATAGTTGTGGGATTAACGGGTCTAACCCTAGGATTTTCCTCGGTTCTAACTCATCAGCTCTTCTCCAGTCTATCTCCTACCGACATCTTTGTGACTCCGGGTACAAGCACAATTACCCCCTATACCATACAGGAGATATCACACATACCAGGAGTTAAGGCAGTAGTTCCGTTTTATCTTATCTCTGGTACAATTGAAACGCCTAGTGGTCCTATGGCTACAGAAATTCTCTCTATTAGCACTAGCCAAGCTTCTGAGGTGTTTCCTGGACTAACCTTGCAGCAAGGTCAATATCCCTCACCCTACTCCTCATATGGAGCAGTAGTTGGTTATTACATTGCACATCCACAGTATCCAGGTCAGCCCACTTATCAGGTAGGTCAAACTATAACCGTGGTGATGAATACCCCAAACGGGAAAATTACCAAGACGTTCCTGGTCACTGGTAGTTTTAACGAGTTTAGTAGTGCCTTCGCGGATATAGATAAGGCCTTAGTTGTGCAGAATATAGTGGGCTCACAGTACTATGGGGATCAATACAGTGGTTTAATAGTGGAGGCAAGTAGTGTGTCACAGGTAAACAATGTTGTAAATTCCATACATAACGAGCTCGGAAGATCAGTAAGTGTTACATCCGTGGAGCAGTTCATCACTCTCATCAATAACTCCCTATCTGCGGTTAATGGTCTTCTTTTCGTAGCAGGCGCATCGTCCTTCATTGTGGCCTTCGTGGGAATATTGAGTACTATGTTTACCACAGTGGTGGAGCGAACAAGGGAAATAGGAGTTCTGAGGGCAATAGGCTTCACCAGGAGAGGTATAATGGTGATATTCGTGACTGAGGCCATATTGATGGGCCTACTTGGAGGCACAGCTGGAGTGGGTGCAGGGGTTGGGATGGGATACCTTCTTACCACACTTACCAATTCTGGAGGACCTGGGGCTGGAAGAGGAAGCGCTGCAGCGTCCGGTGGCCTCGGAATCAGCGCACATATTACTCCAGTATTTGAACCAACATTCATTGCGGAAGTGATACTTATAACAGTCATTTTCAGTCTCTTCGCAGGAATCATCCCTGCATATAGGGCGTCCAGAATCGAACCAGCTGTGGCATTAAGATATGAAGTGTAGAGCTAGATCTTTTTTAAAGGCCATTCACTGTTTTACTTGTGAGAAAAGAACTTCTCACTCCTGAAATTCCTGTCCTTGATAAGCTGTCCATAAATCCATCAAAAAGTGCAGTGGTAGTCGTGGATATGCAAAATGATTTCGTCAGAAAAGAGGGGAAACTTTACGTTCCTGACGCCGAGTCCACCATCTCTCCCATAAGGCAGTTGATATCTAAGGCAAGGGATTCGGGTGCCCACGTTATATACACTCAAGATTGGCACCTTAAGGACGATCCTGAGTTTAAGATTTGGGGCGAGCACGCCGTTGCCGGCTCCTGGGGAGCAGAAATAGTAGACGAACTGAAGCCGGAAAAACATGATTATGTCGTCAAAAAATTGAGATATGATGCGTTCTTTGGGACCTCCCTGGATTACTACCTCCGGGTCAAGGGAATAGATACGCTTGTGATCACTGGAACGGTGGCCAATATCTGCGTTCTTCACACAGCTGGGAGCGCCGCATTGCGGTGGTACAACATCGTTGTACCTACTGACGGGATATCGGCCATAACGGAATTCGATTATTACGCTACCCTAAGGCAAGTCGACTTCCTCTATAGAGGGAAGATAACAACAACTCAAGGAATTACTTTTAAGTAACAACCACTACTGGAACCTGAGAAAATGGATTACTACGCCATAGTGCATAACGACTTTGATGGGACTGCCTCGGCCAGCGTTTACGCGAGAGCTGTCAATTCCCTCCCGAGAAACATCTGGTTCACTGAGCCAACTAAACTTCACGAGGTTTTAGCCAAGTTAGAGTTGAGGGGAGTCTCCAGCGTGATGATAGCAGACCTAGGTATCAATGAGTCCACCTTTCCTTCGATAGTTGAGGCTGTGAAACGTCTTAGAAGTGAAGGTGCCACAATACAATGGTTTGATCATCATGTTTGGAAGGAGGAGTGGAAATCGAAGCTCAAGGAGGTAGGGGTAGAAGTCTACCACGATGTTACTACCTGCGGTGCAGGCGTGGTAAACAAGGTCATGAACCCCAATGACGAGGTATCCAGGAGATTAGCCTCTGCGGACTGCTCCGTGGATATATGGCTTCATGACGATCCACTTGGTGAAAAATTGAGAAGGATTGTGGAGAATGACAGAAGGTTTGAATGGAAGAAGAAATTGCTTGAGACCTTTTATGGTGGAACCCTTTGGAACGACGAGTTCCAAAAAATCTTGGAGACTAGAATTAACGAGGAATTGAAAGGATATCAAAGGATCTGGAAATATGTGAAGGTGTTGGACGTTGAAGGTGCTAAGGTAGTGGTTGCGATAAGGTGGAAGGGTCCGCCTGACATAAGCTATGCCTCTCAGTTCCTTATGACGAGAACAGGGGCAGACATATTCGTTTCAGCTAATGGGAAGGCAGTTTCGTTCAGGAGCAATACGATAGATGTGAGGAGGTTTGCAGCTGGACTAGGTGGCGGAGGACATCCTCTTGCCGCAGGAGCATCCCTTAGAATTCCCCTGCTCTATAGGTTTTTAAGATGGATAGGCGTTAGAGGGCCTGTGATCGATTGGGTCTCAAGAGTAGTAATTGACGTAATAAGGAAGGAGGGGCTAGTTAAGTACGAGAGAAAACCAGCCCATTAGACCATGATTGCCAATCCAACTA
Source organism: Metallosphaera sedula DSM 5348 (assembly GCF_000016605.1). NCBI lineage: Archaea > Thermoproteati > Thermoproteota > Thermoprotei > Sulfolobales > Sulfolobaceae > Metallosphaera > Metallosphaera sedula. The sequence goes on along the minus strand of NC_009440.1, from coordinate 1,487,478 downwards.
GGTCGTTTTTGCTACCGTAAAATATAGGAATTGGCAGAACGTTCGTCTCTATGTGGTGAAGATCAGGACAGAGTCTCTATAAAAAGTAACTTCTAGTTAATAGCGACAACGATTTAATCTTCTCAGCGTCATTTATCTCAGGTGTTAAAATGGTCAAAACATATCAGAAATTCCCGGACGTTCAAGTTATGACAACGGCTGGCCCAATAGACTTTTACAAGGATGTGTTTGGAAAGGGGAAGTGGTTGTTCCTATTCGCTCATCCAGCGGATTTCACTCCAGTCTGCACCACCGAGTTTGCTGAGTTTGCAAGGAACTATTCGGAATTTGAGAAGTTAGGGGTACAGTTGGTGGGTCTGAGCGTTGATAGTATCTACTCGCACATTGCCTGGCTTACTGATATAGAGCAGAGATATGGTCTAAAGATCCCCTTCCCCGTGATAGCGGATCCTGAGAAGAAACTAGCGAGGTTACTGGATCTAGTTGAGGAGAACTCTGGGTTAACCGTGAGGGGAGTCTTCATTGTGGATCCTCAGGGCACAATAAGGTTCATGGCCCAATATCCCATAGAAGCTGGAAGAAATATACAAGAGCTGATCAGAATAACCAAGGCCCTAATAGTTTCGTATAAGGCCAAGGTCTCCACTCCAGTGAACTGGGAGCCAGGGAAGGAAGTAGTAGTTGGGGCCCCAACCACTCTCATGGAAGCCGAAATGAGGATGAAGTTACCCAACGCGAAGGCTTGGTATCTAATGTTCAAGAAGTATGATGAGCTACCCCCAGATCAAAGAGTCTAACTTTTTTCAAGCCTTATGGTTGTGAATCCTCTAGTTGCTGGTAAAGCAACGTTGTAAACTTCCACTCCATCTACAACTGCGTGAGTGATAGTGGACTTGTGGGCATGTCCATGTATCGCGATGTCAGGCTTGCATTTCAACTCCTTAACGAGTGGATAACCTAGTTCTGGATAAGCCCAGGTCTTCTCTCCTTTCAAGGTCTCATATGCAGGGGAGTAATGGGTGATCAAAACTGTTAAGTCGCCTTCCTTTCTGCAAAGAAGATCCTCGAGTCTCTCTTTTCTCTTCATGTAGAACTCCCTGTTAATACCCCTCTCGAATTGCCACTTCGTGGGTCTCTCAATCACGCCTTCGCTTCCCACTAAGTAGATCGTGGAATTCCCCACCTTCAGCGAAGTGGCCTCCTCCTCAAGCCAGGTTATGCTGGGGTAGAGTCTCCTATACTCGTCCCGAAGTTCCCTGAAGTCGTCATTGCCAAATACCGCGACGACCTTTCTAGATGAGAGGAGTCTATAGATCGGATCGAAGTGCAGAACCTTTCCCTTGTCCACTAGATCTCCCGCTAGAATGTAAAGGTCGTATAGTGGTGCAGTCCTGAAGGCCATGAAGAAATCGTTTAGATATCTGGGGGAGTGAATGTCAGAGATCGCTCCAAGTATCATGGGTTTTTAATCACTGTAACCAATAAATATTTCATGGAGATCACGGGCATCAGCGACCTACCGCTTCACTATGGCAGAGTTCCGCAATGGCTTATCCCTATCATGAAGAGGTTGTCGAGAGCCATAGTGGACGTGATGCTTCTAGAGTGGGGTCCAGATAAGGTGATAGAGAGGTTATCTAATCCTCTCTGGTTTCAGGGTTTTAACAACGTTATAGGGATGGACTGGGACTCCTCAGGTTCAACAACTGTAACGCTAGGTATCTTGAAGGAGGTGATAAACCCAGTACAAGACGGATTAGCCGTGACTGGCGGAAAGGGAAAGAACTCGCTGAATGTACCCAAGGAACTGGAGGCTCTTCCATCCAATTTCAACGTTGACGCTAAGCGACTATCCAGGATTAGTAAGCTTGTGGCTAAGACTGATACCACCCTTCTTCAAGACGGCCACGAACTATATCATCACTCCCTCCTGGTTTCAGAGTCCGGTAAGTGGGCAATAATTCAGCAGGGGATGAATCCCACCACGAGGTTTGCTAGGAGATATCACTGGAGCTCCATTAAAGACCCGGTAAATGAGAAACGTGCGGGATTAGCTGGACGAAAGGAGAAGGCGGTCCTTAACGTCCACGAGTCTGTGAACGCCAAGAGGGTGATAATGGATCTGCTAAGAGAGGATCCTTCCAAGATAGAGAAACAATACCTCAGGTCAATGGCCTTGATCAGGGGCACCTCTCTGGACTCTTGGATCAGTCTTGGAACCGTGGGTGCCATTTCGTCTGAGGCAAAGATGGTCTACATGAAGCCCGTGGATGTGAGGAGAGTGGTGAAGACACTCTCGGAAGTAAGGGAGAAGTCACCTACCAGTTTAGAGGAAGCTCTCCTTCTAGGTATAGGTCCCTCAACCATGAGGGCGTTAAGCTTGATATCTGACCTCATTTATAACGAACCTCCCTCATACCAGGATCCCGTAAACGTGCCCTACGATCCCTTCAAGTACGCCTTCGCGATAGGTGGGAAGGATGGAATCCCCTTCCCTGTGCACAAGGAGATCGCCTTTGAGGTCATTCATACCCTTGAAGAGTTTGCTATGAAAGCCAAGCTAGAGAAAAAAGATAAAGCCGTTGCATTAAATAAGCTGAGGGAAATGAAACTTGGAGTTAAGGAAGGGACTTGAAGACATTGCAATAAAGGAGACTTCAATAACCTATATTGACGGTGAACTTGGCAGACTTTACTACAGGGGTTACTCCATCTTTGATCTGGCCAGCTTCTCGAATTTCGAGGAAGTCGCATATCTCCTGTGGTATGGTAAATTACCCACTAGACACGAGTTGGACGATTTCAAGTCAAGGTTGGCTGAGGAGAGATCCATCTCTGAGGACATCTCTACCTTCGTTAAAAGAACCGCAAAGTTTGGCAACCCCATGGATATACTTAGAACTACCGTTAGCATGATGGGTCTAGAGGATAGGAGTGAGGGAGACCTCATAGGAAAGGCAATAAAGATGACTGCTAAGATCCCAACCATAATATCTCTCATCCAGAGGACTAGAAGGAACCAGGAGTTCGTTGAGCCTGATCCCTCTCTTTCCCACTCCGAAAATTTCCTTTACATGATTAGGGGAGAGAGGCCATCCCCCTCAGACACCAGGGTGTTGGACGTTTCCTTGATGCTACATATGGACCATGAAATGAACGCCTCAACAATGGCATGCCTGGTTGTAGCCTCTACCCTTTCCGATATCTACTCCTCAGTCGTTGCTGGAATTTCTGCGTTAAAGGGCCCCCTTCACGGTGGAGCCAACTCGGAGGCCTTGAAGCAGTTCATGGAGATAGAAACCCCAGACAACGTGGAGAAATACGTGATGAACAAGCTCAGTTCTGGGCAGAGGTTGATGGGATTTGGACACAGGATTTACAAGACCATGGATCCAAGGGCCAAGATACTCAAGGAGTACGCGAATCAGCTCTCCAAGAACGAGGAAATCAAGAGGTTATTTGAGATCGCGAATAGGGTTGAGGAAATTGGTATAAAAATACTGGGTAAGAGGGGAATCTATCCCAACGTGGACTTCTACTCTGGACTCGTGTTTTACGCCATGGGTTTTGACCCTGACCTGTTCCCTACGATATTTGCATCTGCCAGGGTCATAGGATGGACAGCCCACGTGGATGAATACCTGAAGGACAACAAGCTCATAAGGCCCAAGGCCATATACGTGGGGGATCTAGGAAAAAGGTATGTTCCCATAGAAGAAAGGTAATAGTTTTAATATTGAAGGGGGATTAAATATCGCCATGATAAAGTTCACCATTAACAAAGAGGAGATACTGTTTTCAAAAACCCTTGAAATGACTAAGAACATCAACGAAGCCATTATGAGGTTAAACGAGCTTGTTAGGAAGGTAATAAGGGGAGACAGGGAAGGCGTGATGTCGGAGGTCATCAGAATCAAGGCAATTTATGAGAGAGTGGCCATGGTCAGAGAGGAGATAGTTTCCATGCTTTACGGTGAGGCTTTCCTCCCAGATTTCAAGGAGTCCATGATGATGTTAAATCAAGCACTTTATAACACTATGAAGGCCATCAAGGACTCGGGGAGGGCAATCTCTTCTAGGAAGCCCAATGAAGGATTACTGAAGGCCTTAAGTGACGGCCTCTTAACCTATCTTTCCACGGTAATTGAGGGAGGAGAGAAGCTCACAGAGATGATCTCTTACATGAAAACAGACATGAAAGAGGCGATCAGGATCGGGAAGGAGATTCAGTTGCTAGAAAGGAATGGAGACGACATTAAGGACGTTCTCATACAGAAGCTATACGACTCTGAGGGGATTGCTGACGTCATTAGCGTACTTCAGTTCAAGGACGTAATTATCTTCATGGATGATATTCTAGATTACATGGAGGAGGCAACATTAAGTATAGAAACCCTATACGCCACCTTGAAGGCCTAAAAAGAGGCTAAAATAGAGAAATTAGTGTTTGAGTATTTCACACGTCATTGTTGAATTATCCTTTTAACAAATTTTGCCTTACGTATCAACACTAATTTATTGATCGACGGTGGAATAATGAGTTCGTCCACAGATATAATGGAGTCCACGTATTTGTCTAAGGTATCCTGGTCAATGTCTGGCAGTATTAATTTTCCTATATTCCTGAACGAGACTGGCTTACCTGCACTGACTATTTCTGACTTAAACACTGTTATTTCACCAATGTTGGATACAACGAAAACGTTTCTCTTGGTCTCATTGAATCCGTCTATAAAGGCCTTACCTGTACTTTTTATGCTATCCTTAACGTTGTACGTGATCATTTCGGCCTCCGATATTGCGCTCAGGAAGTTTCCAATCGCCTGATTGGTTATTTCTCCAACAGTTTTCCCTGTCTCCCGGGCCAAGTTAACCAGTCTTTCGTAGAGTTTTGAATCAACTCCCCTAATGGTTACCGTTCTATTTTCCTTGTTATCTGTGTTTGAGGAGTCTGACATGATTTCTAGTTATACATGAAAGCATAAAAACTTTTCGAGGGTCTTTGAATTTCTCAGATTATCTTCATGAAGACTTATATAGAAATGAAGTTGTTATAGATGATAGAAAATCTATCCTTAATCTTCTAGAATTTTTATCTAGTAAGTAAGAAAAGCTTAAATGCGTAATTGGGGATATTGGATACATGGTGTTACTATGGCAACGATACAAATAGCGCCTCACGTTAGGGAGATGCTAAATACCCACGGATTCGACCGTAAAGTCACGTTGCCAATTAAGATGGTGTCCAATATGGACGCCGTTATTAATACCGCACTACCCAAATCGGTAGTTGGCGTGATAGCTGTACTAAATCCAGATACTGGTTCCTGTGATCAGGTGAAGAACACAGTTCAGAGAGTTAGGCCAAACGCCTATACAATGTGCCTCTTTGATGAAGGATATCCCAGTAATATTATCTCAATTTATTACAAATAAATTAGAGACGAGAGTTTAAAGAAACAAAGTTCTAAAAATGTTCTTCCAATCACAGAGAATCCTCTTGGTTAAAGAACCGGAAAATAGCAGTTTGAGGCCGAGAACTAGAACGTCAAGAAATGTAAAGGGGCAAACTCTGCAAGAAAGGACGCTAAAATCTAACATACTAAGCGTATATTCGATAGATAAACGTGGATCTTGTGTCAAGGATCAACAGAAGCGTCCAGGATCTAACTCTTCTAAAGCCCTGCATATGAGGCCTAAAATAACCAGTTGATACATGCAGATAAAAGTTTTCACTGAAAACAGGAAGTTTTACGTCCGAGCTGAATTAGTCCATTCCCACCAAAACAGCCTAAAGACCGCTGAACTCGCGATTGTAAAAACTTAGAAGTAAAGTTAGCCTTTTTGCTATTTTATGTAGCATCTGTCCCTATACTGTATTTATACTGTACAATTCTTTTAGGTATTTTATGTTCACTGTTTAATGATCTTGGGCTTAAACTATTTAAACAATTCAAAAGGCAATGGCCTAGAAAGGTTTATCTATCAATGCTAATACAGAATTATGGCCATGGTTATGAATTTGTCTAAAGGGGAACAGGGAGAAAATGATGGATTTATTATAGAAATAGAGAAAAAGGAGACAAAGACTATCACTTTCAAGCTCGACGTGCCACTTCTTCAGAGAATAGATGAAGTAATTAACCGATTAAACCGTTCATTGAACAATCCCTTCGTATCCAGAAGTGATTTTATAAGGCATGCCTTAGACTTTAAACTTCAAAAGCTCAGGAGTAGAAGTGGAACTGAATTTAAATGAATTTATTAAGTTTAGGTTTATTTCTAGTTGGCTTAATTTCGTCTTTTGTTGTTGGAGGAAATAATTCCGCCACTTCCCTAGGAATACTTATATCCACGAACTCGATGAGAAGAAAATATTCCTATTTAATTAGCGCTGTAAGCATGTTTCTTGGCGTTTCTGTGGTGCAATTTCACTTCAAGGTAGTATTAGGGGAGCAGTCACTGGGTTACAGCCCTATCTAAGTATAGCAGTGCTTTCCGTGTTCCTGGCCTCTGTGGTATCCTTTTATTATCTCAATCGAGCCGGTATTCCGTCTTCGTTAAGCCAGATGATTTACCCATCGTTAGCGATTTTGGTGATCCTGTCCAAGGAGCTCTCCTTTGACTGGGGAAAATTCTGGTTCACCGTTATTTCATGGGCCTTCACACCCTTGTTGGCGATAGTTTCTTCACTTGTGCTCTATTACGTTTTGGTAAGGATAACAACTAAAGAGAAAAAAATTATAAGAGAAATGAAAATATATAAGTTCTTGATAATCTCGTCTGCCGTGTTTACGTCATTTGTTACAGGTGCTAACGCAATTGGAATAATAACTTCCGAGGGACTACTGTCGGAGCCGGCCTATGTGGTGTTTCCGCTCTACGCTCTTGCTGCGTCCTTGGGGATCTACTTTAGCTCCAGGAAGGCATCATTAGTGGTGGGATTTAGATTGACTAGAATGGGATACTTGAGTGCCACCTCCGCCTTGCTAGGAAGCGATATAATATCCGAGATTTTCACGTTGTTTGGGGTTCCTATCTCCATAACCCAAACTGTAATGGGGGGGAATACTAGGGCTCAGTTTCAGAAGTTATGGTCCGGACGTTAAAACCCAACTGAAACAGGTTACCAAGGGATGGCTAACATCTCCGGTGATAGCAATTATTTCGTCTCTTGCTGCCTTTGGCGTTCTGAAGAGTATCCTGGGCTTATGAACCTTGAGGATACCCCGTTTTTCAGGGAAAAAGGACCCAGTGCATTCCTGATCAAGTAAAGGTATATCGCTAGGGCTAATGCCCACGGAATTCCTGAAAAGGTTACCATGTCGATTAAAAGGAGTATAGGGACGATCCATTCCCATCCGTAATTATACCTAGCTAGAGAATATGTGGAGCAACTCATGAGGAGAACCGTCATTATGCCTACCGTGAAAGAATGGAGTAGATATAGCCCTCCCATCAGGAGCCCAAAAGTTCCTGAAAAGATCACGGCGCTAACGTTCACTAACGCAGAGATAGCATTGCGATTCAACTTGGCGATAAAACTCTTTCTCCTAAGAAGGAGGAAGGGATACACAATCGAGACGAGGTTAACTAGTGGAGGGAAGAAGTAACTGGCTAGGATAGTCACGATTAACGGAACCTGCTTCTTGCCCAAAAGTGCCCTACCACCCAAGGTTGCAGAGAAAACGCCAACGTTAACTCCCAAGACGTAGAGCAGTAGCGGGACTTCAAGCGTGTAGAAATCATGAAAAAGATTAAACGTCAGCCACGATACGGCCCCAGCTAATGGGGAGATTAGGACAAGGTAATTAATGGGAAATTTCGACCCGTACTTTCTGACATCCCTTACGGCCCACATCATCACTAGGAAGGCCACTCCCATACCAACTCCTATGACTTGTGGCGTTAAGGAAAGAAGCAGGATCAAGCTCACAAGATGTCCAAACACGTACTTCCTAGCAGGTGCGAAAAGCCTGAACATCATTCCCACGTAGAAGAGATAGGCGCCATCCATCATGAAGATAGGATGAAGGCCTCCCCTTAGGAGAATCTGCATCGCTCCTAAGCTCCAATAAGCTACCGCGCTGTAAATGAAGGGAACGTAGACTCCCCAGGGCTCTATGACATTCCTCATTAGGAGAGACTATTCTAGCATAGTTAAAAACCAAGGCCTAAATATTAAGGTCTACCTAGATAGGCTAAGCCAAATGGAACTTCCTAAAATCATGGAAGCGCTCAATATCTGTAGCGGTGTAAGGGTTTGCCCGAGAAGGGGATACGCTAGCAATGTCGTGACCACCGGTTCCAGCGCCGATATAACGGTAGCTATCGCTGAATCCATGAGCTTGATTCCCCTATAGAAGAGGTAATAGGGAATTATAGTCCCAAGAATTGCCATGTAGAGCCCTCCTGCCACTGAACCAACGGATATGGATCTCGAAAAGGGAAGACTCACTACAAGGGAGAGGGGGAGTGACCATACAGACTGCGCGCTCAGGACGTCCCAGCCAGAAAATCTCCTTAACTGAAGAAATTTTGAGAATGATATTAATCCAGCGTATGAAACTCCAGATAAAATTCCCCAAATCAGCTCCACGGGCGTGGGCGTGCCCAGATAATCCAGATAGAGTGCAACAATAACTATGAAGGACCCTATAACCTTACGTAGATTTAACTCCTCCTTGAACAGTGCGTATGAGAACAATATCACGAAGAGTGGAGCGGTATATAGCAGGAAAGATGATAGGGGTGCACCATCTAGAATGATGGTGAATGCATATATCTCGTAAAATGTGCCAGCTATGAGTCCCATAGCTATGGACTCCCATCTGAGTAAGATTTTCCTATTTCCTTGGTAAAATAGTATAAGGCACGAGAAAAGCGTTCTAAATAGGACTATTCCCAGGGAATTGGCCCCAAATCTGTAGGCTTCCTGTACAGCTATTCCAATGGTCCCCCAAAGTACCGAGGCCCCAACAAGGTCGTAGAAAGCCCTGCTTAGTTTCATTTATTGAGTCCTGTTTCACATAAATTAAAAACTAGAGGTTCATGATGCAGAGGCTTCAGATCTTTATAATCAAGTAGTTTACTCCCAAATAAAGCAGGAACAGAGGGAGTATAACCAATTCCGTAACATCCAAGGCTACTTCGAGTATCCACAACGACGCAAGTGAGAATAGTAATGACGACAGAACGAACTTAAGGTGCGGAAGCCTAATTCTCGCGATTTGGTTCTTGAGTAGGGCAGTTAACCCTAGAACTAGGATAGCGGATATTCCTGTTCCCAACAGGGTTGAGGAATAGCTCTGTGGTATTAGTGCTAAGGCAACTAACGCGTCCTCTAATGCCTCAGTTATTGCCACTACCAGAACCACGCCCATTCCTTCCTTCTCCTCGTGATGCTTACGTATACCCTTGAACGATCTCCTAGCACTTCTTATTAGCCTATAACCGAAATATGCCAGTATTACGGCACCAACTACTAGAACGTATTGAATTGGAAGTAACTCGATGAACTTTCCTAGTGTGAATGTGGGTAGTAGAACTACTGAGACACCCAATGCCCCATAAAGGTATGGAATCCACGATTTGTACGCCCCAGCGTATATAGCCGAAACTGCCCCTGCCTCAGATAGCTCCAGGGTTCCCATGGCCAATGCAGCTAAGAATACTCCAATGTCCATAGACTTCACGTCTCCACAATCAAATTAAAATGTAACTGAGGTGAACTACTCCGCCCTTACGGACGGAGCATCCCCACCTCGCGGTGAGGATTTCCTGCTTCTCTGAGGGAACTTGCTGTACACCACCTCATGAAAGGTGAACAGTAGAGGTTCCCCCTCCACAGGCAGAGGGGCAGTCCCAACCCCGCGTTTCAGGATGTTTAGGGACGCGTTGTAATCGCGATCAATTACAAGGCCACAGCTAGGGCATCGAAACACCCTATCAGATAGGCTAAGTTTTACCCTGTACCCACACCTGGAACAGGTCTGCGATGTATATGCCGGATCCACCTCGACCACCCTCCTACCAGCTCTTTCAGCCTTGTAGGAGAGGTGATGGAGGAAGGTGGAGAAACTGGAGTAAAGGATGTGCTTCCTCAACCTGCCGAGGGAGTCCTGTACCATTTCTCGTGTGTTCAGTTTCTCAACAACTATTACGTCATGATCCTTGACTAACCACGTTGTTATCTTGTGTATGTAATCATTCAGAGTGTTCTCAAGCCTTTCGTAAGCCATAGCGAGCTTTGCCCTGGCCTTTTCGTAATTCCTTGAACCCCTTCTTTTTCTCGATAGTCTCCTCTGTAACAATTTGATCCTCTCTTCCCTCCTATCTAGGAGTTTCGGGTTCTCAATTACGTCACCATCACTCGTTGTAACAAATTTCTCCACGCCTAGATCAATCCCCACGACTCTACCGGTCCTCTCTAGGGGTTGTTTCTCCTGCTCAACTTGAAAGATAGCGTACCACTTGTTTGTCTTGCTTCTCTTCAGGATGACCCCTTTCACTTCTCCTTGTATTGGCCTATGTAGAAGGAGTTTGATCTCCCCTATCTTGGATAGATGGAGTTTATCCCCTTGTAGTTTGAACCCAGATTGGTTGTACCAGACTATCTTGAATGCCTTCTTGTGTCTAAGTTTTCCGATTTTCTTTCCATTTCTCTTCAGTTTAGCTAACGCGTTGATGTTGTACCACAGGACGTTGTTGACCATTTGTAGGGCTTTAGAGTACACCTCGTGTTTTTCGTCCATGTCCTTGAGTAGCTTTTGAGTGTCCAGCTGTGTTACCTTAATCCCTTGTTTTCTTCTCTCTGCGATGTAGTTCAGTAGTTTATTGTACACTTTCGCCTCTATTTCCATTGTGTTGATGAGTTTTCTCTCTACCTCTGGTGTTGGGTATGCCCTGTACTTGAATGAGAGGGTTACCTTGTTGCCTTTTGATTTCAACGCTGTATAGAAGTTTCTCTTGGTACAAAATCTTTTCTATAAGGGCTATCCATCCCCACGCGGATAGGGACTTCCGCCCCCCAATCCCCCAAGGTTAAACCTCAACTATGTAGAATATATAGATCTCCATAGATTACATAATATATATGGGTCATTTATATAAGGTATCTCAGGGTAGAGTAGCACAGAAAAGACATGGAACCTTTCAAGTCTTTGGATAGTGTGAAGCTTAACTTCAATCACATCAAGATCTGGTACACATCTGGGATGGGTTTCTTCACAGATGCCTATGATCTTTTTATTATAGGTGCGATCCTTGACATATTCAACGCCTATCACTTGCCTGGCTTTACCTTAACACCTTTGTATGAAGGTCTCTTAGCATCTTCAGCAATCTTCACTGCAATAATTGGGCAGTTGGTCTTTGGTGTACTAGGGGACCTTATTGGCAGAAAGACTGTTTATGGTGTGGAAGCCTCTTTACTGACTGCTGGTGCGGCTTTATCTGCTTTCGCACCTAATGTACTTTGGCTCATAATTTTCAGATCTATAATGGGAATTGGTATTGGAGGTGATTATCCCATCTCAGCTACCATAATGAGTGAGTACGCAAACGTAAAGGATAGGGGTAAACTTGTGGCCTTGGTCTTTGCAAACCAAGGAATTGGGAGCCTAGTTGCGGTAGCAGTAGGTGCCATTTCAGCATTTACCTTGCCTCCAGATCTTGCCTGGAGGGTAATGGCCTTCGTTGGGGCTATACCGGCAGCTACAGTCATTTATCTGAGAAGAAAGGTCCCAGAAACGCCTAGATACTCAGCACTCAAGGGAGATACAAACAATGTGGAGAAATCTGTTGAGTTTGTGGCTAAGGATACACCCAAGACCGAAGTGAGAAGGGTTAGAATACAGAGAAAGAGCGTATCTGAGTTCTTCTCGAAGTACTGGTTACTCTTGCTTGGAACAGCAGGAACTTGGTTTATCCTGGATATAGCCTTCTATGGAACAGGTATTTACTCCGGTCCCATAGTTTCCTCGGTACTTGGGAAGCCGGCATCAGTGGGGCAGGAAATAGTGTACGCAGGCATTCCATTCATGGTGGGTTTCTTTGGTTACTTTACTGCAGTTGCACTAATGGATAAGCTAGGTAGAAAACCCATACAGACCTTAGGTTTCGTAATGATGGCAGTGCTTTATGGAGTGGTAGCGTTGCTGGCTGTAGCTAAGGGGGCTAAATTGGAAGGATTCTTGATTCCTTCTACGCAAGCGTTTGCTCTATATGCCCTTTCGTACTTCTTCATTGACTTTGGTCCCAACACTACAACCTTCGTTATTCCGTCTGAGGTATATCCAACCAGTTATAGGACAACTGGACACGGTATTTCAGCAGCAGCTGGGAAGACTGGTGCTGCCATAACCACCTTCTACTTCCCTACACTACTATCCTCACTAGGAATAAAGGGCATATTGGAAATGCTTGCAGTGATAAGCGTCGTGGGTGCAGTTCTCACCTTGATAGCCGTTAAGGAACCTAAACTCAAGAGTCTTGAGGAGGTTTCCCAGGACTCCGTTGTACTTGAGCAATCTCAGGAAACTAAATAAAGATATATAAGCTATATAGTTTAAAGAGGTTATTTTTAAAAGTTTCTTCTTTTTATATATTTTATGGAATTCAGATCGGTTTTCCTTGATGTAGGGGAGACATTGGTAGGATTTAGACCTATGTCCTTCGAAAAGCTAGTGGTCAGGTTAAGAAAGGCTGGTTACCCGGTGACTGCCAAGCAAGTATTCAGGGCAGTTACTAAGGTAATGGGAAAAAGTAATTTTCCAAATCAGGTAGGGTTAAATCCAGTGGACGTGGGAGAACTTCTATATGAGCTTGGGATATATCCATCGAGCCAAATACTTGGTCAATTGGGTGGAGACTATACCCCGAGTCAGGATTATTTTCTATATGAGGATGCCAAGGAGTTCCTCGAGTACCTAAACTCGAAGGGTGTAGATGTGGTTCTAATTACAAATGCAACTAGAAGAATGCATGACGTAATAGATTCCTTGGGAATCAAAAAGTACGTTAAGGCAGTCATCGCCTCATGCGACGTTGGTGTAGTGAAGCCTCATCCCAGGATTTTCCGATACGCGCTTAACTACGTTGCACAACCAGCCATACACATAGGTGATATATACGAACTGGATTACATTGGTGCTAAAAGGGCTGGTCTCGAATCCCTACTCCTTGACAGGTTTGGATTCTACGAGGACGTAAAGGTAAACAAGGTGAGGAACTTATACGAAGCGATGACCTATCTCGATAAGCAAAAACTCCTTGTTTAATAATTGGTACTTCTCATGTTATTTATGGAACTAGATTTGACCGGGCTATGTTGCGCCGTGCCTCAACTAACCCTTTACTCGGCCCTAAAAAAGCTGAAACCTGGAATGGAGATAAGGATAATTACTGACGACAAAGTTGTCCTCGAGAGGGATATAATTCCTCTCCTGTCAACTAACGACATGGATTACTCGGTTAAACAGGACCAAGATAACTTCGTGGTGACTGCCTTCAAGAGATACTAGAGAGACTCAACCATTTTTATTGCCCTATAAATTCCAACCCTCTTGGCCAGTTCCGCCATGGATCCCCTGACAAACCTCCCCATCAGGTCACCGAAGTACTCTGACCCTATCCTCAAGACTATTCCAGCCTGCTTATAAGCGAACTTAACATTTCCCCCAAGGGCGTTTTCCATGGCTGTCCTTCCCGATTGTACAGCCACCTGTGCAGACATGGGGACAAAGGACTTGGTGGTCATACAGTCTCCAGCACCGAAAACGTCCTCATAATCCATCGATTCTAAATAGTCATTAACGAGCATTCTGCCATTCTTGTTGCTCAGTCCCAAGTTCTCAATAAGTTTTGGCCCTCTAAGACCTGCAGCCATAATGGCCATATCAACCTTTACCAGATCCTTGTTTGTCCTCACTCCCTCTGGGGTCACCTCCTCTACCTTCGTCCCTAGTAGGACGTCCACTCCCATCTCCTTCAATCTACTCTCTGCGAACCTTGAAGACTCTTTACTCATGAAGGAGAGGAGTCTATCCTGTAACTCAATGAGGTGAACTTCCTTACCCATTTCCCTTAAAATTCCTGCCAATTCCACTCCCAAATTTCCTCCTCCAAGAACTGCCACGCTCTTAACTTGGGGCAACTTCGTTCTTATGGCCAACGCATCCTCTAGGTTTTCGAGCTTCTGGACATTTCCCTTAACCCTTGTTGTGTCCTGCTCGTATCCTAAGGAAATTATTAACTTGTCATAGCTGAAGTCACCATCGGATGTCCTAACTACCTTGTTCTTGAAATCAACACTCATGACGTTAGCCTTCACAATACCCTTGGGGTAAGGAATCGTAGCGAGTGAAGGGTTGCCTGTTTCAATTACATCCACAAGTCTATGTGTAAGGAGAAAGTATTCCTTAGAATCAATGACTATGGCATCCCTGTAAAAGTTAAGTGCAGATAAGCCTGCGAATCCTCCTCCAAGTACAACTACTTTCATTATTACCAAGCCATACCTTATACACCATGATTTAAACCGTTTCTGCGGTATATTAATAACTGTTTTAAGATTGTGATTTTTATCATCATAATATCTTGATGGAGCCATCCACCTCAACGCAAGCTCTCGAGTAAAAAGACACGAGCTGAAACTTATTACCTAGGCCATTCACACAGACTTGTGGAAGTTCTGCTCTCTGCAGGCACATATTATGCAATAACCAAAGGGACCTACTACAGTGAAACTGCCTATGCCTTGATGAAGGGTGGATGCGTTAATCAATGCAAGTTCTGTTCCCAGTCCCTATCCAACAACGCCGATAAGAGCTACCTATCTAGGGTAAAGTGGTACAGCGTCTCGCTTGAGGCTGTTAAGGAAAAGTTATCCACGTTCAAGAGGTTTTGTTTACAGACTGTGGTTAAGCCAGGCTTCGAGGATGAGGTGGTCAAGATAGTAAGCGAGGTCCAAACTAGAAAATCAGTCACGACTGTGCCCATATCTACGGAGTACCTGAAGTTACTAAAGGAGAGGGGAGTGGACTACTTGGGCGTTGGAATGGACACAACGGAGGGAAATTGGGAGAACGTGGCGAAACCAGGGAAGTTTAGCGATTATCTGGACTTTGTTAAGCGCGCCATCCAGGTATTTGGAAAAGGGAAGGTTTACGTTCACCTAGTCTATGGTCTGGGGGAAAGAGAGGATGAGTTCGTGGAACTAATGAAACATCTCTACTCCCTAGGAGCTGAGGTGGCACTATTTGCCTTCACCCCTGTCAAGGGGACCCCCATGGAGTCTAGACCTCCACCTAGGTTGGAGGACTACAGGAGGATACAGAGAATCAGGTTCTCACTATCCCACGGTTTCGATGGAGGAGATCTATCCTACCTTACCTCAGGATGCCCATCCTGTGACAGGCCCTTCTATAATGAGGACCCAAGGGGAAAACTATACAACATACCCATCATGGTGAAAAGGGAATGATGGCAGGTTTTATCTCTAAGTCGAAGTTCACAACGATCAGTATCACTGGGGGACAGTGTTCACTTAACTGTTTCTATTGTGGAACCAAGTATATTTCCTCAATGGAAGGGGCAATGTCCCCGGAAATTTTTGAGAAGACGGTGAGAAGACTTCATTCCCGTGGTGTCAAGGGCTTCCTGGTGAGTGGAGGATTTGATCGTGATGGAAAGCTCCCCGTAGCTCCTTTTCTTCCAGTCATGCGAAAGCTCAAGAGGGAACTCAACCTGGTTTTCAACCTTCACCCAGGATTACAGGATAGGGAAACCATTGAGGAGATGAGGGATGTGGTAGACATAGTGGACTTCGAGTTTGCCTACTCCCCTGGCTCCTATCACGCCAAGGGAATTCGGGCCGAGAGGGAGGCTTACGTGAAAACCCTGGAGGACCTCATTGACCGTGGTCCAGAATACATTGTCCCACATCTGATGCTGGGTCTCCCCAGGGACTCGGAGGAGGACCTGAGACAGGAGATGGAACTGGTCTCCACTTTCAAGCCCTATCTCATGAACTTTCTGGTCGTGATTCCTACCCCTGGTACACCCTCTCGAGCCTTGAAGGTGGACCTGAACAAGGTTATCTCGCTCATAGAGTACGGTTCCCGGTTAATGGCAGGAAGGACCAGCATGGGTTGCATGAGGCCATACGCCATAAAGGAAGAGCTAGACAGGGCAGTGTTGTCTAAGGGCCTAGTTCAGAGAATTGCTAATCCCCATCACAGGGTAATTAGAGAATTTAATCTCCCAATTTACGATGCTTGTTGTAGTCTGCCTGAAAAATACCTGGAGGAGTTCAGGACATGAGGTTAGTTGTGGAGGGCGGTGCCCCTGGAGAGAGGCAGATGGCCCTAGACGAGGCCACGCTGTTGCTCCTGAACCAGGGGGTGGTAGACGAGATGATCAGGTTCTGGAATTTCTCTCCCACCACGCTGTCTATAGGTAGGTTCCTATCCGTTCACGACTGGGTTAACATGGACCTTCTTCAGCAGAAGAAAATACCCCTAATAAGGCGGTTCACGGGAGGTGGTCCCGCCCTTCATGACGAGCTTGGGGAGATTACTTGGAGCGTCGCAGTTAGGTCGCATGAAATGATGGCAGTTTACAGGAGAATAGGTGAGGCTATCGTGATGGCCCTGAAGCAGTTGGGCTTAACTGGGGAGTTCGTTCCCATAAATGACGTAGTGGTGAAGGACAAGAAAGTGGTTGGAATGGCGGGTGCACAGAAGGGTAACGCTGTTCTGGTCCACGGAACATTTATGTTTGCCACCGATCTTTCGCTAATGTCAGTCATCAAGGTTCCCAAACCCAAGGAGTTGGTGAGGGGAACCCCATCATCTAGGGTCTCAAACCTTTCTCTCCTACTTAATAGGAAAGTTTCTAGGGAAGAGGCGCTCAACGCACTGCTCTCCGGTTTCCTCTCAGTCTTCGAGGCGGAGAAGGGGGAACTGACACCCCTGGAAATCGAACTCTCGAAACAGCTCAGCTACAAGTACACCAATGATAAGTGGACCTTCGTGAGGTAGTATGATCTGCGAAAAGATATTCAGGTCTAGGGCAGGGAAAACCATTGTGCTCAGGGTTACAGAAGGCAGGGTAGAGATCACGGGAGACTTCTTCGGGTCAGAGGAGGACCTAGAGAAGTTGGAGAGGGATCTTTCCAATTTGAGGTCTAGCGATGCCAGAATTCTAGGAGTGGATAACGACGAACTGCTAGAGAAGGTAAAGGAGTGTTTCAGTCGTACATAGTCTGTCTAAGGCATTCCTCCATTACTTTCGCATCCGAGTCTAGAATTGGTCTCCCCAGATTGGCCGGTGCGTTCCTGAGGTACTTGGGTAGCTGGACCACATCCTCCACGAACTTGACCTTTCCGATTAGGCTCTTTACGTCACATGCCCCAGTTATCCATACCTCCACCTTTACCCTATGGGGAAAGATTGCTCTGTTTCTCACCTTCTCCTCAGGATACAGTGGAGTCTCGTCATAATACCAATCTGAAATAACTCTACCAATGCCCACTATCTTTCCGCCATACCTTGTGGCATAATACTTGCTCACGTAGAAAATGATGTTATCGCCTTTCTTAATATATTTACTTAGGTTCGTTTTATATCCATACACGCCGTCATACTGAATATTATCCCACATATCTTCTTGTATCGGTACTAGCCAAAAGGTCATAATCGTTTTTATAACAATGACCTAAAAAGTCTTTCCTTACAGTTGGTCTACAAATACACTCGTTTTAACTTGGTTTATAGCAAGCAGGGGATAATATTTCAGATAATCATACCCAAAATTGGTAGCTATACAAACAACTTAAAAATCATAATTTCATGGTGTTATGCATAAATATTCCCTCACCTTGTTTAGCTAGATGAAGTTAGTCTCTCATTACGTGTTCACAGCCGGTCTACTAACCCTAATCTCCTCTCCATTTCTAAGCTTCTATACCTCCCTTGTCCTTTCCTTCCTTATCTCGTGGGTCTCGAACACCCTCATAGACAGACTGGGTCACGAAATCAGGGGAGGGTACATACGCAGGACTCCCAGGACCCACACTCTCTTCAGGAGCATCCCCTGGGGCTTGATACCAGCTATCCCGCTCGCCCTCTTCGAGGGTTACCCAATTCTCCTAGTCCTGGGTGTCCTGGCGGGACCATCTCACCTTCTCCTTGACGTATTCACAGAGAGGGGGATCTACGTGAGGCAGGGAAGGAGGTGGACCAGGTTCGCCCTCGCCCACTTCTCCTACGATAATATCTTTGTGAATGGATTGGCAATCTTGACGGGAGCAATGTTTCTATACCTCGCTCTTCAATCGCAACTTCACTCTCCCATTCCGCTTCATTTACTTGGTCATGTAAATTTTAGCTAAGTGTGATGTACTTGCTTATACTTGACTGAGTAAAAAATTTAAACTGAGCTGTCCATAAAGAGCCGTGAGCAGTAAAAGAAACGTCTTTATAAGGGAAAGTTCTGGTCTCCTTAAGCAGGTCAATCTTCTTGACGCTGTGATGCTCAACATTGGTAATATGTCAGCTGGCGTCACGCTATTTGAGTCGATCTCCCCTTACATAAACAACTACCCTGGTGGAGTCCTATGGCTCGCGTCAATAATAGGCCTGGTTTTTGCGTTTCCACAGCTCCTGGTTTATACCTACATGACACGAAAGATGGGAAGGACTGGCGGTGATTATGTCTGGATAAGCAGGAACTTGAATGGGGCTATTGGATCCACGATGGCGATAGCGCTCATGCTTGAGTCGGTTGCCTACTTTGCATTAGTGGCCTTCTTCTCGGCGTCCAGCATTAACGCAGTGTTATATACCATTGGCAGTGTGGACAACTCCCCAAGCTTAGTGTCCCTCTCAAACAACGTGTTTGTTAACCCCTATAACGGCGGTCTCACCTTTGAGCAGAAGGCCCTATTCTACGGAATAGCTGCGGCGTTCTTCGTGATCGTCATCCTGCTGAACATTTTCAGATCCAGATGGGGTTACTCCATTGTGACAGGTTTCGGTATAGTATCGCTTTCAACCCTTGTCATAGCGATGATCGTGATAGGAGCCTCGGCTGGGAGATTTGGAACAGCCATAACCCCGTTCCTTAACTCTATCAATTCAAGCTTAGTTAACGTTTATCAATCCTCACCACACACGGCCTTCCCCACGAACTTTAGCATAGTTTCAACGGTGCTACTATTACCGCTTTTCGCCCTATACACATACCCGTGGATGCAAGCTGGACCTGCGGTATCGGCTGAGTTTAAGCAAAGTGATAGGGTCGCCAAGTTCAACCTAGTGTTTGCCCTTCTTCTCACAGCTATTCTTGTTACGGGAGGCTTCCTGGAGATGGATCTGGTTGCGGGATATCCCTTCAACTTTGTTGCCTATCCCTATTTCATTTACAATTTCTGGACTGTTGCCATTGCACTGGCAGGAAATCCAGCCCTTCAATGGCTCATTGGCATAGGTGCCATAGCCTGGAACTTCTTCGTTTTAGCGTATGGTATAATAGTGTTCTCCAGGTACGTGTTCGCGCTCTCCTTTGACAGGATTCTTCCGGAGAAGTTCGCGGAGGTAAACAGGTTCGGTTCACCCGTTTACGCCCATGCCCTCGATTTAACCATAACCCTACTATTCCTCCTGGTTCCAGTGTTCTCACTCAATGCTGCCCTCTCGCTTTATGGAGCAACTATCCTTGGCTCAATCTATTTCCTAGTGGCCAGCACAGCAGGTGCAATTTATGGTCTAAGAAACAGGGCCAAGGCGATATCCGTGGCTGGTGTAATCTCGGCCCTCTACTTTGCCTTCCTTACATATGAGGCTGCCACTAACCCACTGTTTGGCTTTACCACATCAACAGGCTCGGTCAACTTGACCACATTGATATTCGTGGTAGGGGTACTCGTAGTTGGCTTCCTGGTTTACCTGGTATCTAACTACAGAAACAAGAAGAAGGGAATAGATATTTCTCTAGTGTTCAAGGAAATTCCTCCAGAGTAGATTTATAAGTTTTTTTAAAAATAAGTTATTCATGAGATTTTCTTCTAATCTGTTATCACCTAGAGACGTCGCTGGAATATTATTGCTCGTATTTGCCCTTAACCCTCTTACAGAACTTGAGGAGTTTAAGCTTGAACCACTTTTCATGGCATCTCATTACGCATTGTTCATAGGTGGGTTCCTACTTACTATGGGGAGGAAGTACTCTCGCCTTCTGGTTGTACCTGCAATATTCCTAGTGGTTTTCTGGCACGTGCCGTATTTCTATGCGTTAGCGGGAGGATCTGCGATTTATCGAATAATCAATGATCTCAGTCTTCTGCTTGCAGGTATTCTAGCTGGAGGTTCATCAAGTTCCCTTTCCTTTCCCATGAAACTTCTTCTTTTCGTGGGCTGGATGGGAGCTGATAGTGTCCTTTCCGTTATTCTCATAGTGGGTTGGCCACCTTATTCTAACCAAGTTTACCCGTTTTCCCCATACTCGGTAGGCCAGGAAATAGTGACAGGTCTAACAATGTTTGGTATTATGACCACCGTGTTTGTGGTGGTCCTATTCAGGCTATTGAGATCTACCTTCAACATCTGAGGTTCAGGCTTCAGTTCTCATTATACTCCTGGCACTTCTCTCAAAGGCTATTGCCCCTACCACAGTCGTGATGAGGCTCATGAAGATCACCTCTGAAAGATCTGCTTGGTCAAATATTCCACTTGAGAACGCGATGGAGGAGATCACTAAACCCATTTCTCCTCTAGGTATCATTCCAAGCGATGACGCAAGGGCTTTTTTCCCATCCTTATTGTAAAGGTAGGCAAAGGGAAATATACCAGTAAACTTCAATGCCATCGCAATTAGCGTAATAATGGTCCCTTGAACTAGAACACCAGGGGAAATAAACGTGAAAACGTCAGTTTGAGCCCCAATGCTGATGAAGAAGAGCGAGCCAAATATTCCTATCATCGTCTTGACCATACCCCTTATCCTCTCTGCCTTCCTACTCTCAGCTATGGCTACCCCTGCTATGAACGCGGCTATAATTGGTGAGAAACCCAGAGTAATCATTATGGTCACGAGGACGAATAGAACTAGGAGTGAAACGTCAACAACTAGCGAATCCGACACAACGGAAATTATTCTAGGAATGATGAAGACTGAAGCCAAGAAGATGATGATCCACGATATAACTACGGTTAAGGTTATCTTGAGCACATCAAAGAACGACAGTCCACCAGAAGCTATTATGGCCAAGGAAACCGATAGAATAATGAAGGCCACAACGTCATCTATGGCAGCAGCCGACAGCGTTATCTTTACGTATCGCTCATTTTCCAGCTTTTCACCCTCTATGATTGAGGCCACAGCTGCAAGACTTGTAGCAGCGCTTGCGGCACCCATTAAGATCGCCACATTGAATGAAACAAACCTAGACATGTACAGGAAAACACCCATGAAGGGTAGAACGGCACCGAACGTGGCAGCTAGGGATGCAAGAGTCCCTGAGGTTCTTAGCGACTTGAATCCATGCTCCAATCCAGAGGCGAATATAAGCAAGATTACTGAGAATTCGGAGAACAGGATAAGATAGGTATTTATGGTGAATATCTGATAACCGGTCACTGCATTCAGAAACGAACCTAGCGCGAAGGGGCTAAGAATGAGTCCCGTTAACAGTTCCATGATCAAGGGAGGTATCCTCGCCTTGCTGGAGCCCACCTTCAGTGCTTGGGCAACTGTCACTAGAATGAATATCTCCAGCAGTGCCAAGTACACTTGATCAGAATTCATGCCAAGCCATTGACTTTTATAGCTATGAACATTAATCTAGTTTATGTCAATTTTCAGGAAGAGAGAGGAGAAGAATATTCTTCATATTGACCATCTTAATCCTGTCATGAAAAAGGCCATAAAGACACTCGTAGATTCCGGAATTCCTGAGGTGGCGAGGCTTTATGGCTTTAGATATCTATTCCCCAGGATTGGAGAACCAATCTTTGTTCCATATGGCAGACTCGACGATGAGTTTAAGGATACACACGAGGCGTTTGAGAGAATTCTAGAAGAGGTCAACGCGATAAAGGATGAAGGGATGAAGACTTACAAGGCCTGGTATCCAACTGCAGAGGAGATAGATCACTTCAGGTTCACGTTTTATTCCATGACAAAGGAGGGGGGAATGAGGGTAGGGATTGCAGCTAACCCTCTAGCATCGCTGGAGCAGGACGCGTTCAGGATTGGGGAAGTTGTGGAGGAGATCTCAGGGAAAAGAGTTTTACTTCTTACCCCCGCACTTGCAGGCCAATCAGTGAACACAAACTCCGCATTGGCGAAGGCCTCATCTGTTCAGATTCTTGATTTCGTGTCATCAAGGGAAAGCGAGATAGTGGATGCCTTCATTTGGTTAAACAAGAACTTCCATGAGAAGTACGATAAGGACAAAGAATATGACGCAGACCTGGGAAGAACATACATGACTAGGCTCTTCTCAGTCATAAAGTCCATGATAAACTCCAAGGTAACTAACTCTCCGAGTGCGGATGTTGTGATATTGCCACTCTTCGTCTATCCCAAGAGCAAGATTGTGGGCAATATTTCCATTATGGAAGCTTGGAACAGTAATGAAGCCTTTTCTCAGCTCTTAAGGCAAGCTCAGTATCATGAGATCGAGGTAGGCCCAATTCTTTACAATGCGGAGACCATAAATGCTCTGGTCGAAAGGTATACCTTTAACGCGGAAAAGTTGATAATCTTGACGGACCAGAAAACTCCGTCCCTGGAAAGACTGGACTACTTGACATGGGTAAAGAGATTTAAGGTGGAGAAAGAGACAGACTTCGTTAAGATCCTGAGGCCTGCTGTATGATCTGCAAGATCTGTTGTGCTGTAGACTCTATTGGAGAGGGAACGTGACCGCTTTCTATTTCGTTAAGAAGCTGGGTCGAGTTGCCGTTTATGCTTACCACCTCGCTTGGAGGTAACGACTTGGGGTAGCCCAACATTATCCATGTTCCCCCAGGTCCCGATATTATTAGGGTTGTAACTAGGTGAGGTTCACTGCTTCCCATGGCTATAGGAACCTGATTCCCATTGTAAACCACCTGAGTCTCGCTTAACTGATATTGTTCCACTAGATTAACTACCCAGCTAGGTGTCATGTTCTCCAACTCATTCAGCCCTACCTGAACCCTATCAGCGTTGTTAACGGGTTGTCCTGAGGGAGTAGCATTCAGATATTGATTGTAAATGTAATAGAAGTGGAATTGTACATTAGAACTTGGAGTGAATCGCTGGAACAGCAGGCCTGGAATTGGTGCACCATTTGCTAAGTCTGGTTCCGCCACGGAGTAGTGAGGAATCACCGTGAGATTTCCGTAGTTGCTCAAGGCTACGTACAAAGGCCACGACAACGTGGCACCGTATGGACAACCGTACCAACTAATGAAATATACCTGCGTCGTCCCATTTGGAGCATAATCTGTGGACGAAACCTTAACCAGGTTAGTGAAGGCACTTTGGGCAGAGGTAGAGACGCTGGTCCTAAAGCTTAGCCCTATGAAAAGAGCTATAACTAACAGCAGGGCGATGAACGGTATGTAAATAAGCCTGCTCTCCTTTTCGTTCTTCTTTTTTCCCTTAGCCATTGCCATGATTTAACCAGGTCTGCATTTAAACTTTTTTCAAAATTCTTACAATACCTTTTAAAGATACGGTCTAGAATTTAACAGGCTAACTAGTTCTTTTTAGGCAAATCCTCCCACTCTTGATCTGGGTTATCTCATCACATTCAGTCTTAGTGACATTAACTAGCTTCTCCAGCACCTTCCTAATACCCTGATCCATTCCAATTATCTTGAACGCGCTTACCAGAAACCAAAGGTTTCCCCTAGTTTCTGCTATCATCAGTCTTGGCTCAATTTCTGCCAACTTCTCAATCACGTTGTACATGTTCCCCATTCCAGTAACTCTGAACTCCTTGAACACTGTGTTTCCAGCAACGTCTTCGAAGTCAAGTCCATCTGCATAAATTGTAACCAACGACCCCGTCTTCAGGACTGCAGTGAACTCCCTGGGTTCAATTTCAATTCCATATTTTGCCATGTAGTTGAGCCATCTTTCCCTCTTTCTCCCCCTGAGCCTCGTCCTAATTAATCCTGAAATGCTCATGGATGCGATGAGATCAGATGCGGTGGCAGTAATGAAATCCTGGTCGCGAAATATGGAGGGCCCAGAGCATTTAGAGTCTGTGATTCTCCCGGAACATACGTAGGAAAGCTCAGGAAGTGGTGGGAAAAGTACGTCCTCAGGAATCTCTACTTTAAGTTCCACATAGATATTGTTGCAAAACTAGTTTATTTGGTTACGATTAAGGCATTTTAGGGTTATGTTGGGAGTCCCTATCTGTCAGAGAATTGTTGTAAATATTTAACCCCGATCATAAGAATCAGAGTATGAGCTTTAGGGATCAGATTCTCCTCTACCTATATTTCCATGGAGAGGCCAGGCTAGGAAGGTTGATGAAAGAATTCAGAGTAGATGAGGACGATCTACTCAGCGTATTAAGACCCATGGAGCTGGAAGGTCTTATCTCCAAAAAGTTAAAGGGTGTCCTAAAGAAGGAGACCTTTTACACCCTTACAGAAAAAGGAATTCTTGAAGCAAGAAAAATAGATGATTCTCTTTAAGTTACATCTCCTTAGTGATCTCCTCTTCCTTTATCTTCTGTGAAGGTCTCCATCCCATTCCATATGCTATTCCTGATCCTATCAACGTCACCGCTAGGTTGATCAGTAGTGCAAGGATCGCTATATAGAGTGGACCTAGGGGCGTGGTGTAAAGGCTAGTCTTTATTACTCCGAACTTTGCGTTAGCCTCAATAACGAGGGCTAAGGCTGACAGAATTCCAGCTGCCCACCCTACAAGGGTAGCCTTTCCATTAAGATTCCTGGTGTAGAGTCCTAGGAACACCGAGGGTAAAGTTTGCGTTATCAGGATTCCGCCTAGTAACTGGAGCTGGATTGCGTAGGTAGCGGGGACCGCAAACACGAACCCCAAGGCCACGAACTTGAAGACTGTGGAGATAACCTTAGCTAGTGTAGCCTCAGTCTTAGGCTCTAGGGACTTGAACTCCTTGATCACGTTCCTTACAAGAAGGTTAGCTACTCCTATGGCCATGATTGCTGCTGGGACGAGTCCTCCTATGAAAATTGCTAGGTAAGCCAGCCCCACAAACCAGTCGGGCATCGTATATGCAATGAGTGAAGGAACCACGAAAGTGCCAGCACCTAACTTAATTACTGCACTAAGGGCATTTGGAACTGCATATACCAAGATCCCGAAGAGTGCTAGTAAAGCCAAACCAATACCATAAATTGGTAATAGTGAAGTACCTAGCTTCAGTTTCCCCTTGTCCTCTGAGCTAAGTGAACCATTTATGGCATGCGGGTATAGGTAAAGTGCAAGTGCTGATCCAAGGGATAGTGAGAAGTACGCAGGGATGAGTTTAGGAGATAGTGCGCCGTAATTTATGGGACCCTTAGCGTGATTCAGAGCTTGATTTACCGTTGCAGATTGGATAGCTGCATTATGAAATGCACTTGCGAATCCTCCGTAACTTAGCGGGACTATAATGATCACAGCAAGCACTGTAATCCAGATAAGTATATCCTTAAAGACTCCAGTAATTGCTGCCCCTCTTAGACCGCTGGTAAAGGTAAACGAGGCCAAGATGGCGAACGCAATTATCAGGGCAATGTCAGACACTGTCTTAGAAACTACTCCAGTTAAGCCAGCAAGCATAGCTGCAAGCACTGCCTGCATACCCACTATCTGTAGTGCAATGTATGGCAGCTCAGCAACTATTCCAGTTAGTGCAACCGCAATGGCGAGCCATCTGCTGTCGAATCTGTCCTTAACGAAGTCGGAGGCCGTCACATATCCCTTGTTTCTAGAAACTGTCCATAATCTAGGCATGGTTAAAAGGGCAACTCCGAACCCCCATGCCACGTAAGGCACAGCGAAGAAGTATAACGAACCTACAGCCAGCATACTTGAGGGTACGGCTATGAAGGTGTAGGCAGTGAACAGATCTGCCCCCATCAAGAACCACACTAACAGCCAGCCTAGTCTTCTTCCTCCAAGCCCCCATTCGTCAATTTTGGAGAGATCTCCTCTCCTCCATCTAGATGCCCAAAAACCCAAAAAGGCAAAAATTGCAAATAAAACCACGAAAACACCAAGGGTAACTCCGTCTATATTCCCGAATGCCAACTCTCTCACCTACCTCCGTTCTCCTTTACTGCAAGCACTACTCCTGCGAATAGAATAGTCGAAACTATAAGTAGAATTATTTGATATGAGTAGAAAGTGGTTAAACCTCCTATTGATGGTATGGTGTTATTAAAAACTGGATATAATGAATATATAATTATATCAATCAAGAACGCAATACCCATTGCCAAATAATATTTGTTCATACGTTATCTCATATACTACATCATAATCGCCCTTATAAATTTTATAATTTAAGCGGAAACTATCATTGTCAATCTTATTGCAAAACAAACTATATCTCTTATTATAGAAGACATATTTATTCTTTGTCGAGAATACTTTAACTATAAAAACATCCGATCTATTAAATGGTAGAAATATAAGTCAATTAAGGCTCTTATTTCTCTCATTGAGAGATGATAGTTGATTTGATAATGCTTCTAATCCTCTGGACCATTTCCTCTTCTCTCCTCGTGTAGTATGATACTGCCCTCCCTTTCCTTCCCATCCTCCCAGTTCTTCCTACCCTATGGATATATGTTTCAACATCCCTAGGTAAGTCAAAGTTAACTACCTGCTCCACATCTATCACATCTATCCCCCTAGCTGCTAGGTCTGTGGATATTAGGATGTCACTGTCGCCTCTCTTAAAGCTCATCAGGTTTCTCCTCCTTGAGCCCTGAGACATATCGCCATGAAGTAGTGATGTGCTTACCCTATCTGAGATATTGTCGTACAATGCCTCTGCTCTAGCCTTTGTGTTGGTGAACACTATGGCCTTTCCATTTACATCCTTGAGCAGTTTGGTTACTTTCTCGTGCCAGTTATCGCGGACCGGATAAAATTCGTGATCTATTTCAACCGGTTTATATTCATCAACCTTGAGAAATCTAGCATTGGGTGAGAACTCCTCAGCTAACTCCTTGACCTCTGGAGGTACTGTTGCAGAGAAGAAGCCGAAATTCTCAGCACTGGTCTTGGAGAGTATCATTCTCACGTCGTCAATGAACCCCATATCGAGCATTCTATCAACCTCGTCCACGATGGCCAGCTTAAACCTGGAGAGGTCAAGAGTACCCCTGCCCCACAAATCAAGGATTCTTCCAGGAGTTCCGACTATGATGTCACTATCGGACTCTCGCTCCTGTCTGTCATAACCTACTCCACCTATGATTACCCCAATAGAGGTCCTCTTGTATTTTCCAAGTCTTTTAGCCTCATATGCAACTTGCTCAGCCAGCTCCCTCGTGGGAACTAGAATGAGTGCGTTGTGGTATCTCTCCAGGACTGGTATCAGGTAAGACGCAGTCTTTCCTGATCCTGTTTTTGCCTGTACTATTACGCTCTCCCCATTCATGAAGACGGGGATGGCTATCTCTTGTACCTTAGTAGGACGCTGGTAATTTATGTCAGCCAGTGCCCTTTTGAGTTGATCGCTTAACTGATCAAACATGAGGCGAAGGTAAATTTCTGAGTTAATAAATTCACTTGAAAAATCTAAACGTTCTAAATCTTTTAGAAGAATTCTAGGTTGACGTAACCTTAAAAAGTTTTTAGACCTGAAGGTAGAAAGATAATTATAGTTTTCGTTAATGTAAAACTCATGATACGTTATGCTATACTTCGTTAATCTTATTTTGAATCTATTTCACGGACATGTTTAAGCATTTGAATTTCTCATTTGATATTTTAGACAGATTTAAGTGAAATTTAATAACTAACAAATTAACTACTTTGTATAACTTATACACATGAGACTTTTCGGAGTAAAGGTTGATTCTTTACTATCTCCTCAGACGAAATACTTGGCCACCATGAAGCAATTCATTCCAGAATACGGAGAGGAGAGACCAAAGATATTTGCCCTAGACGTGGATGGTCGGGTACTGAGGGAGCTTATCCTACTCAGGGAACCTATGCTTCCAGGAAGAAGGATTCAGTCTGGGTATAAACTTGAGGTCTCGTCTTCAAGTGATGGAGGGCTCGCAAGCTTATCTGGGATGTTCACACTCACTCTGGTACCTAGGGTTCTAAAGGGAGATAAATGGTTTAGGGGAGAGCTACTTGTACTTGGAAGAAAGACTAATCCTGAAAGAATCTTGATTTTTCACGACATACCCGCACTGGGTAACTCAGGGAAAGAGGTAATAGCGCAACTACAGAAATTCCTGGAAGAGTGGGGAATTCACACCAGGAAATTGCCAACAATAGTGAGGAACATGAGGACCTTCGAAAAGGTCAAGGCTAAAGTTATTGACATAGACTTTCTAACCGCTAACTCTCTCCCCTGAGCTTTCTTGTGACTTCGCTCGAGACTTCCTTCGACAGCTTTCTGGTTTGCTCCGTGGCATTTCCTGACCTCTTTGTGGTCTCTAAGCTATCTGATAACCTTCGCGTGGTCTCCATGAGTTCAATCTTTCTTGTTTGGCCAGCTATTTCCTCCATCCTCTTAAGTGTCCTGGTTGCCTCCACCAGGTTACCAGCCTGTACTTCGCTGGATATCTTCTGAAGGTTGTTGAAGTACTCGTACTCTAGGAGAACATCCTTGTTCACTCCACTCACGAAGGTAGCCTGACTATCTGCCGGTTTTATGTTAACTACGCTCAGAAGTGCTTGCTTTCTCCCGTCTACTGGCTCCTCATAGTTTGCCTTAACTGTCATAAAGTTTCCACTATAGTTGGGAGGAACCACAGCTTCGCCAAGTATCTTGACTACTCCCTCAACCGCGTTCAATTGTACTGGAGGACCAGAATAGTTTAGCAGTTTCACATTGGACTCAGCGACTATATCCACTGTAACGTTCTTAGCAGCTATCTTGGTTTTTGCAGCTTTGGGAAGTTTCTCTGGAATTTCCATGGCATCATTTACGTGATAGAAGACTCCACCTGATCTGTCAGCTAGAGACTTGAGTATGGTTTCGTTATAATCATCACCGAGTCCAAAGGATATGGTCTGAACGCCATTGGGTATGGCTATCCTCTTGTATGTCTCAACGTTTGTATCATCAGTGGGATTTCCGTCCGTTAATAAGATCACATAACTTGGAATTCCGTGCTTGTTGTGAAGATTGAACGCGGTGAGAAGAGCGGTAAAGAAGGCTGTTTGACCGCCAGCGGATAGGCTCGAAATCTCTGCCGTAAGATCCTCCGGATCCACGAACTCTCTCACGATGTTAACCCTACTGGAAAAGGTGACGAATGACACCTTATTGCCCTGTGGTATCCTTTTAAGTAGCTCTATTGCCCCCTTCTTAGCACTTTCAATCTTAAGACCGTCCATGGATCCACTGGTGTCCAGGAGAACAATATAGTGAAATCCTGTGGCTGTAGATATCTTCTCTGGGACTAGGAGAATTTTAAAAGCCATCTTTAGGTCGCTGTTGAAAGAGTACTTGTGGCTTACCTCTACCTTCATGGAAAGTGTCATGATTTATCACCTTTCAGAAGGAATTCCTCGTCCAAGTAAACCATGTTGAACTTTTCTCCATCTTGAAGTAAGATTCCAGCCCTCATCTTGTGGTATCTACTGGAAAACACTGTAATAACCCTTTCATCTATCTCGGATCTGAAACCGTCAGCTACCTCATGTCCCCTGATTATTCCCTTGAGTGAGTTCTCTTTAAGAAACTCAAGCGTTACGTCCTTTCCGTAGAAGAAGGTTCCCTCACCCCTTATATTGGGAACGAAGCCGTCCAGTTCCTCTCTAGGATCATTCCATAACATCTCAAATGCTATCTCGTCCTCTGGTATTATGTCAGGTTTCTTAAGTTCCTCAATCTGTTGTACATTTTTTAAGTTTCTAGCAATACCTCCATGGACGCAGAGGTAGTTATTTACAATGGCTGCGTAGGGCATTTCCGAGAACAGATCCACAAATTCTTTGTAGTTTTCATCTCCTAGTTTCTCCCTTACTTCTGCCCTAAATCCATAATATTCGTTTGTAAGGGGACTCTCATGATTGCCCCTTAGAACAATCACTTTATCCTTATTTTCCACGAAATGAGAGAGAATTATTTCTAAGTTCTCGAGCCCATAAGGTTCGCGGTCTACGTAATCTCCCAGGAAGACTATGGCGTCATAATCCGAGAAATTTTCGAAAACATATTTCGTAACCATGAAAGCTCCGTGGGTGTCTCCAACAAAAACTGCCCTAGGTCTATCCCCAACCCTCAAGAGAGGTTTCATCGACGAGAATATCTCTCTAGATTTTCTGACCAGCTCGAGGAGACTGTCCCTCCTCTCTTGAGGCCATGAACTCATTCTCTCACAATCTTGATAATGGTGTTATTGCCAAGCTTCACTACCGCATTTTTAGGAAGCTGGACCTTCCCCTTTACCGTCTGAAAGACCTTTCCGTCATAGATGTACGTACCGTTGGTGCTGTTTAGGTCTTCTATGTAAAGCGTGTCTCCTTCCTTAGATAGGATCGCATGCCTCCTTGAAATCTCGCTATCTGGGATCATCAATACGTTTTCAGGACTCCTTCCTAAGGAAATATTTTCGAATACGTCAAAATCTAGCGGAACCTTCGTCTTGTTCAAGGCTGAGACTGGAGTTGCAATGAACTGAATATAGTATTTGCCCTCTTGGCTACTGGGTTGTGGTTGCGTAACTTGAGGTTGTGGGGTTGTACTTGCCTGCTCTTGAGGAGTTGGACTAGCGGGTGCTGAACTCTGTACTAACTGCGCTTCTGCTGATTGCACTGGTTGTTGGACTGGTGGCTCCTGAGTCTGGACCTGTGTTTCGGCAGGAGGAACCGCTTGTTGTTGCTCTTGTACCTGTTGTTCAGCTGGCTGTTCTTGTGAACTAGATTGTGCTCCTACTGGCTCGTCAGGTCTCTTTAACCCACAGGTGGTGCAATACATTGCATCGTCAGGATTCTCTGTTCCGCATCCCGTGCATTTCCATGTCATGGTAATATTGTAGATCAAGAAACCTATTAAGTATTTTCGCTAATGGAGAAGTTCTAACGTTTTTGACTTCTCCGTGGAAATATCTTGTCTTCACCAAGAAATATCATCAAAAAGTTTTTAGTTTGACTAAATTTCTCATATGTAATGCAGAAGACAATCCAGGGAGTATATGTAAACCCTCAGCAAATTGCCTATCAGTTAGAGAACTGGTTTAGGTCCAAGAAACACTATCAGACTCAGGTTCTAGGGATGGGCGCAAGCTACGTGGTTCAGGCCAAGAAAGTTGGTTTTCTGAGAACGATATTCGGCGCGGATAGGGCCTTCACTGTGAGGCTAATGGGCGGTCAAGGTTTTCTCAATGTGGACGTGGGATTAGCTGACTGGTTAAAGGCGGCGGATGTGACGGAGGATGTTATAGCTGCACTTGTATTCACTCCGCTCGCAGTAGTGGAGGGAATAGAGGAGCTGTACGACCTAAAGCTGGAGAAGGATATCATAAAGGAGGTTGAGAATTTGGCATATTCCATGTCCCAGGGATCTGGGAGTCCCATGTATCAGCCCTATTCTCAGCCAAACCCATATCAATATCCGCAACAGAATCAGCCTTCACAGTATCCTCAACCCTACCCATATCAAGCTCAGCCTCCTAACCAGCCGTCGTATCAACCTCAACAGAAGTACTGTCCATCTTGCGGAACGCCCAATCCTGGCACGGCTAGATATTGTATGAGCTGTGGAACTCAGCTATTCTAAACTAGATCTTCTTTGTTATTTTTTGTAAAAAGTCCGGATCTCCAGGGGAGGATAAGAGAACACTTTTTGCCCCTATTCCCTTTAGCTCCTCTATCACCACGTTAACCCCCTCGGCATCAAAGGTTGGTTGAGTTAACGTCTTCAGTATCTCCTTGTTCTTCTCAGTTCTCACTATGATGTAGGGGATGATCCTCTCTAGGGGTAGTCCTTCCAAGGAGCTAATTCCCCCAAAATAGAGCCCTAGAAAGAAGTCCGCGGGCAAGTCTAACCTAGAAAATATCTCCTCCTTGGTCTTCCTTAAACTCAACATCCCGCCAGCCTTGACCCCATAGCTCCTTGAAATCTCAATGGCCCTATCTGTTGAAACTTGGTCTACTTCCCTTCCAAATCTTGGCCTATCTCCACGTGTGAAGGCAATATCGAAGTTGAATGCCTTGGCGGTTATGGATAATGATCTGACGAACAGTTCATTGACGTCAGCTAGCCTCTGGTTAATTATAATCCTCTTACCCTCGCTCGCTTCCCTAGCCAGCACTCCCACCGCCACTGGAATCACAGAGGGGTCTCCTAGGGGAGCATCTGGAATATCAAAACCGTCAAAACTGTCCAAGGAAGATATCTCCCTCTTTAGTTTGTCTATCTTTCGCTTGGGATGCAGTTCTGCTAAGATCTCCATTCCGCGCTCTATTTAATAATCTCTTTAAAAACATTTATACGTGTGTACTGCAAGAAGTGCGGTTCCAAGGCCATAATTAAGATAACCTCAGCTAATCTTACCCTCTGTTCCTCCCACTTCACGGAGTGGTTAGAGGGCAGGGTTGAAAGGACCATTAGGGATTACGGCATGATTCGTGGCGGGGAGAGAGTAGCAGTGGCAGTCTCAGGGGGTAAAGATAGTACAACGTTGCTCCATGTCCTTGCGAAGCTATCTGGGAAGATGGGTTTCGAGGTTGTGGGGATAAACATAGACCTCGGGATAGACAGGGGCACCAAATACTCTTCACTGAGCACAGAGTTTGCAGTCAAGAACTTTGAGAAACTAGGGGTCGAGTACAAGGTAGTCTCTCTTAAGGAAAAACACGGATTCACTATCGATGAAGCCAAGGTAAAGATCAAGAGACCGGTGTGTAGCACTTGTGGGCTTGTGAAGAGATACGTCCTAGAGGAAGCGGCCCAAGAGCTGGGAGCAGATGTTCTGGCCACTGGGCATAACTTGAATGATATGGCCGTATTCGTTCTATCAGGCTATCACTCAGGAGATTTAAGTAATCTGGCTAGGCTGAGGGCGGTTTCACCTGCTGAGAATGGGTACATCAGAAAGATAAAACCACTTTTCCTGGTATCAGAAAAGGAGACCACCACTTATGCCTTGATCAACGGTATCCCCTTCATCATGGACTCCTGCCCCAATAATCCAAGGGTTGGAGGCCCTACCTCAGATAAACTAAGGCGGATAATAGAGAACGCCGAGGATGAGATACCTGGCTTCATGTTAAGGTTAGTCGAGAACTTTGAGACCAAGATAAGGCCCTTCTTCGAGGATCTTCCCAAGTTTAACTTGGGTAAGTGTAAGATCTGCGGTAGACCCACTAACAGTGATAGGGAAATTTGCTCCTTCTGTGCGGTCAAGATCAAAATGACTGGGGGAGAGAGTCAAATTGTCAAGGGAAACTAAGTTCACGATCCTGCTACATTATCCCGATGGAAGTCCTGCAGGCAAGTCAGAGTACGAGGAAGGCATCTCCAGGGTTTACGATGAGACTGGAAAGTTCCTCTTTGAGGTAGATGGGATTTTCCCGCCCAGGCCAAGAACGACTTCCATGGACTGGATCGAAAAGGTGCTCGAGAGAGGTCTAGCCGACTGCAGGAAGAGGTTTATCCTTTACGTGGGCTCCAGATATCTTGTTAACGTCAAGAAACTTCCAGAGGATGAGGCTGTCGAGAAATTGAAGGAATTCTATTACAAGAGCGGAGGGAAGATATATGAGACCTGGATTAGATCCGTGGTTAGGGGAGTCAAGAGTAAGGGATTAATGCCTCCCTCCCTGAAGTCCCTTGAGTTGAAGGATCGCGAACTCTATCAGGCAATTAAGACTGTTTTAGAAAGAAAATAGTATTAAAACTTTATAACGTACTATCTAAAAATAGAGATATGACATCAGAAAAGAGATGGGATACATTTACCTGGTTTGCCGTTGTGACCCCACTGGTGGGCTTTTTCATCATGACCTTAATCCTGTCTGCGTACATCAACCAGTTCGGTCCGTGGAGGTCTGTGGTCCCCGTGATATTGGGTTTTGGGGTCTTCTTCCTACTTGTGGGGATCTTTCTGAGAACCAAGTTTGGGAGAATGGCTCTCTAACCTAGTCTCTCCTCTGCCTTTTCCAGGAAACTGTCCACGTAGCTCTTTTCCCCGAAAACCACTAGGTCATCAACCTCCTTCTGATAGTACCTCTCAACTACCCTGAGCACATGTTCAGTGGTTCCAGGGAAGACATCGACCACTTCACCTCCCTGTAATTTGTCGTCTTCGTAAATTGCGACTGCCATATTCTTGTACACGTTTACCCTGAAAGTTGAGATCACTTTCCCGTCCTCTACCTTCTTGTATACGTAAACTAAGAGGAGAGGTTCAGTCATGGAGTGCCTGGTATACTCGGCGTACTTTATCATGGCTTATTTAATGGAACTGTCATTTAAAAAACATGAACTCTATTCAAGACCTCATCGAGTTTGCCAGGATAGACACGACCTCGGCCAAGGGGAAAGGAGAGGAGGGCGCGAAGTTCATAAGAGATTACATGCAGGAGCACGGAATCGAGGCAAGGATAATCAGGCACAGATCTAAGAATCCCTATGTCTATGGGGAGATCAACGTTGGGGCCACTAAGACATTGCTAATCTATAACCATTACGATGTACAGCCGGCTGAGCCACTCGATAAGTGGAACAGCGATCCCTTCGATCCCGTGATTAAGGACGGTAAGCTAGTGGGAAGAGGGGTTGGAGATGATAAGGGCTCGCTCATGGCTAGACTGCAAGCGTTGATCGAGATGGGGAAGCCTCCGATGAATATTAAGTTCATTTATGAGGGGGAAGAGGAGATAGGTAGTCCCAACATAGACTTATTTCTAGCAGAGCACAGGGAATTACTAGCCTCAGATTACGTTCTCTGGGAAGGTGCAGGAAGGGGATCCAGTGGCGCACCCACCATAGTCCTTGGAGTAAAGGGCCTACTATACGTTGAAATCTCGGTAAGAACACAAAAGGACCTTCACTCCATGTATGCCCCTGTGGCCAAGAACCCGGCCTGGGAGTTAGTTTACTTGCTGTCTTCCCTAAAGAGTGGTGGTAGGGTTAACCTTCCTGGTTTCTATGACAAGGTCAAATGGCTCACGGAAGAGGAAAGGAGATATCTTAAGGGAAATAAGAGGTCCATGGAGGACGCACTGGGACAGGAACTCCCAGACGATTTTCAGAGGAGACTAGTGGAGGAACCTACGTGTAACATTGCGGGACTATACTCGGGATACACAGGTGAGGGATCTAAGACGGTGATTCCATCCTATGCCATGGCAAAACTGGACTTTAGACTTGTACCAGACCAGGACCCTGACGAAATCCTGAAGATACTTCAGGACCATCTAAAGGGAGTGGATATCAAGGTCTGGGGTAAGGTAAGGCCCTATAGGACCTCAATCAATAGTAAGATTGCTAAATCGCTGATGGATTCCGCCAAGAAGGTATATGGTGTTGATCCTGAGGTCATACCCAACAGTTACGGTACTGGGCCCATGGAGTCCTTCGCAAGGATTTTGCAGAATAATCAAATAGCCGATGGAGTTGGAGTGGAGCATCCGGGCTCAAATATTCATTCCTTTAACGAGAACATATACGTAGATGATTATATGAAGGCTAAGGAGTGGATGAAGAGTTTCGTGAGGCACTTAGCTCAGCCTTAGTTTTTAGGTCATCACTCCTTACTCGGCAAATTCATCATCATTATCAGGATGGTGCTCGGGGTAAAATGTTCACTGTATTCACTGTGGATGGGAGAATCTGGGAGGAGAGGGTTGAGTCCAGGCCAAATAGGTTCATGGTAAGGATGGAGTCTGGCAACACATGTCACCTTCACGATCCAGGTAGACTCAAGGAGCTGATGTACCCTGGCAACAGAGTACTAGTAAGGGAGACTAGGGGAGCAAAGACGTCGTGCTCGGTCCTCGCTGGCTGGGATAGTGAGTGGGTGATAATTGATAGCAGATTTCATCCAGTCATTGCCAGAAGATTTCTTCCGCCAGACGCGAAGGGCGAAGTTAGGGCTGGTGAGAGTAGGCTCGACTTCCACTTCGATGGCATCTGGGTTGAGGTGAAGGGATGTTCCCTAGTTCGGAATGGGATCGCCCTATTTCCTGACGCACCCACTAAAAGAGGGGAGAAACATCTCAGAGAGCTGATTAGGTTGAGGCAGGAGGGTCATGGCTCAATGCTCATGGTCCTAGTCATGAGGCCTGCAACATGTTTCCTTCCCAACGAGGAAACCGATCCTAGATTTTCTGAGGCCTTCTGGGAGGCTATGGATAGTGGAGTTAACCTTGTGGTCAAGTCGTTCAAGCTTGAGGGTAGGGACATAGTTTACGTTTCAGACCTGGGATTATGCCAGACGCGAAAGTAAGGTTTTAATCTCAACCCTGAATAGGTCGCCCTTATGTTTCCTGCAGTCTGACGACCCGAACCCCTTCACTGGGTCAGTGAGGATATTGGCAATATCTTCCTCTGTTAGCGGGAGAACCAGTGCCCCAAGGGGTTTACATAAGTCCTTAAGGTAGTCTACGTGCCATCTCCTCTTTGCTAGGCTATCGCTAAGATGTCTTCCAACTCTTTTCCCGCAGTTGACCCCGCAAGATCCAACGTAGGCGTAAGTCCCCCTCGTAATACTGAATACCCTCCCCGAAGTCCTTACTTCCCCATTTTCACAATCGAAGAGAATTGCGTATCCCTTCCTGTTCCATTTCATTTATTTCATCTATTCTATTGGAAAGATTTTTAGTTTAGTATACTCTTATTAGGAAACCAGTGATAAAATGGTCGTGGAATCGAATTGTGAGATTCCGGAAAACCTTCTATATTACATCGATGGGAAAAACACCGTGTGGGCTAAGCAGGAATCTGCTGATACCATTCTTGTCGGGATAACTGACATAGCCCAAACCATGGCCGGTAAGGTAGTAAAGGTCAGAATAAAGAAAAAGGGTACTAAGGTCGAGAAGGGAAAGCCAGTCGCTACCATGGAGAGCGGTAAGTGGGCAGGTCCAGTTCCAGCTCCTGTTTCAGGTGAAATTGTTGATGTCAACGGGGAAGTGGAGAAGAGCCCAGTCCTAGTGAACAGAGACCCCTACGGAAACGGTTGGCTTGTTAGGATGAAGGTGGCTAACCCAGAGGAGTTGAAACAGCTCTACACTGGGACACAAGCAGTTCAAAAACTAAAGGAGCTCGTTGCAGCGGAGAAAATATCCTGCAAGAGGCTGTGAAATGTCGTGGAGGTTTGTTTCCCTCCCTCCACAGGACGGCTATCACATGGTAACTTCCTTCGTGTCAGTTGCTGAGTACGTTACAAGGGGAGGAAAAAACACATTTCTAGTTTTTTCTGTTAAGGAACCATTCGTTAACGTTGGAGTTCATCAGGAGGTTTGGCTGGAGGTAGATCTAGATTACACCTTGAAGAACAAGATACCAGTAGTGAGAAGAGACTTGGGCGGAGGTACTGTGGTCATAACTCAGGGGGAGCACGACTATTTTATCGTGTTGAGGCAAGAGGAGGCTCCCTCGGATCCTAAGGCTCTTTACGAGAAATTTCTTACACCCGTAGTTAACGTGCTCAGGGACTACGGTTTAAACGCTTCTCTAAGGGACCAGGACATAGTGGTCAATGGGAGAAAGATTAGCGGGAATGGAGCCATGACTCACGGTAAGGCTGTGGTTATTGCTGGAAATATTCTCATGAGGGCTGACACACAACTGATGAGCAAGTGCATCAAGGTCCCCTCCGAGAAGTTCAGGGATAAAATGGCGAAGGATATGTCGGAATGGATAACCTCTCTGGAACGAGAGCTCGGATATGTTCCACCTAGGGAGGAACTAGACAAGAAACTGAAGCAAAGTTTCGAGGCTCATCTGGGAATTAAGTTTGAAGATTCCATGTTAACCCCAGAGGAGATTGAAAGATGGGAACAGTTGGCGAGTGAAAAGAGGAACGAGGAGTGGATTTACTATAAGGACAGGAGGCATCCCGATTTAAGGACCGATAGGTGCGTTAAGATCTCCTCCGCCGTAGCCATATGTCACCTGGATTATAAGGCCAGAAAACTGGTCAGGATAACCGCGAAGTTCGTGGAGAAGAGATTACAGGAGGTCTCCATTTCAGGTGATTTCTTCGTAATGTCGCCCAGGGACTTTATAGAGAAGCTTGAGGACAGGCTTAGCGGGACCTCGCCTGATGAGATATCGCAAGTGATTGATAAAGCGTTCTCTGAGTTGAAGCCGGTAATCTTTGGATTTAACGCGGACGACCTAAAGAAGGCGTTCGAAGAGATACTGAATAAGCCAGAGGTTCAAGAGGTCACATAAGGAAAAACTAGATTGAAATCACAGCTAATATTTCCCTTTCCTCAACGCTACCCAAGAGAGTTCTGGAATCGACCACAGGCAAGAAACCAACGTTTTCCTGTACCATTATCTTTCTAGCGATCTCTAGGGAGGAGTCAGGAGTAGTCCTGAAAACGGGCCTCTTCATTATTCCTGAGACCGGGGAGTTCACTTTACCCTCAAGGATGGCCCTACCCACATCGCGGATTGACACAATCCCGGAAGGCAGATTATCCTCCACCACTATGGCGTGTCTTTCCCAATTGTCCTTCATGGCCTTGATGATCTCTAATACTGTGGTCTCGGGGGCAGAGATGAGAGGGTCTACCTTCATTACGTCACCAACATTAACCCCTTCACTCACAATGAGGACCCGAAGGAGGTCCCTCTCTGTGACTATTCCAACTACCTCTTCATCTCTAGCTACTAGCAGTGAGCCCACCCCCTTCTTTGTCATTATTTTGCTGGCCTGTTTCGCGTCAGCCTCAGGGGAGATCATGAGGAGGTCCCTGTTCATTACTTCCTCCACTTGCTTGTTACCGTTATCCCATCCATACACTAAATCTCTCATAGTCACTATCCCTTGCGCATCTCCGACAATGAGTCTCCTTATATTCCTCTCGAGCATCAGCGTCAGGGCTTCCTTCACGGAGCTCCTAGGGTCTACTCTAACCAGGTTCCTCGTCATTACGTCGCTTATCTTCATGGAATCACGGCTTTGTTACCTTGACTGAGGAACACCTGGAAAGACATTCTGAGATATCCGTGAACTTCCATTCTCCCTTTGGCTTGAAGCACTCCTCTACACATGGGTCTGAAACCTGAGCTTGCATATTTTCCACCGATATCATTTTCAGACAAAAGGAAAAAACCTTTACGGGAGAAAGTCTACTCTCTCTCGAGTGAAATTTTGATTGAGAAAGTAGGAAACCTTGAACTGGAAGTCGAGGCGATTGTGGAGATAGATGGCAATGAGTATAAGGTAGTTAACGTCCCATCAGCTGACGAATACAGGGGATTTCCTCCCTCTTGGGAGTTCGTCAAGTCAAATATGCTTACGTGGAGACCATATTTTAAGGGGAAGATGGTCGATTTCAATGGCCAGCAAATCCCAGCAGTGGGCCAGTATTTGCTCAATATGGATGAGGAAATGTACAAGTTTCTCATGGATATTTACGTCATGTTCAAGGTCAATAAGCCGTCAATTGAGACGAACATCAGCGTTGTAATAAGTAAGCAGATAGATGATATAGAGAGGCAACTGGGAAGACCCTTATCGGAGCAGGAAAGGACTAGACTTTACGTGAGGTTTGCAACGGAAGCTGCAATATTCAGGGATCTTGGCCTGATCAATTAGGTGGTTAAATGATAACTTTCACAGCTGAGGCCAAGCTAGAAGGAGAGACTGCGGTGGTTAGCGTTAAGGACTTGGAACTGAAGATCGGTCTCATTGGATCGGAGAACCCAACTCCAGAGGAGTTAATGCTCGGGGCAGCGTTATCCTGCATGATACTCACGATTTATTATATTTCAAGGGAAATGGGGGTCAAGCTTCAGGGAGTGGAGGGTTACATTGAGGGAAACCTGGATCCCAAGGGCTTTCAGGGTGACCCGAATGTACCTCCAGGTCTCCTTCAAGTTAAGTATGACCTCACAGTCTTCTCAGATGATGAAAGGATAGGCAAGGTCATGGAACTGTCTATGAGGAGGTGTCCCTTGAAGGACACTCTCATGAGAAGCGTTGACGTCGACGTTACCTGGAAAATCAGAAAGACTTAAAGCCTCATTTATTTAACTTTTTTCGATAAATAATGGCAGAAGAGCTCATGAAACCTGGGGAGAAGCAACTGGAGGAGATCAGGGGGTACCTTTTTGATCTGCTGGATAATCTGAACGACATTTCCGTGAAACATGAGAAGCTACTTGCATCTAAGGGTATAATGCCCAAGCTCGCTGTCCTTCTGGGAATGATAACCATGCAAAGGTATCAGATAGAGCTAGTAATGAAGTACTATTGGAAACAGTTGGAAGAGACAATAAACAGCATGTCCCAGTTACAGGAGATACAGGGGGAGCTAGGGGACGTCCTACAGGACGTTCAAAAGATCAAGGAGTTGGCCTCTTTGGCAGGACTTCAGATCTAAATTGATTTTTTGTTTTTTTCTCTGAATTAGTACGATCGTTTTAAAAGCGTGGGGAAATAAGGGTAAAAGAGGTAACTTGATGCAGATAACGTTCTTCCATGACGTGTTGTGCCCCTTCTGCTACGTCACCAACAAGAGGTTAAAGAAAGTCCTCTCTGAGTACAAGGACGTGCATGTGAAGCATAAGGCGTTCATGATAATATCCTCCCTTGACGATCTTCTGGCTGCGGCACCAACTCCTGAGGATGCGAGGGAACTGTTCAAGAACGAGTTCTCGATTCTAACTAGGTACTTCCCCGATTATGATCCTAAGAAGGTAATCGAGAAAGGCAAGATAGGCCACATCTGGTCAATGCCACCACTTATGGCCTGCAAGGCGGCTGAATTCCAACGGGGAGATGAGGGTCACTGGGAATATTTCACTTTAGCTCAAGAAAAGTTCTTTATGGAAGGGGAGAATGTCAACGACGACGAGGTCCTGCTCTCCATAGCTGAGCAGATAGGCCTTGACATGGACAGGTTCAAGAAGGATTTCAAGTCAAAGGAGGCTAAGCTCGCCGTGATACAGGATGAGGAAGAAGCTAAGGCCATGGGGATTAAGGGAGTCCCTGCCCTTCTGATCAACGAGAAGTGGCTCATTAGGGGCGTTCAAACAGAGGAATATCTCAAGCAGGTAATAGATGATGTATTACACTACGGAGAACCCAAAAAGATAGAACTGAAGGCCTACTGGGAGCAGTGAGCCCTCAACACGCGTGGCAACTAGTTAGCTTATAGGCCGTTCAACAAAGCTTATTTCCATGCTGGACTAATAATTACCTATGAAGAGAGTTAAGGACATAATGAGCTCTCCAGTGTTTCAGGTTGAGGCAAATACAACGCTTCAGGAGACCTGTAAACTAATGCTGGAGAAAGGAGTAGGCTCCGTGATCGTGACAGATAACGGCGAACCAAAGGGAATATTCACAGATAGGGATGCAGTAAGGGCGATAGCCAATGGTGCCTCCGCGATGGATGAATTGAGGACCGTGGCAACAATGCATGACCTTGTTACGGTGAACGAGGAAGTTGACATTATACAGGCTGCGAAGCTGATGGCTGAAAAGAAAATCAGACATTTGCCAGTTACCAACAGTAACGGTGAGATTGTCGGCATGATTTCGGTTACTGACCTTTCGGCAGAATTAAAGGAAATGCAAGCGCAATAGGGCAGGCCACTGTCTCTATCGTTGTTAACTTAACGTTTTTCAACTCTCCATCTAATTAGTTTAGATGAAAATATTTATTGGTTGAAACATATCCCTTAAGTGTGAAGCTAGCTATCCTCATGGACGATAAGGATGACATTGCTCCCCTATGGAGGTCCATATCCATAGTAACCGTGGACGGTACGGTTGAAAGAGTCAGTGCTAGTCTAGGAAGATCCTCTGCTCTCCCGTATGCAGATCTGGTTGTGGGTCGCGATATGCTCAGGGGGGAGATCAGTCTCCTATCCTCAGTTTATCCCATTGTTGTGAATGGAGACAGAATAGTGAGATTCGATCAAATAGCTGGGAAATTCCCAGAATTGTTACCTGGGGGAAAAACTCTGGGAGTCGGGTGGTGTGATGAGAGTCACGTTGCTTGCTTGTCAGGGTCTATGTCTGGAAACGTAGTGAACGGCCTTTATCCCTTTCCCTTTCGTGAAGGCGTTTTTGACAATGTGATCGTATATGAAATATTAGACTATGATGTAATAAGGGAGTCCCATAGGGTTGTGAAAAGGGGAGGAAAGCTCTTCCTTGTATTCAGGGATAAGGTCTTTGGGGGCGTGAAACCTTCGGAGGCACTTAAATTTCTCGTGAAGTTTAACGTGATATCTCTTGCTCTTAGGGATGGCTTCTGGATCGTGGAGAGCAAGAAGATCAGATAGTTCACGAGTCCCGACTCACTCTAGAAAAGTTAATTACGATAAATATCTAGTTTTTTGTTATGTCCAAGCTGGTTTCCCTAGAGAAGGCCATGTCCCTTGTTAGGATAGGCGATACGATTACCATGAGCGGAATTTCTATTCACAGAAATCCCATGGCGTTCGTTAACATCCTTGTGGAATACGAGTATGAGGAACTTGAGTTCGTCGATAGGGAGCCTGGGGTAGCGCTAGAGGTATTGTTGAAACATAACGTAGTTAACAGGGTCAGGGTTGCCATGTCTACCCTCGAATGGTTCGGTATGTTGCCAACTTTCAGGAAGAAGGTGGAAAAGGGTGAGATTGAGCTCCTTGAGGATACTTGTGGGGCCTTCATAGCCGGGATCAGGGCAGGTGCTAGTGGGCTTCCCTTCATGCCCGTTAAGGGAGTGATTGGTAGTGATCTAGTCAAGATCCATGAAGAAGCTGGTACTTGGAGGGTTTCAAAGGATCCCTTCACTGGAGAGGAGATTCTTCTGGTAAAGGCCATTGTGCCAGACGTTGCGATAATACATGTTAACAGGGCAGACGAGAATGGGAACGCGGAGATACTAGGTCCACTATACGAGGACGAATACAAGGCCAAGGCAGCTAAGAAGGTTATTATCACAGCGGAAGAGATAGTCGATGAAAGCTACTTTTATGGGAGGAGACCTACGATAAATTCCATTTATGTTGACGCAGTGGTGCATACTCCAAGGGGAGCGGAGCCAACTAGCATGTATCCCCTCTACGACGCCGATTACGAGGCGATAATGAAACTGATAGGTGAGGCTTGAGGAATTAGAATTCCAAGGCAGACCTTAGGTTTTGTGGGTCTAGCATGTCAAGGTATTCCATTTCATCGTGATACAATGTTACTATTCTGAGGGATTCTATTTCCACCGGAAAGCCAGTATTCTGTATAATCTGTTGCTCTGATGACCACGGCGGTACAGCTATTACTACCCATTTTCCTTTCTCCCTATCAAATTTCATTACCGCGAGATTGGTTACAAGAAACACCTTGTTTTTGGAGTACTTGGCCGTTCCTGTTACGAAATCAACCCTGCTAACTAGGGTATTTTTGGAGTGCTTCAAGTTCCAAAGAATCAGTTTATTGGCCAGGGGCATAAGATAGGCTGTAGCTGCCCCTCCTGGAAGCTTCACGGAAGGCCTCCTATAATCTCCTATGGCAGTCA
Source organism: Metallosphaera sedula DSM 5348 (assembly GCF_000016605.1). Lineage (NCBI taxonomy): Archaea > Thermoproteati > Thermoproteota > Thermoprotei > Sulfolobales > Sulfolobaceae > Metallosphaera > Metallosphaera sedula. The sequence continues at coordinate 1,443,605 of NC_009440.1, read as the reverse complement.
AGTTCACGTTAGTCTCCTGATCTATCTGGGCCGGACCAAGGAACATAACGTCAAGTTCACCCTTCTGCGCTAGATCAAAGGAATCTGCCGTAATCATCACAGGGGCTCCATCCAAGAAGAAGGGATCACCTGTGGATGGAGATACCTGAATCGTCTTAGGATTGTCAGCCTCTGCTACCCCAATTATTCTTATTTCCTTGTTCATCATGTCCCTCGCAAGAAATGCCGCTAACAACGCAGGAATAGAGTTCAGACCTACGTAAACAGTTTCATCATAGCCAATGAGTTCAGCCATGGCCTTTATGACATAATCTACCTTCATGGGGGAAATTTCTTTAACCGTGGTTATAAGATGTTTGTATGTTCTCAGTTTACAAATATCGCGACTATTTCGTTGCAGGGGTAAACCACGTAGTCCCAGACTACTTCCAGGACGTGGTTTTCATCAAACAACAGGGAAGTAGGTGGGACGTGATAAGTGCTGAGAGGTTCAGGCCTCAGGATCCGGATCTAACGGCAATCAGAGATGCGGTAAAGTACGCCACACATAGGGACGACCTCAAGAAGGCAGTGGTTGAGCTTAGATCCAAGGGAATAACGCTCGAGGAGGTAAGGAACTTTCCCTTCCCCAGATCACTTATCGAGGGGAAGAAGAAGATCCAGGCTGAGTTCGACTAATGATCTTTTTGACTCTCTCCCTAAGCTTGTCTCCAGCCCTGAGCCACTGGGCGTTTCCCTCCAAGTCCCCGTTTAGGGTGGTGTCACGCAGAAGTCGAGCGAACTTGTCCGCGTTCGACTGCTCAGCCAGTATGCTTTCCTCTAGACTTTGGCCTTCCCTCACCCTAAGTACTATGGAGACTATCCTGTTTAACCTATCTGGAACCCCAACCCTGGATCCGCGGAGTACGATCTTCACCCTAGGTTGGTGATATCCTGCAATCTCCGTCAACTCTCGCGTAGCATATTTCCATCCAGAGTCGTCCACAATTCCTCCCAAGATGAATGTATCTGCACTCCTCAGGATATCCTCGGTCGCCTCCCTCTCAGCATAGGGATCTAGCACTACCGCGTTAAAGGGTTCAACGTTTCTTCTCACCTTGTTAAAGAAGGAAACCTCCATGAGCATTTCCTCCAATTCCTGCGTGGTGTGATTTAGGGAGAGGTTGTAATCCCAAAGATACTTTCTGAGAGTGGAGATTATCATAAGGACCTGGCTCACCAACTTTCTCTTTTCGTCTTGAGAGTGCCTATCCCAAAGCGAGAAGTCTATCACAAACAGCGGGGAGCTTGGAAACTGGAAGGTGAACTTATCTCCCTGTGGATGGGGCGTGTCTGTGGCAATTTCAGTCCCCTTTCCCCCCAGGAAAGAGATACCGTATTCCTCAACTATCTTTCTTCCGTAAAAAATTCCGCGCCTTATTCCCCAGTTGTAAAGGACCAGTTTTAGAGCGGTATGCTGAAGAAATGGCCTTCTCAAACCCCTAACGTATAGAGTATCTATCCCAGATTCCTGCAGTTGCTTACCTAAGGCTCGTCCAAGAATCAAGTATATCTATGAGATTTAAGGAGTTTTCCTTAAAATTCTGGTGATCACGCTTCGGGATAATTTTCAGGCCGTAAACAACTTTGAAGCCACCGAGATAAAGAAAATCTAATGAAGATTCAAATAGAACTTTTCACCAAATTTTTTTATACTGCCTGCCACCTCCGTTGGAAGTATATAGAAAATATTATTAATGCTGAGTAAGTAATGGATATGGATAAAAATGGCAGTAGAAGATATAGTTAAAGTTAGTAGAAACTATCAAGTTACTATACCAGCTAGAATCAGGCAGAAGTTCCAGATAAAGGAGGGAGACCTGGTTAGAGTAGTGTTCGATGAAAATGAAAACTCTGTGAAAATTTTGCCAATGAAGCAGTAAAGTCAAACCTATTTAAGTTATACTCCGTTTTTACTTTTTCTCTTTTCTCCTTGTGGGTTAATATATGGAAGAAAAACAGCCTAGAGTCATGCAGACAGAGCCGGTCTAGTTAATGCATAGTTGCGGTTCCTGATAGAACTAGTCCTGCACAAGTCTCTTGAAGACGTAGTTGAGTATATTCCCATGCTTTACATATTCCAGCTCCGTCCTTGTATCAATTCTAGCTATTCCCTTTATTGTTCTCTCTGACTCTCCTCTAATCTTTATGGTCACTGTGGTTCTCGGTTTCATTTCATCCAGTTCCACATCAACAACCTCGTTCCCCTTAAGGTTGAGGGACTTCCAATCCGCCTCAATCGGTATGACACCCATGGCCACTAGATTACTTCTGTGTATCCTTTCGAAACTTTCCGCGATCACTGCCTTCACTCCAAGGAGTGCAGTCACCTTAGCCGCCCAATCCCTAGAACTACCTGTCCCGTACTGCTTCCCGGCAAATATTACCAGAGGTACTCCCTCGCTCTTGTACCTCATCGCAACCCTGTAAACCGTGTCCACAGTACCGTCTGGGTAATGCACTGTAAACCCTCCCTCCTTGTTTACAAGAAGGTTCTTGACCTTAGGATTCGCGAATCCACCCCTCAACATAACCTCGTGGTTTCCTCTCCTGGCACCATATGTGTTAAGTTCCTTTGTTCCCCTCTCCTCAAGGTATTTCGCTGCGTCTGAATCCTTGGCAATGGGACCAGCTGGGGATATATGATCCGTGGTCACCTTATCTCCCAGAACCATTAGTATCCTTGCGTTCCTTATCTCCTTGAATTCAGAGCTCTCCTTGAACCAGGGAGGCTCAACTATATACGTTGACTTGGGATCCCAAGCAAAGGTTAAACCACCCTCAACAGGTAATAATTTCCAGTTCTCATCTCCCTCGAATATTCTCCCCTTTTGCTCACTGTAGAACTTTGGGTTTAAGGCCAGTGTAATGTAAGAGGAGATCTCCTTCATTGTGGGCCAGATGTCCCTTAGGAAAACCGGCCTCCCGTTGGGGTCCACGCCCACAGGCTCGGTCTCGAAGTTAATGTTTATTCTTCCTGCGAGGGCATAGGCTACCACCAGGATCGGGGAAGCCAGATAAGTTCCCTTCAGTAGGGGATTTATTCTGCCCTCGAAATTCCTGTTTCCGCTTATAACTGCATATCCCTCAATCCCCTGTTTTAGGTCCTCCTCGACGTCGCTGGGTAGGGGCCCGGCGTTACCGATGCAGGTGGTGCACCCAAATCCCACCACGTGAAAACCTAAGGCCTCCAGATATGGAGTTAGACCAGCCTCGTTCAAGTACTTCACCACAATGGGGGATCCAGGCGCCATACTGGTCTTGACGTAGTTCATGGACCTAAGGCCCATGGCAACGGCCTTCCTCGCGAGTATCCCTGCACCCAACATCACTGTGGGATTTGACGTGTTGGTACAACTCGTGATTGAGGCCAACACTACGCTACCGTCAGCAATCTTTTTCCCTCTCTTGTTACCGGTTTTAATCTCGGCCATCTTCTTGAGGGGTACCCTTTCGTCGGGGTTTCTGGGTCCTGCTAGGGATGGCTCCACATCAGAGAGGTTAATGTTAACCATCTCACTATAGTTAGGCTCAATCCCGTAGAAGATGCCTTGTGCCTTAGCATATTCTCCCACGATTTCAGCGTCCCTGTCCGTGGCCCTCAGGTAGTTTAAGGTCGCCTCGTCTATGGGGAAGTAACCAACGGTGGCGCCGTACTCAGGAGCCATGTTTCCGATGGTGGCCCTGTCGGGCACAGATAAGTGGGATAGGGCAGGACCGAAGAACTCTACAAACTTCCCAACTACCCCCTTACGCCTGAGCGTTTCTGTTATGTATAGGACTACGTCTGTGGGAGTTACCCCTTCCCTCACTTCTCCGGTGAGCCTAACACCAACTACCTCAGGTACTGTCATGTAGTATGGTTCCCCGAGCATGACAGCCTCTGCCTCAAGCCCTCCAACCCCCCAGGCTAGAACCCCAATACCGTCTGCCATGGTTGTATGGGAGTCCGTCCCAATCACTATCTCTGGGAACGCAGTGAGAACACCGTTATGTTCCCTAAGGTCTACAACCTTACTTAGGAACTCCAGGTTTACCTGGTGGATTATTCCATTTCCTGGAGGGACTATCCTAAGGTTGCTGAAAGCTCCCTGGGCCCACTTCAGGAATTTATATCTCTCCTTGTTTCTCTCAAATTCTGTCTTCATGTTAAGGGACAGGGAGTACTCCGTCCCGAAGTAGTCTACCTGCACGGAATGGTCTATAACTAAATCCGAGGGTAACCTTGGATTAACGCGAGATGGATCCTTGCCTCTTCTCTGTAGCTCTGACCTCATTGCCGCGAGATCCACCAGAAGAGGAACTCCTGTATAGTCCTGCATTATGACCCTAGTGGGAGAAAACGCGAAGTCCTTACCAGTTTTCCATCCAGCTATAACTTCAAGGTCCTCCTCTGTGATTTTCTCGCCGTCAAGGTTTCTGAGTACGTTCTCTATCAGGATCTTAATAGAGTAAGGATATTTTTCAACGTTAAACCCCATCTCCTTGAGCTGAGATAGAGGGTAGTAGTAAGCGTTTCCTATCTTAGATTTCTCGATTTTCATGCAAGTTAATAGCGTTGCGACAATAAGAGATTTTTCTATGGGAAAGGATTAGTAATAAAACTTAAAAGTTAGCTCCACGCCCGAGCCTTTATCTTCTCTAGAACCCTCGGTATGTTTATCTTCATGGGACAAACCTCCTTGCATCCCCCAGAGTGTGTGCAGAGTAGCGAGGGTTTAGGATCGCCGAACACGACATATGACCACATGGAGCCCATGGGACCCGAGTAGGGAGGAACGCCCCATTTTCCATCCATCGCCCTATACACGGGGCAGTGTAGATGGCATCTACCACACCTAATACAAAGTAAGGCCTCCCTCAGGTCAGGATCTTTGGACGCCTTCACTCTCCCGTTATCCACCAGGACAAGGTGGAACTCCTTGGGCCCATGTGCTGGGCTAACCCTCTTCATCTCAATATCACCTGTGGAACTGGGTCCAGAGGTCAGGTTAACATAGGTGGGCGGATATAATCCCGCATATGCAGCTTGGACCATGGCCTCCATCATAGCGTGTGGAAGGGTAGGTACGATTTTCTCGAAACCGGCCACTGCAATATGAAGAGGAGGAGACACTGTGGTAAACCTTATGTTTCCCTCGTTTTCCACGAGGATGATTGACCCAGTATCGGCAGCTATCGCGTTTGCTCCCGTTATTCCCACCTCAGCGTTGACGAACTTGTCCCTCAGGAACTCCCTCACCCTTGCCACGATCTGTTCGTGAGTTGAATTGGGAGGAAGACCACCGAGCGCCTCTCTAACCAGTTCCTCAGCCCTCTCCTTTGACATATGAACCGCAGGGGCTATGATGTGAGAGGGTGGCTCGTTGGCGAGCTGTATCAGGAACTCGCCTAGGTCAGTTTCCCACACCTCCTTTCCTAGGCTCTTGAGATGTTCCCTTAATCCAACTTCGAAGGCCACCATGGACTTGCCCATGACAACCCTCTTCCTATCCCCAATTATCTTGGAGATGACCTCTCTCGCCTCCGTAGAATCCCCAACGACGTGTGGAACCCCACCAATTCTCTTTATAGACTCGACCGTCTGTTCCACGTACATCTCGAGATTGTTCAGGACCTCAAGCTTGGCCTTCCTCAGCTCCTTTGCAAGATCTAGTATGTAGGGATACTTCTCTAAGACATTGTAAACTCTGGGAACGTTGTTCCTTATCGTCCTTTCAATGGCGATTTCCCAGGTCATAGTATCACCTCAGCAAGGTCCTTTACCTCTCCCTTAAAGTGAGGTGAGAGTGTAACGTAACAGATTGGACACATAACCAGGAGCTTGTTAGACAGTCTGTTCAGGTCCTGAGCTCTCTTCTCCGCTATGGATTCACTTAGATCCCTGTTGATTAGCGCTATGGGACCACCACAGCACGTGGAGGTCTCCCTCCCAGTTACAAGGAAGTCTTCGTTTAACTTGATCCCGGACTTAGACATGAGCTCCCTATACCTATCCCTAAGGTTCAGGAACCTAGAGTAGAGGCATGAGTCGTGGATCGTGAACTCTCCATCTATTTTCCTATCCACATCCACTAGCTGGAGATAGTTCACGACCTCTACATCAAAGGGGATGAACTCGCCATATCTGGTCAAGGCGTTGTGCGTGTGGGGATCAACAGTGATGACTCTCTTTACCCCCCTTTCCTTCAGCATCGACGCCACCTTTCTTGCGTGATCTGCGAAATCCTCGAGCAGACCTGACTCCAACAGGAGGGCGCCACTATAGGGCTCATCCTCGTACAGGTACCCAGGGTTGATTCCCCTTCTCCTGAGGGCATTCACGATATTGTTTAAGATCGTGTACGCCCTCTCCATCTCCTCCTTGGGAGGTTTAACAAGCTTTGCGAAGGATGAGAGTCCCTTGAGGGCCCCGGTGAGGGCACCCGCCATGGAAGAAAATTTACTTAACGTAGGGACTACTGGTTCAATCTGATACATACATGACGTGAAAATTATGGTCTCCCCACCGTGTGGAAGGTCTCTGGCCCAGCCTGAACAAACTCTCTTGTCCACGGGGAAGGGCATTCCATACTTATCCAGGCTTTGCTTGAGAAAGGATCTAAGGCTCTCCATAAATCATAGTAGTTGAACTGGTAAATATGTCAGGCTTTAGTTTCCTTGCTTAGTCTTCCCTTGGTTTTGGTGACTTCCCTGTAACTCATGACCATGCTCATCACACCTAACACTCCAACCACAGTAATGACCAGGAGGAATCCCACATCTATCGCATTGAGGTTAGGTATCGAGATTCCGGTGGATACTGCCCAGTTATCAATACTAGGAAAGAGCACGATCAGTAGACCAACCAATGAGAAAGTGAACCCACCGTAGTATAGAACCCTTCCTGCAGTTTTACTACCTACGTATTTGATGTCATCCTCAGTGAGCTTTTTCACCTTCATTAGATTCGCAAACAATGCCCCAAAGATTATCTGCATGGTCATGGTGCCTAGACCAAACATCACTCCAGGTAAGGGGGCAAATAGCACGCTTGGCATTCTGGGTGCAAGCACGAAGGTAATGATGGAGGCATATGCTCCGAAACCGAACCCAGCGATCAATCCGTGTACAATGGTCATCTTTATTGGTGGATCTTTCAATTCGTTCCTCTCTGCCATGGGATCGTGATGTTCACTACCTAGCAACTTGTCTATGGGTAGGTGAATGTACCTTCCCTTAAGGATGTAGGATCCGGCTATGGCCATAACTATTCCCACGATAATGTATACTGGTCCGTCAAGGTTATACCTGTTGTAAATTTCAGCTAACCCCAAGAATCCTAGAGTAGTCAGGAGCGCTCTCTGAACGGTAAAGCCCAGGGAGAATAGGAACCCTGCCTTCATACCTCCCTTGGTGCTGTACTTTCCCACTGCGTAACTGAAGGTAATGGGCCAAGTATGCTCATCAGGGGTCGCTCCATGCATTAGACCTAGAATAAAAGAGATAACTAGAATTTCGGTGATAGTAAGGTTCTGTGGAGGGTTCAGGACAAGTTCAATCAGATTCATTTCCATCAAATATTAGGGTAACCCTAAAGAATATAAATCTTTCCTTTTTGTTTGGAGAACTCTTAGGAGATGGCATGGGAAAGCCCATGGAAATTTCAGTATGTTGTACTCTGATCAAGACAGAGTATCATGTTAATGAGACAAATGTTCAGGCTATCGGTTTACAATTAGTTTTCCATGGCAAGAAGATTCTGACACGCTTTAGGAGACTTTAGGAGTTGAAAAATGCGGTTTCCCTTTTAAGGAATACGCGAAGAAAGTGATTAGTATGGAAATCAACAATGACATGGAACTTCTGGAAATCCTTAGAAGCGCTAGGGCCGAGGGTAAAACGGTATCCGTAATAGGAACCGGAACCCATTCTCATAAGACGGCTGACGTAGTGGTGTCCACATTAAAGATGGCAGACTTTGAGATAAAGGGGCAGGAAGTAATTGCTCAGGCTGGGTCCTCTGTTACCAAGATAAGGGAGGAAGCTATGTCCTCTGATCTTCTTTTCCCGTCACTGTATGACGGTACCGTAGGGGGATTGCTTGCCCTGAATGAGGCATATCCAATTTCAACCGGATACGGAACTCCCTACATGTTCACACAATGGGCTAAGATAGTAACCCCTGTGGGAATCTTAAAGTGGAAGGGGTTGATTGGTTCAAAGGGTCTTCTTGGAGGGTTCACCGAGGCCTCGATGAAACTTTACCCCCGCCCACACAAGGTTGTTACGTTCACTAAGAGGGTTGAAACCGAGGAACTTATCAAGTTGTATAGCCAAGCAGTGGGGATGAAACCCCTCGCGTTCCTGGTCGAGTATGATAATGGGTACAGGTTACACGTGTCTTTAGCGGAGGGCGAACTTGAGGGTCTAGAGTCCTATGAGGGGGTTCCCGTGGTTGAGGAGAGTGATAAGGGGAGCTACATGGTGAAGACAGAGGATCTGAGCTCCTTCATGAAACTCATGGAAGCGGTCAAACCAATTTACGCATATTATATACACGGAGTCAAGTGGAGCAAGGTTTATACATCGGAGGAGAGCGAGCTCCACGGATGGGAGTATTTCCCTACTGCGGATGTACCTAGTATTGTGAAGAAGTTAAAGAGAATTCTGGATCACTGGAGTATCCTGGTTTAGTGTTCCTTCTAGTCAACAAGACTCAGCTTGGAAACTATCAATCCCTACCTTACCTTTCTCACAGGCTGAGGAAAACCTATATGTTCATTTGACCTTTCTATCCCATGAAATACACAGAAAGTGCTCCCAAACTTTTCATGAACACAGGAACAAAGTTTCACAGATCTCTAATTTTTGCTATGGGCGTTGTAAAGTATTCGTGTGCCAGGGCTAACGCGACCTTGGGAATTCTGGATCAGCAGATAGGAAAGGCCATTGAACAGGCATCCATGGAACTCATGGAGGGTAAACTCGATGATAAGATTGTTCTTGACGTATTTCAGACTGGTTCTGGAACAGGACTTAACATGAACGTTAACGAGGTCCTAGCCGAGAGGTCTTCTCAAATTTCGGGCCTCAAGGTCCATCCCAACGACCACGTAAACATGAGTCAATCCTCCAACGATACGGTCCCCACGGCTATCAGGATCGGCGCAGTGAAGCAAGTTCAGGACAAGTTAATTCCAGCCCTAGAGGGAATAATCAGCTCTCTAAGAGAGACTGGAGATAAGTACTCATCTGTGATAAAGTCAGGTAGGACACATTTAAGGGATGCGATGCCCGTCACCCTTGGCCAAGAACTTCATGCCTATGCCGATGCCCTATCTCACGATCTTAACATGCTTAAAACTGTTCTTGAGTACGTTAAGGAGATTCCCCTTGGAGGGACTGCGGTAGGCACCGGTGTAAACTCCCATCCCAAGTTCAGGGAAACAGTTATCACGGTTATCAATCAGGTTACAGGGCTAGGATTCACCTTGGCCAACCCATTCAGGGGCCTAAGATTTCTCACAGACCTCCTAACCCTAAGCGGGATCATGAGAACAATCGCTGTAGAACTTTACAGGATGGCCCAGGACTTTAGGTTAATGTTCTCAGGACCCATGACGGCCATAGGCGAGATAGACCTTCCCACACAGGAGGAAATTGCTGGGAGTAGCATTATGCCGGGTAAGACAAATCCGGTTACTGCAGAGGCCTCAATGTTAATCGCTGCCCAGGTGGTGGGCCTAGATCAAGCCAACCAGTTTGCGTCTAACCTTGGGGAGTTCGAGCTAGCAATGGGAGTTCCCTTGATAGGCCAAAACGTCGTGACCCAAGTTGATCTCCTTTCCGAAGGTCTAAACAAGTTCTCCTCCCTGTTAGTAAAGGGCATGGTTCCCAATCAGGAAAAGATGAAGAGATACGCTGAGAGTAGCCCGGCTCTAGTTACTGTGATCTCCCCTATTGTGGGATATGATAAGGCGTCTCAAATAGGGAAAATGCTAAATCGTGGGATGTCGATCAGGGAGGCCCTAAAGGAACTAGGATTTAGTGATAAACAAATAGATGATATTCTGGATCTTAGTAAACTTATCAAGCCTGGGATACAAACTAAGTAGAAGAATAAAATAGTTCTTATTTTTCCTACTTAAGATAAAAATTAGATATTTTTATATCGTTTTATTAATTAACTCAATTATTCTCGCGTTTCAGTTAAGTGGAACGTATAGCCATCGGAACAGTCTTAAATAGAGGAATGTTGAATTCCTCTTGGATAAAGATGAAAAAACTCCTAATCCCTGCACTAGCCCTTCTAATGTTGGGACTATTTGCATCAATTTTTGCAGTATCCACGATCTCAGGTTCTGGTCAGAGTAACCTGACTGTAGCTTACCAGAGATACGACAGCGTCTACGACGTAGGACTTTCACTTCACGGAATTCGTGGGCTTCAAGATCTAAATGGTACAGTTTATTATTACGTATCTAACGCGACCTACACTTCCACTTACTCAGGCGAAAGCGTTAAGGCAGAGGGCAGTTCAACGCTATACCAGCTCAATCTCGGTAGCGTAAAGAACTACAAGGGCAATATCAGTGTTAGTCTCTCTCAAGCCGGGACCCTGACAGTGACGTCAGAAATACCTCAGCTCATTAGACTAATAGTGAACACCTCTGGAATGACGGAATTGGTTTGGGCTGGATTCGCAAGCTCCAATTCCTCTATCACCACACAGGCCTACGTGAACGAAACAGGCACTCTTACCCTAGTCTTTAGTAATGGAACATCCCTAGTTAACGTCACACTACCGCTCGCCTTGGGCAACCATGAGTTCAGCGAGAGTCTGAACTTAGTCCAGGTAACCCCTACCGCAATAGCTCACTCCACTAGGGAAGTCGAGGTTCAGCAAAACTTCCCAAGGAGGTATGCACCAGAGGAGGATGAGCTACAGGTAAGTAATGAAAGCGTAAATGCCACAACCAATTACAACACCACCCTAGCCTACTTTAACGGTTCACTGGTTCCAGCCCTGGTTTGGAAGGGTGAAGGATTTGCCCTAATGGATCTAGGGTTTGGTAAGTTCGGTGTGTCAGGAAACTCCTACTACCAATTCTCCACAATCGAGTTCTTTGGAGTGAACGGTACAGTGCTAGGCTACGTCCACAACAGTTACCTTTCCAAGGAAGGGAGCAGGCACGGGATTGTGTCTAACTCTTTCTCAAGCTTAGTTGCTGGAGAACTAAAAATGGTTACAGGCCACGTGACTCCGCCTAAAGCTGAGACAGAGGCCGAGGTAGAGGTTCATGGCGTACCAGTGGTGGTTGTGATAACTTCCAATGATTCCGCTGAGTCTACCGCCTACGTTAATCTAACTCATCCAGTATACGTAGTGGAACATGGTCATGGTAATGGCGCTCACCTGGTCGAGGTATCAATCAACGGCACGTATGATTTCTTTGTGATTACTCCCAGCGGAAGAACCATTAATGTAACCGTAGTCAGGCCAGAGAACGTTACTGAAACAATAATCAACATGACCGGTCATCAGTATCCAGCCCAGAAGATAGTGGTAAATGCCAATGGAAGTATATTGTTTAACGTCACTTTGTTGAAGAATGAGAGCGTTGCGGTCTACAAGGAGGTTAATGGGACTCTGGTTGCCTTGAACTCCACCAACTACTTCGTGGTGAACGGTAAGCTCGTGGTCTATGACGATCCGTCAAATACCTACTATGCAGTTTACGGGGCAACACCTACCACCACATCTAGCACATCTACAACATCCAGTACATCCACGTCCACTACGTCTCCTTCCTCGACTTCTCCAAGCTCAGGAAACACGCCGCTATATATCGGGATCGTTGTAGTTGTAATAATCGTTGTGGCAGCAATAGCAATCTTTATGAAGAGAAAATAACGAGCGACAAGTAAAGGAAAGACTTTTATTTTTTCAACAAATTTTCAGTCGTGAAATGGCTATTATTTACAATACTGCTAGCAATATCACTTTTTCCCATGAACTTGTATGAGTCTAACACCTCTACCACCCTTAGCGCAGGTCAATACGAGTATTTCCCGCTCAACGTTAACACAACAGAGATACTTTCCTACTCCTGGAATTCAACAGGTAGTGTTGCAGTGATGGTAATGAACCAGACCCAACTTCAAGAATTTCTCAATGGTACAGGAAGCCCCTACAAGGGGTTGGTTATCCTGAATTCATCGTTCAGCAATCAAGTTCTGCTAACTCCCGGTAAGTATTACTTTGTGCTCTACGCCTACCTACAACAGGTAACCCTGCAGTACAGCCTGAAACTGGTTCCAGCTCAGGTGTCCTATACCCTTCCGGTGGGGTATCAGGAAAATTATCAGTTGAACCTAAGCTATCCCTTTCATCTTTACCTCTATCTAGTTTCCAATAACTCGTTCTCTGTGAGGGTCACTTCAGGCAACGTTACTTACTTCAGTGCAGCTCCCTCCAGGGATACTCCTCTTACTTTCGTCAATCACACGTTAACCCTCAGCCCAGGCAACTATTCCATTACTGTGGTTAATCCTGGATCCTCAACGATAGCCGTTTATTCCTCAGTGCTGTACGCCTCCACTTATCCAGATCCCTTATCCTTGAATAGGACAGATTACCCTATGGGAGTGGCAAGTTATGGCCTATTTAACAGGTCAGGGGTACCAGTCCCGTACGTGGTCAAGGCATCCTCCGTAGTGGGGTTTGCAAATATTTCCTCTATCTTTGCTTATAATCAGACTGCTGAGAAACTGAATGTCTCCCCCTATTCGGCGAGTTTACAGTTAAATGTCCCACTGGTCGTGATAAACGGAAAGCAGAACCAGACTTACTGGGTACAGAACGTGATAGTTTTCATGACTAATGAGTCGACCCTATGCTACGAGTCCTCCGTCTTAAACGTGACTAACGCGAATGCCACCTTAACAAACATCTCTATACAAGGGAGAGGCGGAGTGTATCCGCCCTTCAATAATGGAATATACTATACCTACAAGACTAAGGGAGTGCAGTACAAGACGCCCCTATCTCTCTTGATCTCCATAAATGTATCAGTGATAAAGAAACTTGGAGTGAGAATAGGCTTCGATTATAAGGTGCTTGAGAACGGTTCGGTAGTTAACGGTAGCTGGAACCAGTTTGATTCTCCTCTCATTCTAGACTCGGGAGTGTCACAGGCCTATCTTTACGTGGATGGATATAACTCCCCATCTACCCTGAATTTCTATGATGCTGAACTAGTTTTTGGAGGCGGAGGAAACGGAGAGGTGGCATATTTCCAGAACCTTTCGGCTACCCTTGCCATCTTCTACTATAACGGATCTCTTCATCCCTTCCCAAGTGTGTATAGCTTCGGCGCAGATACTGCCGAGGGCACGAGCGACTTACACGTGTCATTAATGAATGGTCTGGTTTCCGTTTCTAAGGGTCAGGACAACCCAGTCTTTCTCACGAACCAGTTTAATGCGTCCATACCGGTATTGCGAGTTGTCGTTAATCATGTTCAAAACAAGAGCTCTGTGTCTAACGTTACCACTACTACAACTCATACGAACACATCAACTTCCACCAGTTCCAATGTTACCAAGAATACTGTACCTCCACCAAGTAACACTAGCCAGACTTCTAGCGCCCCTACGAAGAAGGGTGGGCTTCCCCCTTACCTTCTACCTGGGCTAGTGATTGCCGTAATCGTCGTGATAGTAATATGGGTGCTCATTAACAGGTTCAGAAAGCCCGACCTGAATATATGAGCTCATAATCCTTTTCCTCTACACCTTTGGACAAATTTTCTGGGTAATACCGGTTACTAAACTAGGTTTTTTACTATGTTTTTGATTAGTTGATTAATGAACATAAGGCAACTGAGGATATTGACCCTTTTACTTGAGGGGGAACTAAGTACATCAGAGATCGAGGAATATACGGGAATAAGCGGACCACGTTTGAAGAGAGAGTTGGATGCACTCATGAGGCGGGATCTAATTGAGCAGAAGGCCATAATAGGCGGAGAACTCATCCTCAGTATAACACAAAGCGGAATAGAGGAGTTAATGAGGGAATATCCAGTACTCAAGGATCTACTAGAGGAAATAGAGCAGGTCCTTTGCCTGAGATTTGGTTGTTGAGTACAAATATGAGTCACAGAATGGCTTAGCCTTCCTCCACGAGGGAGACCTGTATTTCAATCTCAAACTCCCTTCTCTCTCCACTGGCCAGGGTAATTAGGCCTATCCCGTTATTGAAGGCGTTGGGGGCTCCACTCATGGGTTCAACGGCGACTGCACCAGGAATTCCAGTGTATAGTTGAACGAAATCCATTCCAGGCTTGGAGATCTTCACCCTCGAGTAATTGGACGAAAGGATCACATCTCCCGGTAAATAGAAGCAGTCGTCGTAATCTCCTTGCGTGATGTTGAAATCTATCATCTCTCCCGTAGGTATCTTCTCCCTCATGACGCATCTCTTGCCTTTACTAGGTGAGATCCTCCAGTCCCCCTTCACGATGAAGTATGGATGTGTCCCCACGACTAGGGGAGCCTCATCTCCCTCATTTTTCACTGAGATTGTACACCTTAACTCGCTCCTCAGAGAATAGTTCACCTCCACGTTTAACCTGGAGGGATAGCCCTGATCCCGGAGTTCCGTGCCCAGTCTCACTTCCCTGTCATCCCTGAAGAGGATCTGAAACGTCTTGTCCATTACTAAACCGTGAATGGCATTTCCCTCCCTGTTCAGCGGAAGGTTGTAAACTCTTCCCTTCCACTCATATCTGCCCCCCTTAACTCTGTTGGCAAACGGAAGAAGTATCGCCATTCCTCCCCTAGTTTGTCTTTCCTGGCCCTCAGTGATCACGTTCTTTCCCTTCATCTTGAAGGATGTAAGGTATGCCCCCCTCTGGTCAATTATTGCCTCCAACTCTCCCGAAGATATCCTTACCTGCATGTATGAAATAGCGGACCTAAACTAAAAAGTAACATGTAAGTTAACTCCGTTTACTAGTTTCTAAGATTTCTATAATACCTCAGTTTAATTGAATAGAGCATTACGTAAGTTTATGCTTGAAACGAAAAGTATCTGCCCATACTGTGGAG
The DNA here is from genome assembly GCF_000016605.1 of Metallosphaera sedula DSM 5348. Taxonomy (NCBI): domain Archaea; kingdom Thermoproteati; phylum Thermoproteota; class Thermoprotei; order Sulfolobales; family Sulfolobaceae; genus Metallosphaera; species Metallosphaera sedula. The sequence goes on along the minus strand of NC_009440.1, from coordinate 1,428,470 downwards.
TAGGGTGCGGTCTTATACTTGAGGGTGAGAATAACGTAGTTGCGAGAGTGTATCCAGACCGCGATCACGTGGTTAGCAAGGGTCACATATGCGGTAAAGGGAGTACAGCCCACGAACCTGGAAATAGTTGGGACAGGCTTCTGTATCCCCTGAAAAGAGAAAAGGACATCCTAGTCAGGATTTCGTGGGACGAAGCTATCCGAGAGATCGCGTCAAAACTCTCGGAGATAAGGAGCAAGTACGGTCCTAGTGCCATAGGATTCTACGGAGGTTGCCAGAACACCCTTGAGGAGGGATATACCATGATGAAGCTAGCAAGGGCCTTAGGAACCAATAATGTGGATTCATGTGCGAGAGTTTGTCACGATCCCTCAGCTACAGCCCTAAAGGAGATGGTAGGCCTCGGTGCAACCTCAACCTCAGTTACGGAGATACCCAAAAGCAAGGTCTTGGTTATAGTTGGAGAATCACTAACCGAGAGCCATCCCGTCCTAGTTCAGTATCTCTCGATGTTGAAGAAAAATAACGGCAAGGTAGTAGTGATAGACCCTAGGGTAACAGGAACTGCGAGGTTGGCTGACCTTCACCTCAGGGTTAGACCTGGTACAGACATTTACCTGTTTAATGCCGTTGCCAACTACTTGATCTCCAACAACATCTACGACAAGAAGTTCGTTGAGGAAAGGGTGGAAGGATTCGTTGAGTTCTCTAGGCTTGTTAAGTCCTACACAATCCAAGGAGCAGAGGAAATAACGGGGATAGATCAGTCCGCTATCCTCGAGTTTGCCAAACTAATATCGCAGAAACCTGTCATCTTCTCCTGGGGTCTGGGGCTTACCCAGACTGGAGGGCCTAAGGCAGTCCGTAGCCTAATTAACCTCGCCCTGCTTACAGGCAATGTGGGTTTCGAGGGAGCGGGCCTCCTAGTATACAGGGGACAGACCAATGTACAAGGATCAGGAGATATGATTAAGCCCAACGTGTTTCCCAATGGTCCCATGACGCTGGAAACGGCGAGGGAGCTGGAGAAGCTATGGGGTTTCTTGCCTCCCACATGGGAAGGTAAAACTGTAACTGAAGCCCTCCTTGAGTCGGACATGAAGGCCGTGGTACTCATGAACTTCAACCCTGCAGTGAGTTTCCCAAACAGACAGAAGGTTGAGAATTTCTTGAAGTCCCTAGAGCTTCTGGTAGTTATGGATCCCTTCATGACAGAGACCGCAAGGTTTGCACACTACGTCCTGCCGTCGGCTATGTGGACCGAGAAGGAGGGTTCCGTCACCAGCCTTGATAGAGTTGTGAAATGGAGGTTTAGGGCAGTATCTCCTCCAGGAGAGGCGAAGGAAGAGCTCGAGATCCTGTCCCTCCTCGCAGATAGACTGGGATTCAAGGGATTTTCCAGGGATCCAAAGGAGGTATTCAAGGAATTGAGGAGCGTGGTCAAGATCTACTCTAACTTAACTTTGGATCAGGTCATGGACTACTCATCCCCCTCAAGATACCCAGAGAACGACCCAGTTCTCTACAGAACAAGGTTCTATACTGCAAGTGGGAAGGCTAAGTTGAAGTTTGAGGAACAACCAGAACCCAAGAAAGGTCTCATCTTGATAACGGGCAGAGCGGTAACTAGGTACAACACAGACGAGATGATAAGCAGAACACCTGGATTCGGCCAACTTACACCCGTGATTTACCTTAATCCAAGGGACGCACAAAACCTGGGTATCAAGGATAATGACCTGGTAAAGGTATCCTCAAGATGTGGTATGGCAATCCTAAGCGCCAAAATCTCCCCCGACGTGTTAGAGGGAACAACTTTCGCGTATATGCACGTCCACAGTATCAATAATGTAGTCTGTGATGAGCTGGATCCAGAAACTAAAACTCCGAGATATAAGTACACTGAGATAACTATAACAAAAATTGAATGGGTCTAGGAGGTCTTTAACTCCTTCTTTAGTTCCTCGACAGCCTTCTTTATTTCGTCCATTGATGCTTCGTCCTCTATGGTGGTTAAGTCGCCAGCACTCGAACCCATCATCACTGCCTTTATCACCCTTCTCATGACCTTCCCAGACCTTGTCTTAGGCAACTTATCCACGAAATGAATCTGCGGACTAACAATGGGCCCCATGACCTTCCTAACGTGTGACTGTATGTCCTTAGCCAGTTCAGAGGAAGGAGCGTAACCTTGCTTTAGCACAACGAACGCGTGAACCTCTTCTCCTTTCACTGAGTCTGGCACGCCTATGACTGCTGCCTCGGCAACCGATGGGTGAGAAGTGATTGCTGATTCCACTTCCCCAGCTCCAATTCTGTGGGCTGCAATTTTTAGAGTCTCGTCTGCCCTACCCAACACCCAGATGTATCCATCCTCATCCACCATGGCGAAGTCTCCTGGATAATACAGGGAACCGAACTTGCTAAAGTACGTCTTCTTCAACCTCTCCCCATTATCGTTCCACATCCCCATCATCATGTTAGGCGGGAAGGGTGGCCTCATTACAAGGTATCCTCTCACTCTAGGGGCAGAGGGATTTCCGTTCTCGTCCAGAACCTCCACGAAGTTACCGGGTAGAGGGAAGCCTGAGGCTGGACCCGACTTCATTGGCATGTAAATTATACCCGGAAGGTAGCCCAGGTTCGGTGCGCCTGTCTCAGTTTGCCACCACTGATGGGACATGAATACCTTTCCTCCACCTAACACTTCTAGCCCCCACTTCCACGGAGAGTAGTTAAGCACTTCCCCGTTCGTCACAATTATCCTGATGGACGAGAGATCGTGGTTCTTCACGTATTCGTCCCCATACTTCATGAAGTAACGCAAGGCTGTAGCTGAGGTGCCGAAAGTGGTTGCCCTGTATCTCTCAATAATCTCAGCCCACTTGTCTGGGTAGGGATAGTCTGGGGCGCTCTCGTAAATGACAACCGTTCTCCCCATGATAAGGGGGGAATAGGTAATGTAGGAGTGGCCAACTATCCAACCAATATCTGAGGTGTTGAAGAGAACGTCGTTCTCCTGGCTAAGGCCGTAGCTCCACAGTAGCATAACGGCTGTCCCGGTCAGATAACCACCGGTAGAGTGCATAATTCCCTTAGGTTTACCGGTGGTCCCAGAGGTGTAGAGAATGAAGAGTGGATCATTGGAGTCCATCCTTTCAGGCTCCACGTACCTGTACTTGCCGACCTCGTCGAAGAAAACGTCTCTTCCCTCCTTCATGTTTACATCCGTTTTCATCCTCCTATACACGAGCACGTGCTGTACTGGGCTCCTTTCTCCAAGGGAGTTTAAGGCCTCGTCGACAGTCTTCTTTAACTCCACAACCTTTCCCCTTCTGGGATAGGCGTCAGCAGTGATCACTACCTTCGCCTTGGCGTCCTCAACCCTGTCGGCTATGGCTTGCGAACCAAAGCCGGCAAATATTACGCTATGAATTGCACCTATCCTGGCCGAGGCCAGCATTGCAGCTATTCCCTCTGGGGTCAGGGGCATGTATATGGTCACCCTATCCCCTTTACCAACTCCTAGGGATCTGAGCGCATTGGCCCACCTATTAACCTCATAGAACATGTCCTGATACGTCACGATCTTCCTTTCCCCTAACTCACTTTCCCAGATGACCGCAGCCTTGAACTTTCTGGGGCCGTTGAGGTGTCTGTCGACAGCGTTGTACGAGGCATTTATCTTACCTCCTATGAACCACCTTGTCATCGGGTCTTCCTGTCTCATGGTCTCCTTCCAAGGCTCATACCAGTCTAGCAGGTCCTGTGCTAGAGATCCCCAGAACTCTGCAGGTTTTTCCTTACTCAACTTCATGAGGTGAGCGTAATATCTCATGTTATAGTCTGCCTTCTCCTCTAGTTCCTGTGACCCGGTCTTCAGGGTCTGTTCCTCAACCATAATATATCGCATAAACATGCTTATACAATATTAAAAAGGATTACCCTCAACTCTAAGGCATAGTAAAATGAGGCTTGACTTTCTGTGGTTTAACCTTTACTCGAGTACACTAGCGTTTATTTCTTTATGAATTGCTCATCACGATGAAAACATAATTACTTCGTGGTATAGTGAGATCATTTTCAATTCATTCATCTCATCTTCATTTAACTTAGACTGCTCATCCACACGTAAACCCCATAAAACTATTTGTCAATATATGGCATTATACCAAATTATTTCTAATTATATTACTCCCAACACTTACAATATAACAATGATTTTAGCATACTAAAATGAAAAAGACTTATGGTAATTCCTTATCGCCTTGAAAAAAGGATAAAGTAAAGTGATAGATAGTAGAAAGATTTTTAATAATTAATTTCGGTCTAGAGTTTGATATGTCAGGAGAAAAGTCTCAAAAAGCAGGGGATTTTGGGTTAGAATCCGATAAGCAACTAAGAAGATCTCTAGGAAAGTTCGAGTTGCTATATCTTTCACTGGGAGGAATCATAGGATCAGGATGGTTATTCGGAGCCCTATATACCGCGGAAGATGCTGGTGGATCTGCTATATTGTCTTGGATAATCGCAGGAGTACTCGTTCTTTTCGTCGGTCTAGCTTACTCTGAATTAGGTTCTGCCATACCAAAGTCCGGCGGTATAGTGAGGTATCCGCATTATTCTCATGGAGGTGTAGCTGGATATATTATCACGTGGACCTATTTTCTTTCCGCGGCATCGGTTCCTGCCATAGAGGCCACAGCCACAGTAACCTATCTATCTAGCTTGGTTCCAGCACTTACAGTAAACGGAGTGCTAACTCCACTGGGCATACTGACAGCATATCTATTCCTTCTATTCTTCTTCTTCCTTAATTACATCGGTGTAAATATACTAGGAAAAGTTACACACGGTGCAGGTTGGTGGAAGTTACTGATTCCCTCAATAACCGTAGTAATTCTTCTTATATTTTATTTCCATCCAGCTAACTTCACTCTTGGCGGAGGATTTTTCCCTTCTGCTTCTAATGTTGCTGCTGGTTCATCAGGGATCTATGGATTTTCTGCAGTACTTTACGCAATTCCGACTACCGGTGTAATATTTTCCTACCTAGGTTTTAGACAGGCAGTAGAATATGGTGGTGAAGGTAGAAATCCAAAGAAAGATATTCCCTTTGCGGTCATGGGCTCCCTAGTAATTGCGCTTATTCTATACACACTTTTACAGGTAGCATTTATAGGAGCAATAAACTGGAACGCGCTCACTGTTACAAGGGGAAATACAACAGTACCTGTTACGCCAGGCAACTGGACAGAGTTAGGTCAAACTGCCATTTCATCGGGACCATTCTATCAGATTTTCAAACTAGCGGCTCCTCTAGGTCTATTATCATTAATTTTCAGTGGATGGGCATACATACTGCTTCTAGATGCTGTGATTTCTCCGAGCGGGACAGGGTGGATCTATACTGGTACCAGTACTAGGACAATGTATGGCTTCGCTACAAACGGCTACTTGCCTGGTATCTTTCTAAAGGTGGGTAAAACTAGGATTCCAATTTACTCTTTGATAGCCGCGACTATCATTGCCGCAATATTCATGTTACCCTTCCCATCTTGGCAATCGCTGGTTGGTTTCATAAGTTCGGCCACAGTCTTTACCTACATAATGGGAGGGATAGGGCTTGAGACTCTCAGGAAGACCGCCCCAGAACTCAATAGGCCGTACAAGTTGCCCTTAGCAAGGGTTATAGCGCCAATTGCTACACTTGCGGCGGGCCTGATAGTGTATTGGTCAGGTTTTGCCACCCTGTTCTACGTTATCACTGGGATATTCTTGGGATTTGCCTTATTTTTTGGCTACTATGCCTTCAAGGTTATGGGAATTAATAAGGCGTTTTCCGCTATCGTAGGATTGGTAAACATAGTGGTGACCCTAGTGTTAGCCTTTGAATTCTACGGTGCCACCTCCGGTCTAACTGCAGCGAACAATGTGGCGTTCTTGATCTATATCCTAGTCATGGCAGGCCTAGTAGCGTTTGATGTGGGAGTGCTTCATGCATTTGGCAAGGGTGAAGATGTGAAAAGGGAGATAACTGCTAGCTACTGGTTGCTAGCCTACATTTTCGTAGTAGCCATCATTTCATACTTTGGAGGTTTCGGACTAAATCCGGTGATTCCATTCCCCGAGGACACCATTGTGGCTGCAGTGGTTACTCTAGCAGCCCACTATGGGGCAGTGAAAAGCGGATTTAGAACTCAGGCCATACAAGATATCCTAGAGGAAACAAGGGAGACCCCACCCTAATAGATTCTTTTTTATCCTTTCTATTCCATTTCTTCTTCATGTGTTCTGGCATACATGCTATACCTTCAGGTCCTGGAGAGTTCCCCGAGGCCGTTTACTCCTTTGTGGTATGCGATAAGATGAACGTCATGATAGATGCGGGTGTAGCGAATTCTGTCATGGACGCTAGCTTTCTAGACAAGCTAGATTATGTTGTGGTCACTCACCTTCATATAGATCACGTGGGAGCCCTCTCAGAGATAGTCCAGAGGTATAAGTCAAAAGTCATAGTTTACCAGGGCTATTCCAAGTACCTAAGAGATCCCACGAAGATCAATAGGGATGCAAAACTCGTGTTAGGAGAGGTGGCGGAAATTTACGGGGAAGTTGCGCCAACGGAGGCTAACTTCCTTGAGGTTAAGGGAGGGGAGGAGATTGACCTTGGAGAAAGGAAAATGAAGATCATCTACACCCCGGGTCACGCAAGACATCACATATCAGTGTTCATAGACGGTATTCTCTACTCCGGGGACTCGGCTGGAGGAAGGTATAATGGAGTTCCTATTCCCACAACACCTCCGCCACTTGACCTAAAGAGCTACCTAGAAAGCCTAAGGCTCCAGATGTCTCTCTATCCTAGAGCTGTAGGACTAGCTCATGGTGGTCTAGTTTCCCCATCGCATCTTCAAGAGCACCTGAACCAGATATTAAGCAGGAACTACAAGGTTAACGTGGACCTAGGGGGGATAGCGGAGCAAATATTGAGCAAACACCTAGAGGTAAATTACAAGGGGCTGGAGGAGGCCTATAGTTCACTGGATAGCTCCTCAAACCCATGATCCTTTTCTTAAATCTAACAGGAAAAGGCTTAAAATTGTTTGTTTTCTCTATTTGTGATGCCATCACCCCTAGACTATCCTGACTTCAAGAGGTTTGTCATTAATAACGCGATCACGTCTGGGGTCTTTCCGCTAAGCGAAATGACCGTGATGTGGCTATTTTATCTAAACTTGCACAATCTTCTCCTCTACTCGCTGGTAGCCTCCTCAAGGGTCATAGCAAGGATTGCAGTCTCTCCGCTTGCTGGGTATCTGGGGGATCGATACGACAGGGGAAGAGTTATTTTCCTGACCAAGGCCATATCACCAGGTTTTCTTGTCGCTCTGGCTCTCCTCATGGGTTTTCACGCGTATTTACTGGGAATATTGGTCGTGTATGCGAGGGCCTTCAACTCCGAGATAACTACTCAGACTGGTTCGGCGTCAATTGTGACAATGGTTCCCAGGGAAATGATGTCAAGAGCAATCTTCATAAACAGGTCATTCAAGGAACCGTCAACCTTGGCCGGTACCTTGGCCTGGCCCTTTCTCCTCAACGTGTTAGGCCCATACGTACTCTTAATCTCAGCCACAGCCCTAGCCGTCTCTCTTCCCCTAATACGTAACCTAAAGATAAATCAAGGAAAGAAAGACGTGAATCTCCTCACAGGGTTCAGGTTATTTCTCTCCAAGTCTGAGGCTAGGGGAGCCATACTGGGTTTAGCTATTGATCAGGGAGCAATCTCCTTTCTAGTTAACTACACTCCTCTCCTGGTTTCGCTTGAGGGAGGCACGGAGATCTTTTACAGCCTAGCTCAGGCTGCCTTTTATCTAGGAATACTTTCCGGGTCCTACGTTGTCACAAAGTTAAAGAGTTCAGCCGTGATGGACATAATCAACTTGGTACTCAAGGTTTCACTCTTTCCTCCTCTTCTCCTCCACACACCGTGGGCCCTCCTCTATTCCATGTTCGCCTTGACCTTCGCCGATGCTAATCTCGAGATAATGTGGTTCAGAGCACTTAGGAAGGGAGCAGGGGATGACTATTTAACAAGTATATTGGGCGTTGACGAGTTAATGACCAATGTTGCGAGGGTGGGAGTGCTGGAGACGATACCCTTCCTTCTTCCTGTAGGGCTATTTACGTTGGTTGGACTTGGTCTAGTACTCATTGGCGGGGAAGGGTTAATTCACCTGCTTCACAGAGAGATCCTCGAGATAGAAAACTGAACTCATTCAAGCTGGGATGGGGTAACCCTTTCACCAAACTTTCTCATGGACTTGTCAATCTCTAGCAATTGCCTGTCCAGTATCTCTATGACCTCGCTAGGCGTATCCTCTATGCTCAGATAGATGTCCTTGATTCTCTTGAACTTCTCCTTATACCCCTTGAGCCTGATAGTGAATTGGGCCTCATAGCTTTCCCTCGAATAACCCTTACCCAGCACCTGTGAGAACAACCTGAATAGATCGTCATATGTGGGAATGTAACCAATGGGGGTCCGTATAGAGTCAGCCTTTCCCTCAAGTCTGTCTGCTATCCACCTCAACCATACCCTCTTATCCTCCTTGCTGTTCAGGAAACCCTTCTCGTCCTTCAGGAAGTAGTTAGCGCTGTATATCCTGGGAGTCTTGCTCAATCTCTTTCCAAAATCAAGGTAGTTACTAAGGTATTTACCCAGCGACACCGAAATGAAGTCTAAGAGTGCCATGGGATTGAACTCCATCTCGTCAGACTTCCCTAGAACAGCGCTGGTTCTGGCTGACTCCATGGAAGCTCCCATGGTTATGACTCCATGGCCCCAATCAAATGCCTCGGCTATGGGGACAAGTGTGTTGTAATCCTTGACCCCAAATATCATGGCCTCAACTTCAACTCCTTTAGGATCCTCATATCTCGGATCAAGGTTTCTAAATGATGTGAGCCTAACTGTGAACCTAGCGTTGGGGTGACTTGCTGGGATGGGTTTCCCATTCTCGTCTTTCTTCCCCTTCCACCATTCCCCGGCGAAATTTACTCCCTTTTCAGGTTCAGGTTCTCCACTCCCCTCCCAGTAAACCGTACCGTCCGGTTTCAACAGCACATTGGAGAAAATTACTTCGTCGTTTTGATGTAGGACTTCCCAGATTATGGGATCGTCTCTGGAATTGATTCCGTGAATTATACCGAAAACTCCCGACTCAGGGTTCCACGCCCTTGGGCTTCCCTCCACGTTCCTAATGAAGGCCAGATCGTCACTTATCAACTTGCCCAACATGGAGGTGCTGGTCTTACCCGAGCCTGAGGGGAAGGATGCAGTAATGTAGTGTGTCCTCTCACCATCAATTCCTATGATAGCCATGTGTTCAGAGAGCCACCCCTCCTTAACTGCCATGTTCAGGGTCAACCTCAGTGCCAGCTTCTTGAGTCCCACACTGTTTCCAGCGTAAGTTGTGTTGACGCTGTAAACTGTCCCATCAAGATCTATGGCTATCCTCCTTTTCTTGATGTCCTGCGTTCCCTTAGAGTGAACAAACCTCAGGAAATTTACGTTACCGCGGAATTCCTTGAAGGCACTCCTGTATAGCATCAGTTCGCTGTGTATCACATAAGCCGAGTCGGTGACCTGAACAGCAAGGATTCTATGCTTCGAGTTAACCGGGCCCAGCGAGTAGAAACCCACAAACATTTCTCTGTTCCGCATGGACCCCTTGAGGATTCCCAGAACTTCCTTCAGTCCCTCCTCTTTGGGCTTAGTGTTCACGAAGGGAATCTTTCCGCTCAGAATAAATGTGTCCTCCCTGGCCCGTGCCTGATCCAGAGGGTGGTCGAAGTGAATTGTGTGGTTTCTGTTACGCAGGGGTATCTCCTCTCCGTTTTCCAAGGCCCTCCTCTTCACGTATTCCAAGTCCTCCCCAGTTCCCTCCACTAGATAAACGCTATCTGGTTCACATAATTCTACTATGCTAGATAAAAAGGTAACAAGGTAATTATTATTAAGCTGATTTAATTTGCTTAACATTGAAGAAGAGAGTCTCCCCCTTAATGATTCGGGAAAAACTTCCATATTAACCATGCGAAATCCTTACTTAAATTCTTTAAACATGAAAAGTTTATATGATCGTGAGTCCTTAGGAGCTAGTGAGTTCATATTCTACGTGTAGACTTTAGGGGAGTTTAGACAACAAAACTTAATTTAAAACTAGTTCTCCTCTATCCATGAAAGTTCCAATCATCCTTGTGAACTTTAAGGTCTACGAAACCTCTTACGGCAGAAGAGGTCTGGAAATGGCCAAGATTGTTGAGAAGGTTGCACTGGAGACGTCAACTGAGATAATCATTGCGGTCCCAGCCACTATGATAACTAGAGTGGCCGAGTCGGTCACAATACCCGTATATGCCCAGCATGTGGATGGGGTTCCCGAAGGTGCCCATACGGGAGCGGTGACGCCAGAGCTGATAAAGGACGCTGGGGCCAAGGGAAGCTTACTAAATCATAGTGAAAGGAGGGTAAGGATGGACGAGATGGACGACGCCCTAAAGAGGATGAAAAAGTTGGGTCTAGAATCAGTGATCTGCGTGGATAGATATGAACTGGTTGCTCCCATGGCTCTTCTTAAACCCACAGCAGTTTTGGTGGAACCACCCGAGTTAATAGGCACGGGCGTGTCTGTGTCCAAGGCTAGACCAGAGGTCATAACGAGCGCAGTGGACGAGATAAGAAAGGTGCAGGGAGTTTACCTCATTGCGGGCGCAGGTATCACTTCAGGTGAGGATGTATATGTTGCAATGAAGTTGGGCTCTGATGGAGTTGGAGCTGCCAGTGCCATCATGAAGGCAAAGGAACCCCAAAAGGTTCTCCTTGATTTCGTAAATGGGGCAATAAGGGCGCTTGAGGAAAGATAAAAACACAAGTTGCGATACGCGTTAACCCATTTCCTCCTCCAGCATTTTCGAATACTTTTCTAGGACTCTTCTGACCTCCTCCTGCGCCTGTTCGTAAATTCTTACGGCCTTGATCACCTTGGGATCAATATTCGTTCCACCCGCGTTCTTCCCTCCCTTCTTCATCTGTATTCCACCGATTTCCCCATTGATCCTCCTGACGTATTGCCACGCAAACTTATACGATACCTTCATCTCCTCTGAGGCTTTGGCTATGGAGCCTGAGTCCACAATTGCCTTGACCAGGGCAACTCCGCCCTTTCCCATCACAGGTTTTCCCTCATCGTCCTCAATCCAGATCTTGAAATTAAACTTCATAGATCAGGCCCATTGGGATATAATATATTCATAACATTTTCAATCTTTTCCTTAACTTCAGCCAGATCATCTCCTAGAACGTTCACGTGCCCCATCTTCCTCCTCTTCCTAGCCTCGCTTTTTCCATACCAGTATAGGGTTCCGAGCTTTAGGATCTCCATGGGAGGAGAGGCTATGCCCAGTATGTTTATCATCCCCGAGAAGGTAAGCACTTTGGTACTCCCTAGTTCCAATCCAGCCAGGGCCCTAACGTGTTGTTCAAACTGGGATACCTCAGCTCCGTCCAAGGTGTAATGGCCCGTGTTATGAACCCTGGGAGCAAACTCGTTGATGAGAACCTTTCCATCCTTAACGAAGAACTCTATTCCTATTACGCCAGTGTAGTTTAACTTTCTCGTGAGTTCCTCGGCAATCTTCACCATCTCCTCGTTACCGAAGGGCCCGTAATTATAGACGAGGATTCCCTTCTCGTTGTAATTGAACGTCGGAGGATAGGCCCTGAACTCGTTCCCCCTCCTCACAGCTATTATTGAGGCCTCATAGTCGAAGTTGACCAGTTCCTCAACAACGAAGTAATCGTTCTCATCCCTAAGGAAAGAGTATTTTTCAGGGTCTCCCCTCACGAAGAACTGCCCCTTTCCGTCGTAACCACCCTTGGATCTCTTTATAACTCCCGTGCCATTGAACTCGTTCTTGAGAACCCTAAGTGCCTCATCTCCACCCCTCACAGTGACGAAACGCGGTACCGGTAATCCTTCTCTTCTAAGAAATTCCTTCTCTAGATGTCTCACCCTCTTGAGCTCGACCGCATTCATTCCAGGCATTAGCTTGTTAAGGTCCCTAGCTAGTTCAAGTGGCTTATCATCCACGTGCTCAAACTCGTATGTGACGACGTCGCACTCCTCAATAACCTTCCTGTACTCTTCCTTGAAGCAGTTGGCAATCTTGCAGGCTGGATCCTCTTTCTCTCCGTATACGTGGAAGGAGATTGGAAACTTCAGTCCCTCAAGAACCATCATCCAGCCAAGTTGTCCTCCCCCAAGGATACAGAACTTAAACGAGTTCCGTGGAGAGTACGTCATTCCTCATCTCCTCCATGAACTTTCTCATCTTCTCTCCCAGCTCAGGGTACTTCACGGATAGTATCCTAACCGCCAGTAGGCCAGCGTTCTTTGCCCCTCCGATGGCCACAGTCGCAACGGGGACGCCGTAGGGCATTTGCACAATCGAAAGAAGGGAATCAAGACCGTTAAGGTTCCTCGATGGAACCGGTACTCCTATAACGGGGAGATGGGTTAGTGAGGCCACCATACCAGGGAGATGGGCAGCCCCTCCAGCCCCCGCAATAATAACCTCTATACCCCTCTCATGAGCCTCCTTAGCGTATTTCATCATGAACTCAGGTGTTCTATGGGCAGAAACAACCTTGACCTCATAACTAACCCCGAAGTTTTTCAGGATATCCACGGCCTCCTTCATGACTTCCCAGTCGCTCTTGCTTCCCATTATTACTCCAACGAGTGGCATGATTAAGTAAGGAGAATACTAGTACATAACGTTTAACTTAAGGGGAGTTTGTGAATCTGAGTTCTTATGTTTAGAGTTGTTCAAGAGTGCGTGATTTATACTTCCGTTCAGTAATAGTTACGATGGGCAGTAAACCAAAAATCTCACCCACTGAGGTGTTCTTCCTGTCCTTTGGCGGACAATCGCCCTTCATTTCACTCATGGCGTTCGGCACAGTGATGATTTCCTACGTTGGTATCCATTCTGGGTTCGCGATGATAGTTACTACCCTCGTGGTAATGGCTAACGCGTCAGTGGTTTATTCACTTTCAAAGAGATTCAACAAAGGAGGTGGGTATTACACCTATGCCCTACACACGCTGACCAATAACTTGGGCATAACTACGGGCTGGATGTATATTCTTTACTCGTTAAGCTACGGTGGTACCTTGATGATGGGTGGGGTCTATGTACTTAACCTGTTAACAGGTATTAGTCCCCTATACCTTACCCTTATAGTTTCAATTCTTGCCTCCACGATAGTTATTGCTGGAGTGAAGCTTTCAGCCAAGTACGCAGTGGCCGTGGGCATATTGGAGATAATAGCAATCCTAGGTCTCTCGATTTTCTTCATGTATAGATCTGGGTTTGCGTTCTATAATCCTATTCCCACTTCTCTTCCAATGAACCTGCCAGAGGCAATACTTTTCGGTATTGGAATACCATCGGGCTACTCCAGCATAGTCAGCTACCCCGAGGAGATTGAGAACGCTTCCAAGACAGTGAGCAGAATTTCCCTCTTAGTTCCAGTCATAGGAGGTGGATTGGCATCCTTCTTCTTCTACGCTTTAGCGGCCCTAGGTTTCACGGGTAATCTAGTTGAGTTGCTCACCTCAGAGTTCGGACTTGTAGGGGGTATCCTGATATCCGCCATAGCCCTGAGTGATGCTGTGCTGGGAGGAATAGCGTACCTGTTGGCTGGGTCAAGGACTCTCTACAACATGTCCAAAAATGGCCATCTAATCAGTTATCTCGCGAGGGAGTATAAGGGTCAGCCCAAGGTGGCCGAGGTACTAATCTCGGTGTTGGTGATACTCTCACTCTCTTTTCTCTCAATGAACTTCAGTCCTCTGGTGGCGCTAGGCCTGATTGGAGGGGTATCAGGAATGAGTAACCTTTACATCCATATGGCGGCTGGGGTCTCTCTCGCCAGAATGGGAAGGAAAAAGCCCCTGAAGCATCTCCACGAAATAGCCTTCTCCGTTGTTTCCCTAGCTTTCTCGGCCTGGGTCCTGCTCATTTCACTGGTTCAGCTAGAGAAGTACGTGGTTTACTTCTTCTTGGGTTGGATAATTCTAGGTTTTCTCCTAGCTGAGAGCCTTGAAATGGTTAAGGAGGAAGAGTAATGGAGTGCGGGATAGACCTGGCAGTGAAACGTAAGTCGGCAGTGGCCACTATCGAGGACAATGTAATTGCCGTATCCTTTCTCGATACCGACGACGAGATCCTGGAGAAATGTAAGGGGGCAACTGTGGTTGCCCTAGACGCACCCCTCACGTCAGCGAGGGGATATAGGGAAGTGGATAGACTTCTCCTATCCAGGGGTCTGAGGGTTTTCCCTCCCTCCTTTATCTCGAGCCTCACCGAGAGGGGAATAAGATTGTCCAGGAAATTAAGGGCAATTGAGACCCATCCCACGTCGTCCCTCAAACTACTTGGATGGGACTGGAGACAACTCTCTCCGAGCAAGGACGAAGCTGACGCAGTGGTGTGCGCCTTAACCGCAAACCTCTGGGTGAAGGGTAAAACCCTGGTCTTTAGGGCGGGGGATGGGGAGATACATCTCCTGGATCGCGATGTCCCATTTCCTAGAATAGTCAGCAGGGGGAAATATCTAGTCACGTGGTCCTAAAGAAGCCACCTCATTAACCCCTCGTCTCCCCTTCCGTAAATGTCCCAGAGCCCGTAGGGTATCTCCACGTTATCGACGATGACACTCTTCATTATCACTGCCCTGAAACCGGTTCGCGTTCTCTCGAGCTTGATTACGCTGTGGGCAGAGTGGAGCCCAAAGGTTGGCCCCTCTCTCTGCCTATCCATGTAACTGAACAGGAAACGCTTCCCCCTTCTCTCCCTCAGTGCCCCAACTATTTTCGAGTATTCCCTCCCGTTCCTGTGATGATATGGATCAATCACGATCAACTCCATGTCCCCCATGGCCCTTATTGTGGGTTCCACGTCCTCCGCCTTGAACGCCCTCCTCAACTTCACTGAACCAGTCACGTTGAATATGCGTTGGAATCTCCTCACCAGGACTGGATCAAGTCCGCCCCTCTCCGAGACCACCACTACTAGGATAGGGGACGATAGTGCTATGACCCTATGGTAGAATACTCGCAATAGTTCCCAATCAGTTGAGTAGAATTCCACGAACTCGTCGTCTCGGGTTATCCTGTCGAGTTCCTGAAACCCCGTGAGTAGTCTCTCATCCAATTCCCAGGACCTCCCTCGCCGTTCTCCTAAGATATTCCAGATAGTACTTCGTATCCCTCCCCATGAACCCTCTCCTTGCGTTGTAGAACCCCCTCACTCCCCTCACGTATGGCTCTCCCTTCACCCACATAACGAAGTCCCTGGGCTCCCCATGAATTACCCTCTCTTCATACTCCCTGAGGTTCTCGAGTAGGTTTGACCTAAGCCTTTTCAGGTCCTCACACGTCTCCGCCCTGGAAAGGATGTTCATGGAGCTCTCGAGGAAATCCCTTACTAGGTTCGGCATGTTTCTCCTGATGATTCCTTTGTATTTCATTCCTTCCTCCGTCATTCCAAAGTACCTCATAGGGTAAGGAAGTCCATCCCTTCTCCCCCCAAGAACTATCCACTTTAGCCTGGTGGAGCGAAGGTGTAACCCAGTCTCCTCCTCCAGTCTCCTCACTAGCTGTGGAGCATCCCCCCTAATCACGAGGGAGTCCACTATCCCGTGAAGCACTTCAACCCCAATTTCCTGCGCAATTTCCAAGGCTCTCCTCAATGTCTTCCTCGCGTAGTAGGTCACCAGTTCATATGCCTCAATCTTCCCAAACTTAGAGTTCCTGTATCCTAGATACCCAAAGGAGGCAACAAGTATCCATTTTATCGCCTCTGCCCTTTCAGGGTCCACGGGCTTTAGGGCCTCTTTCCTTCTTATTAACCAGGATAGCGCCTCCGGTACTATCCCCCTCTCGCTATTGCAGATGGTATGGCCTATCTCTGTGACTACGTCATCGCAGGCGTCAACGGTTTCCCCGGAGATGTTATGCTTAACTATGAGAGAAGGATACATAGAGGAGAAGTCAACTTGCCAGGCATCGTCGAAGCAACCGGTTCTAGGAAACAGGACCAGTCCACCCTTATCGTTGAGGAGCAGTTCATCCATATCCCTGAGCTTCTCTACCCTCGGGACCTTGTTGGGAACAACTATTTTCTTCTCGAATGCGACCCAGGCCTCGTTTGTGGTCAGCGCTTTCCCTATGGTAGCGTCCACCAATTCCCTTACGGGTGTCTTGCAGGTGTAGGACCACTCAATTAACCCCTTAATGGAGACCGGAGACCTCTTTTGTTCAAGTTTTATCTTAACTGGCGCCTTCACGTGGTCGCACGCACGTCCGAAACAGCCAGCGACGTCTACCTCGAGGTCCAGGTCTCTCAGTAACCCCCTCCACTTCTCTCCGTTCACGTCAGCCTCAAACATGTTCCCCGTCTCTGAAGGGCCATACCAGTCATGTGTTATCACCGTGGCATATTTCACGGGCGGAAAGGATAGGCCCAGATCCCAGAATTCGAGGACTTTACCTTCGTCTATCCTGACCCTTCTGAAGGGTCTAGCATCTAACCTGTCCAGGACAAGGGAAAGTGTGGTGGGAAGCTGGTTCACCACGGTCGTTCTCCTAGAAATATAGGACCTCGCCTCAAGGTCAAGGAGCTCATACCTGTGTAAGGTAATCCTTTCGCCAGATAGGGTTCTCCACTCCTCCTCTTCGTGGGACACCACCGAGGGATGTTGCATCACGAGGTCAGGTCTATCGGTGATGACGTAAATGGGATAGGTTGTCTTAATCCACGCTTCTCTGAAGGAGTCCAGCACGATCTTTATTCTACCCCTGTATGGTACGGCATCTATTACGTAACCTTCCATGTCATCACCTATTCCATTACTATCAGTTCGTGGAATACTAGTTTCAATGATCTTCCCTCTAGAAAAGGGACACGCGGTGGAGTGAAACTGAGCTCTGATTCCATAAGCGAACTGGTTTATCAGACCTTGGAGCGAAGAATATTAAACGTCATTAGATTACTATCAGTTAAGAGGGAGTAGTAATATTGAGCATATCTGGGGAAAAATTTTTAATAAGACAAGTAATCTAACACAACTAATAGGTATGTTACAGACCTATGAAATTGATGTTAAAGCGCCTAAATCAGTGATTAAGTCAGGATTAATGGATCCCTTCCTCTTCTCAAGAGTGATGGGCCATGTTAACATTCTGTAGATCCTGGATAAGGCAACAGGTCAATACGTCGCTCCTGGAAAACTAACTAGCCCTGAAAGAGACTAAGGGTTCTCTATATCTTTGGTACGCCAGACACAAAATTACACGTGACTATAGGGTATATGAATGGCCCTAATCTATCCGGGGGAGCCATAGTTTATGCTGGAAAATCGGACGATGCGAAGTTTGAATGGAGAGCCGAATTTATAGTTGAGGATTCAGCAGTTGGGTCGAAAATTAGAGTGGGTCTAGACGTTGCCTACAAGAGCTCTACATTGGACAAGTTAATGGGAAGAAGTCCCTTTCAGCTTGCAGAACATTTCATCCAAGACCATATATTACCGTATGTAAAGCTGTATTTAGAGAAGGAACAAGTTGTAGCCCCAGAACCCCAGGGGTTACCCATGACTGAAGTGGGTAGGGTAGAGGGAGAAATCTCAGAGATAGCAACCAAGATAAGGCAACTTATGACCAACATGAAGACAGGAGCTATTGTAATCAAAGGTAAGAATCTAAGAGCAAGCATTCAGGTTAAGGACGGGAAGCCAAGTCACATGAAAATGATAAGGGGAAATCAAGTAATAACTGGTAATGACGTTCTAGCAAACCTTATACTGGAATCTGGCCAAGCTGTGGCTGTGGCACTTGAAGTTGACATGGAGCGTATCCTAGACTATAGTACAGAGTATGCGTTGAAGAATGTTGAAACTACAAAGGATGTTAAGAACACCGAATATTAATCTAGGGATTTTTGTTCCGATGATGCAGATAGGAAGCTGAATCCTTTTGAGTGGGACGGTTATGTTCTTGTTGCAACGTAATAGAAACTTAATCATTAAGCGATTTAAGTGTTGGAATATGTAATAGGATCATGGATCATCATTTTAGGAGGCTTTTAGATCCAGAAAGGAAGAAATTTGAGGACCCAGAGAAGTTTGTTCCGTCATTACTTCATGGAAATGAAGTAGTAGTGGATATGGGATGCGGTCCAGGATATTACTGTCCAGTACTTGAGGAACACTCCCTTAAGTTGTACTGTATTGATCTAAGTAAGGAGGCACTCGATATAGCTAAAACTAGGGTGAAGAAAAGCTCCACCGTTTTTCTCAACGAGCCATCGGAACATACTTCTCTTCCATCATCATCAGTGGATGTAGTGGTGTTCTCAAGCTCCTTTCATGACATGGACAGGGAGGGAGCCTACAAGGAAGTCATGAGGATCCTTAAACCTTGTGGTAGGGTAATAATCGTGGATTGGAGGAAAGATGCCCCCTTTGGACCACCGGTTCATATTAGGATGTCGCGTGAAGATTACCTTGCCACGTTCAAGGATTTTCAGGTAGTGACAGAGTTCTCTCCTGGCCACTATCACTTTGGTCTTGTCCTGCAGAGAAAGTGTTAAGCGAACTTACACGTTTTGCATTGTGGGAATATCTTGTTTAGTACCTGGGATAGACACTCCTTCTCATCCGAGTTACATACAAAGACCTTGACTCCTCTACTTGCATAGTCCTGAAGTTTCTCCCTTGTTAATTCCCTGACAATCATGACAGAGGGTAGCCCTGAAGACCTCCTTATCACTCCTGTATCTTCAAGGGAAAAAACTTGCCCATCCTCTAATCCAACTAGCACATTCATCTTATGGAATAAACGCGGAAATAATAAATAGAGCTAACGCTATCCCTATGAGCATCGAACCGACCATAGTTGAGTCCTTCTTAGGTATGAAGGGTATATCAAACCTTCCTAGAATCACATAGCTTATGCCATACACCGAGGAAATGACTCCAACCATCGTCAGGACCACTTTTGTTAGCAATACGACTTCTATCATTATTAATGACTTTGTTATAGAAGATAAATAATCTTTCTTCTAGCCCATAGAGAATGATATATTTATATAGAATAATACACGGTAATGAAATAGTTCAGAAAGGAGTTGAAAAAAGGATTATGAATCTTTGGTCCACATGAACCGTAACTCTTTCCATTATCAAGGGACAACCTCATAAAAGGTAAAGGCATTAGCAAGTTTTACTTGGCCTTCAGGTTTTCGTAGAGGTAAACTAGGGAGACGTCGTACCTATACGATGTGTTCATGTGCCCCCCATGAAATTCCTCATAGACATGAGCTATCTTCCAGTTGTTCAGCATCTCGTGTATTATCCTATTTCCATACTGGAGATGAAAGTCGTCCCTATCTCCAACGTCTATGTAGATTGACTTTCCCCTAAGTTTTTCCTTTCGTTCTTCAAGGAACCTAACTGGATCCAAGGAAAGCCAGTGCCTCCAAACCTCCTCCCTAATCCTTCCAGTTTCAAGTTCAAAGGGTAACTCCACATTTTCCGTGGGAGAGTAAAAGGCTGAAAGTCCTATGATCATCATTGCGTCCAACAGGTCTCTCCTTTTACGGTCCTGCTGAGCCCAGAACATGCTCACGAAGTCTTTGGGGGTACCGGTTCTTCTTAGAGTCTGGATCACCCGTGGAAAAAGAGGAAGGTAGGCGTACTCGAAGTAGGCGTCGGCTGAATGAATCGCTATCGCCTGAAAGTCGTACTTACTTCCTAGGTGAAGGGCTCCATATCCGCCCGAGGACTTTCCCATGACACCTAGGGATGTGATCTGGTACTTCTCCCTCACGAGCGGAACAAGTTCCTTCATGAGAAAGGATTCATATAGACCTATTGCCTTCGAGTCCAGGTACTGGTTGCCTCCCAGAGAGGTGAAGGTGTCTGGAAGGATGAGGGCCAAGTCGCCAATGTTTCTCTCTGCGTAAAGTCTTCCTACCCTGTCCTTTAGGGACTCTGAGAGAGGGTCCAGGTTTAACTGGGTCAGTGACGTTGAGAAATAGCCGCTGAGGTAGAGAATACCAGGGATATCCTCGGTGGATCCAGTGGTCACCACAGCCACCTTCCTCTTGTACGTGTCCTTCCAAGGATTGTCACGGAGATAATCGCTTTCAATTTCTAGGTATTCGATTTCCATGACACAACCTGCTACTGTAGCTTAAAATAAGCTTAAGGAAAACCTTAGGACGTTAAGTCGTCAGTAACGAGTTTATCTATAGTGTGATCATTTTATGGAAATTCGTATGAGGATTGACAAGATGGAGTTATTATCTGTCCCAAGTATTTCTCAGGGAAACTTTTTTGGTCGAGAATCCAAACTACTAACGAGTAATGGAGCTAACCTGGTTACCCCTTTAACTGAACTTCCCTAATTCCCCTAGCTGCGGCCTCCATCACTTTTTCATGGTCCTCTGGGGATGGAGCTGGAACCACCACATGTAGCGCCTCCATGTATGTTTCCGCCGTTATTCCCCTCTTTACGCCCTTTGGAACAACAACGATAGAACCCTTATCTATCTCAACTTGGTTCTCCCCAATCTGCGCTTTCCCCTTTCCCTCAATTACGTAGAAAATAAGGTCTGAGTCGGGGGCATGTATTGGAATATACTGTCCAGGTTTGAAGAAGACTAGAATGGCTCCATACTCGTCCTTTCTGATAACTGGTATTGGAGTAAATGTTTCCCCTGATTTTCTATAATCAGACAGGCGAGATACTATAGGTCTAGGTTCTTCTCCACCCTTGATTAGCTTTAGCACAAAGATGCCCTCGCCGCTCTCTTTGACCTCGTATTTCTTAATCTTGCCCGAGATTAGTTGGAGGAGATGAGCCGGATAGTGGTCAGCTATCACTTCCAGTTCCTCTCCAGGCCTCATCTTGTGAAAAGTTTCTAATACCAGCTTATGTCTAAGAGGAGGATCTACCTCCCTCAAATCCAGTGTGGTCATAGGATCTAATGTGTCTAACTACAAAAAAGGATGAACCCTAAATGCTTAGGGAGTTTTCCGTTGGTGTTTAGATAACTATAAAGGCCTAAATATTTAGGGTCTATAATTAAAATCAAGAAATAATCATTGTTTTTATGGATCAAATCACCCAAACTAATTATAACACGGCAGACAGAGTTGCAGCAAAATTGGTAAGATGCATCTATGGACTTAGCCCCACAACCACCGAGGTCCTATGGAGATTGTGGACGTCCGAAAAGCCGATAACGGTTGAGGAGTTAATACCGTTGATTGGCGTACCTAAGGTATCTTTAAGCCTCTCTTTAAAAAGATTGTACGAGCTAGGTTTAGTTGAGAGGAGACAAAGAAGAAGCGGTACGATAAAACGCGGAAAAGGCCGTTTTCAATTTGAATACTATGTTAATAAGTCAAAGTTACTAGAGAGATTCTGGAATGACATGGAGGAAGCATATCGCAAATTAACAGTAGATTTGGCGATCAATCGGGATTAGTTAGACAAAATCCAACGATTTCATGGTTACACGCTCTTGGTAGATAAGTGGATGCATATAGTTGTCTGAGTCGAGATTACCCTGCCTGTGGAGCTAAGACTCTTCTGTGGGATTACTGGAAAACGAGTCTCTATTTAGCAGAATCTCTATATAGGTAAGAGAAAATAGAAGTCTGACTGAGAAGAGTGAAATCTTTCGTAAAGAGGACGTTCTCTCTAGAAGTTTAGTTCAAAGAGGGCATGATGCCATGGAATCCCATATCTACTACTTCAATACATTGTACTACTAGGTTAAGCCAGTGAAGCTAGTGAGGATCAATGTAAAGCTAAAATCGTTTCCTGAGAGAAAGGTTATATTTGTTTGTTAATGTAAAATTATTGGTTCTGGATCAACCCTTAATGTTTAGGGTATTAATTTTTCTTAGCGTCTCGAGAGAAGACTCTCGGTGATCTGATGGGAATAGATCCCAACTACAGATCAAGGCCAGTGTCGGGGGAACATGTGGGCCACAAGGTTTACGGAAACGTAGATTCGCCTAAAGTCTTGGGAGTCCATGGAACCATTGTCGGAGTGGACTTTGACATCTGCATTGCTGACGGTTCATGTATAACTGCATGTCCAGTGAACGTGTTTCAATGGTTTGATACTCCTGGCAACCCAGTCTCGGAAAAGAAGGCCGATCCAGTTAACGAGAACGCATGTATATTTTGCATGGCATGCGTTAATGTATGCCCAGTGGCAGCTATCGACGTGAAGCCTCCCTAGGTGAGGATATTGCAGAACGTCGAGACTATCTCCTTGTTCATGACTAGGGACCATGTAAGTGGAGATAACGAATTGGAAGAAACCCTAAAGGAGGTTAAAAGGAGAGACTGGGAGAGAGCGTGGAATAAGGCGAAAATAGCAAGCGCCAGGATAAAGACACATATCTTCCTGGAGGAAGAGGTTCTCTTTCCTTACCTAAAGGGTCCAGATCTTGACAACTGGATAAGTGAGCTAATGATGCAACACGTAGCGATCTGGAACCTGTTGGACAATATTCTTCGACTCGTAGAGGAAAGAGACAACGAAACTGAAGTGAAACTCATTCTCCTTATGCAACTGCTTAAGGCACATAACTCCATCGAGGAACACAGCATTTACCGTGAATTGGACAAGGAATTGGCCTGGAATCCGAACATACTTTTCGAGCTAAGGGATAGTATCTTGCCGGCAGGATGGAAGCCCAAGTACATGTGAGGTGGTTAAATGGAATTTATCTTTTTCATGATTTTGGTCATGATACTTATTCATCTTACCGGGACAGTTGTCTCTTTCATGAAAATGACGTTCCCGAAGAGACTTGGAAATCTCATCGCCGTCTACGAAGCAGTATTCTACATAGTCTTGATCGCGTTACATGCAGTTGCTGGCGTGTTATATTATCTCGGGCTTCTCTATCTCGTAATCCATGTGCTCGGTGGGGCCTACTATGTGAGGGGTGGCCTTAGCAAAATGCAAATCGCGAACGGTCTAACGTATTACGGCATCTATGAGTTACTGGAAACGATTTACTTGATCTTGATTCTGTAATTGCGCAGACTTAACCTTCATCACGGACCTAGGTTAAATATCAAGCTCCAAGGTGACTGGAGCGTGGTCAGACCCCATCACCTTCTCCAGAATTTCGGCCTTCTTTACATGTTTCTCTAGCTCCTTGGATACAACGCAGTAGTCTATTCTCCAGCCTATGTTCTTTTCCCTGGCATGGAACCTATAGGACCACCATGAGTAATGGCCTCCCTCTTTCACAAAAATCCTGAAGGTATCCACGAACCCAGAGGCAAGGAATTCGTGAAACCACTTTCTCTCCTCCGGAGTGAAACCTGCGTGGTTAACGTTGTCCTTTGGTCTTGCTATATCTATCTCCTCATGCGCTACGTTGAAGTCCCCACAGATCACGCAGGGCTTTCCAAGGTTCTTCACGAATTCATGGAACCTTTGGTTAAACCTCAACTTGAAATCTAGCCTCTTAAGTTCCTCTCCTGCGTTCGGGAAATAGACGTTGATAACGTAAACCTTTTGAAATTCAAGTGCGATAACCCTGCCCTCGGAGTCAAACTCCTCATCTCCTATTCCGTACTTCGCTGATATTGGCTCTATCCTGGTTAAGGTAAGTGTTCCGCTATAACCCTTCTTCTTAGCTGGATAAAGATAGGACCTATATGGAAGTAGTTGGAAGTCAATGGGTAGCTGGCTACTCTTAACCTCTTGGAACATCAAGATGTCGTATTCCTGCTTCTTTACAAGATCAAGAAGGCCCTTACCGAGTATCGCCTTGAGGCCGTTGACGTTCCACGAAAGGATCTTCATGACAAGTCTGTTGTTTAAAACTTCTTAAGATCTCTTTTCCTTCAGACTCGCTCAAGACGAGTTCCGAAGGTTTCATGTGAAGATAACATACATGTCACCATTCGCTTCTCTAACTAATGCCGGGCGTGAATGAGTCACGCTGTTAAGCAACTCCATTTCTTGTTAGACCTTGGTGTTTTCATCCTGTTAACTCTTCAAGAGGCTCGTGGTCTCTCTTCTCGACGATAATGATGGACGATATGACAACTAGGGCCAAGACATCTAGAAATACTGTAGCATCTATCAGGATCGGTGGAGGTATGAGAAATATGCCCAGCATCACAAGGGAATTTTCAAGTTCTATATACCCTAGTATGTGAGCTACGGTTGACTTACGTGATGCTATGAGAAATAAACCCTGGAAAAAGAGCGTCATGGGCATTATAACCTGCTCATATTCCGTTGGTATAGCCCTTGTGAATACCGCATAAGCTACAAGGAGGGTTGCCGAGAAGAAGAAGGTTAAGTTCAAAACGAAACTGGATAAAACCTTTACTTTTTCCCTATCCCATTCTCTATACTTTACCGTCCTTAGTAGAATATATGGCGTAAGGAATACTCTCGTAAAAAATATTATCCCAGCTAATATTATGAACTCAATATTATCCGTAAATAAATAGTAAACAAGAGAAATAGTCCCAATGATAAGGGACTGAACCCCAACCACTTTTATTGCAGGATTGAAATAGGCTTGACCCTGTATATACAAGGCAGTGACAGGTAACAGGAAGGAGAGCAACAGTATTATTTCCTGGATAAGTTCAACCATTCAAGGTCACCGTCAGGATAACCGAAAACACCGAGAGCACTAAGGCCACAATCAGGAAGTCCTGTATCTTAAATAGCCTGAACTTCGCGAGGCTTGTCTCTATTACCACGGTTATCATAAGGAGAACTAACCACTTCAGGAACATTATTCCCACATCCGCCATGGCCCC
Organism: Metallosphaera sedula DSM 5348; assembly: GCF_000016605.1. Classification (NCBI taxonomy): domain Archaea; kingdom Thermoproteati; phylum Thermoproteota; class Thermoprotei; order Sulfolobales; family Sulfolobaceae; genus Metallosphaera; species Metallosphaera sedula. The sequence continues at coordinate 1,403,511 of NC_009440.1, read as the reverse complement.
AAGTACACCCGTCTGCATTCCCCAGGGTATGAGGAAGACGTTTAACAACACAGACCCAAGAAGGTAAGACTTCACGTAGCTTCCCCATCTCAATAGCATCAGACCCTTTCCGCTGTATTCATATACTAGAGAATCATCGATCATTCCCATTTCCGACATCCCTGAGCTCTCCAACGGAAGTTTCCCAGTCTCGTACAACCATAACATGAAAAAGGCCACACTGGCTGTTATATGAGGCAGGAAGAGATATTCTGTCGGCGATTGAATAGCCTCCATTGTAATGTAGGGATTATTAGTTCCAGTTACCAACGCAACTGCTATGAACACTGTTAGCAGGGTGGCCTCTCCAAGATAGGCAAAGGAAATGTTTCTCGATACCCCAAGAGTTACTAGGTTACTAGAGCTTTCCATGGACTCATAGACTTTCAAGAAACCTGAAAGCGAGAAAAGGAGAGCTCCTCCTAAAAAGTCCACCACTGGGGTAAGATAGACAGGTTCTGGGTAAACAACAGGAATTACAAAGGAGATAAGGACATAAATCGAGAAAACAAGGTATGGTCCATTGACGAAGAGCCATCCTGCGTTTCTCGGAATGGTCATCTCCTTCTTGTTAAGTTTTAGTAGATCGTAGTAGGGCTGAAATATGCTAGGACCTCTTCTTCCTTCCACCCTAGCTTTCATTTTCTCAAGGATGCCGGGATAGAGAGGAGAGAGGGCAAGTACTGCAGAGACCTGGATAAGTGTTTCCACTAACGTGTTAATCATAACGTGATCACCATTATGACGACAATGGCAATTATCATGTAAACCATGTACCATCTCAGGGAGCCATTCATGAAGCTCCTGGAGAAGGTTCTAGAGAATTTGAGATACCATCTGATTAAAACTAACATGGCTTGCCAGAAGATGTCAGCGCTAGTCTCCAGGGATCCAGTCTTGGTTCTAAGTAAAGCCCTTAACATCAGTCTCACGTTATTTGCCATGCCAAAGGAGGTGTATCTAAATCCTTGAGCAGATCCATTATCCCAAGGGTCTACAACTCTTATTTTTCTCTTACCTAGGGACAGGTACACTATTAATGCGATAATCGGCCATGAAACTAAGATATAAAGCGGATCAATCCCTCCAAAACTTCTTTGATATTGCGAGGAGATAAGGGAATTTAGCCCAACCCCAAGCTGGGACACCTCTGTTCTGAAGGGAGAAAGAAGATACGCCAGGCCCACAGTAACTAAGACGAGGATCCCAGAAACTGCAAGGATGAGTCCCTGTTTGTCCTTGATCGGTTTTGTCAGTTGAGTGTATGATACGAACTTCGCAAGGGATCCGGTGGCAAATCCCTCTCCCATGCCTATCATGACACCTGCCACTATTGGGACAATGTTGATGAAGTGCGGTAGTGTTATAGCTTCCATGAACATCGACTCCAGCAATGACCACGTCGCGATTCCCCCTATGGTAGGCAAAAGCCCCGATAACGACATGGCCATCAGGACTGCTCCTAGAACTGAGAGACCATATCTAAAGGAGCTTGCAGTTGTCAGCGATTCTCCCTCAACATATCCAGTTGAAAGAAAAAGCCCTGTCTTAGCGAGGGAGTGAGCTATTACGTAAGTAAAAAGACTAAACGTGACGAACTCCTTCAAGTCTCCGCTCACAAGCTCTAGGCTTCCCAACAGAGCTAGCATGGCACCATTATTTTCGATGGTGCTAAACGCTAGCAATCCCTTAACATGATCGGAGACATAGGAGTATAGGGCACCAAACAGGTTGGAGAAGGCTCCCACGGCGAGAAGGAATATTCCCAGATACGTCGAAACGGGACTCAAGGACTCCATCTTCAATATTCCGTAAATCCCTGTCATGGTTACCGTTGCGCTTAGAACTGCTGATAGATCCGACCTGGCGTTTCCGTGGGCTATGGGCAACCACTCCACGACAAGGAATGGGAATATTCCCATCTTGACGATGAAACCCATTGACGTTATAATGAGGGGGAGCTGAGTGCTTAACCTCTCGAATACTAGACTACCTGTCTGAGAGTAGGCAAGGGCGAAACCGGCTAGCAGTAATGCAGTGCTCAGCTCCCCGAACGCAAGGAAAGTTAATGCAGGTTTCCAGTCCTTTCTGTAGATCGCTATTCCAACGAACGAGAAAAGCGTCATGGTTTCCCATCCCGCGAGAAACTCGATGTAGTTCGTGCTGGTAAGAACCACAATGATCCCTAGTACAGTACCACTTAGGGTCATAGTGAGCCACTTATCGCTATAGTGGAACAAGGAGTGTAAAGCGACCAGAACCCATACCAATCCCGCGACTAGGTAGAATATACCCATGGGTAGTTCCTGTACACCGTAAAAGGCAAGTATCCCAGAAGCTAACACGAGAAGCACTAAAGATATTCTGTTGCTGAAGAGGGATGTAACTAAGGAAAGAGCAGATAGTATGTAAATTAGGTCGAGTTCTAGAATCACTTCCTATCACCTCCTTTGGCCTTTATCAATGCATCAAGTATTGAGGCAGGGGTTGGGGGACAGCCTGGAACAATGACGTCTCCCCTTATGTCTGGTGGAATTCCGGTCACTCCACCTGATATGGCACACGTACCCAAGAGAATCACTAGCTTTGGGGAAGGTATTACATCATAAGCTCTCCTTATAACCTCTTCCATTCTCTTGCCCAGATTCCCCATAATTAGTAGTGCGTCGGCGTGCTTGGGGGTATTGGTGAAGAAAATACCAAATCTAGTCATATCATACTGAGGAGAGGAAATCAGCCTTAGTTCTAGGTTGCATCCGCCACAGCTTCCAGCATCTAACGGATACAGATAGAATGATCTTTTGAAGGTAACATCTGACCTCTCAACCCTAGGTGTCAAGGTCTCCCCTGTTGGCGAGAATACGGGTTCACATGCCCTGCAGAAAATGCATCTCTCCTGTTTCCATTCCTCACCTATGGCGTCAGTGGGACAGGTAATTTCTCCTCCTTTAACTCTCGTGAGCCTGGATGGCCATTTAGTTTCGTGGTGATAATCGTCCTCGGTCTTAACACCCATCCTAATTCCCTTTATAAACCAATTCATTCCAGATCGACCTCGAGCTCAGATATCCAGATCCCGAAACTTTCCCAGTTGAAGGGAAAGTCAGTGAAGATATTTCCAGGCATGGACTTGAGGAAAAGTCTCATGTTTACCTTTGATGGAGCTAAAAGGTATGCTCTCTCCACGTGGCCACTCCTCACCCTTGTGAGGTAAGCCAGATCTCCAGATGGGCTCTCAACTCTTCCTATTCCCTCTCCATCCCTTATCTTCATGGTGAAACTACAGGGTTTTACCTTGAGCTCCTGGAGTAGCCTAAGCGATTCCTTAATCTCCTCCAGACGAACTAGGATCCTGGAGAAGGCATCTCCCTGATCCTGAGTAGGGATTCTCAGGTCAAAGTTCCTGTAAGCTAGAAAATCCGAGTCTAGCCTTGCGTCGTACTTGAACCCAGAGGCCCTGGCGACAGGCCCAATGGAGAAGCTATCCTTAACCACTCCATTGCCTTGGAGTCTGTCAATGAAGATCCTGTTCTCTAGCGTTCTCTCTATGTCCGAAATCTTAAGAGACGGAAGCTTAAGCTCACATCTAACTCCTCCTGGGTAGTTAGCCCCAAAGAAATATCTATGACCGCAAGACCTCGCTATGGCCCTGTTAACCTCCTCTATCTGCTGGAGAAGAAGAAATGATGGAACCAGGAACGATGCCGATTCCAATACCCTCTGAATCACGAGTAGATTATTCCTTATCCTTTCAAGCTCGAGCTGAGCCATCCTAGAAATAACAACGTCGTGAGGCACCTCTATCTCTAAGGCACTCTCAATTGCCTGAAGAAAAGAGATGGAATGAGATGCGGTGAACGCTCCGTTAATTCTCTCAACTCTAAGGAGGGCATCTCCAATTGTCAGCCCGGAGAGAGTTATTTGTCTACCCTTATATGGTAAATGATTTATTTTCTCTATGCTTTCTCCATAAGTTGTAATTTCAAATCCCACTGACTCCAGTAGACCCCCAGCTGACGGGCCATAAACGAACTTGAATGAACCATAGCCCAGACTCTCCTCTTCGCTCTGGTCCTTAATGCACGGTCCTTCTCTGAGCCCGTCTGAGGTCAGGCAGTAAGGCCCTATATCTCCTATAACTCTCATAGTAGTACCACCCCTACTACACCAACGATTAAGGAAATCAGAGCTGAAATTATGGCAATGATCGAGAGTGCCTTGTATCTCTCCCGAAATGGTTTTCCCTTAAAGATCATCCTAGACACATGATAGTTAACGCAGACGAATGATATTATCAAGGAAATGATTACAATCCAGAATTGGGGGACAAGTCCATGTTTGAGGACTGAGGAGAGAATCAGGAACTCTCCAATGAAGTTGCCAAAGGGAGGTGCACCCGTTACTGCTAGAGATGAAAGGATGAGCGAAGAAGCTAGTAAGGGACTTCCATAGAGTCCATGTTCGTTGATCTCCTTGGTCCCTTGGCTTTTGAGCAGGGATCCAGACGCATAAAACGCCCCAGCCTTAGCGAATGCGTGAGTCACCAAGAGTATAACTAAACCTGTTAACGAGTTCACTGCAACCCCAAGAAGGGCAAAATTCATGTTCTCGATCGTGGAGTAGGCGAATAGCCTCTTGTAATATCGTTGGCTAGCCATCATTATGGAGGAAATGAGAATGGAGATAGTAGCTAGCCAGCTATACAGTCCCGGAAGGGGTGCTATGATGAAAATTGTGTGAAGAATGTAGATAGATACTGGCAGGAGGACTCCTGAAAAAAGTGCACTCACAGGTGAAGGAGCTTCCGAATGAGCATCTGGTAGCCAGGTATTTACTGGGAATACTCCAGCCTTTGTCCCGAAACCCAATAGTGCAATGGCTGAGGCCAACGAGAATAATGGAGAAAAGTGAGGATATAGTACCTCGCTTATGGTTAAGGTGTGTAGGCCGAAATAGAAAAGGATGACAGAGATGAATGCGAAAGTCACTCCGGAGGAAACAAGAAGGAGATACCTCCATCCTGCCTCAAGTGCAGTTGAAGTACCCTCAAAGGTTACTAGAAGCACGGACGATATCGTAGTGGCCTCTAATCCAACCCACATGAGTCCAAGATTGTTGACGGAGAGTGTGAACAACATGGAGGCGGCGAATAGATTGAGGAAATAATAGTAATTCCTTTCCTGAACTCCCCTCTTCTCCACGTAGAAGAGGGAGTAAATGGATGAGAGCAGATAGACACCGGCCACCATGACCAAAAAATACCAAGTTAAGTTACTAACGTAAAATTGGGAGACTATGGGTAAAAATGGTTTGAGAGCTAGCACGAGAATTAGGGTGATCGTAGCAGAGGCTACCGTGGAGTACTTTTCCTTAAAAACTACTGCACTTCCCAAAATGGGAACTAGTATTATCCATCCCACTAGGTTTAGGCCAGTCATCCTATCTCACCTAGGCAAGAGATAGGCGTCATCAGCCTTCATGTATCAGGCGGTTCGGGAACAAGCCCTGGGGGACGCCATCCCCAGTAACCTACAAAGTAACTGGATTATAAGCCTTATTTACGATAGTGTGAAGTTACCTTTTACTAGAGGACTAGTCGTTTCCTGGAATGACTTTCCAATGTGATCAGATATGAGCAATGTTGTTGGTTCTCCTTGATCGGCCTCCTAGTCTTTTCCTGTTTTTAACCTTGACGGGGGTTAAGAGGGCGGAAGTCTCCATCCGCGTGGGGATGGATAGCCCCCAGAAAAGATTTTGTACCAAAAGAAACTGGTTTTTATACAGCGTTGAAATCAAAAGATGGCAAGGTAACCCTCTCATTCAAGTACAGGGCATACCCGACACCAGAGATAGAGAGAAAACTCATCAACACGATGGAAATAGAGGCGAAAGTGTACAACAAGTTACTGGACTACATCACGGAGAGAAGAAGACAGGGAATGAAGGCAACACAGTTCGACACTCAAAAGCTACTCAAGGACATGGACGAGAAACACGAGGTGTACTCTAAAGCCCTACAAATGGTAAACAACGTCCTATGGTACAACATCAAGGTGTTATCAGAACTAAAGAGGAACGAAAAGAAAGTGGGGAAACTAAGGTACAGGAAGGCGTTCAAGATAGTCTGGTACAACCAATCTGGGTTCAAATTGCGAGGCGATAAGCTCCATCTATCCAAGATAGGAGAGATCAAGCTCCTTCTTCATAGGCCAACACAGGGAGAAGTGAAGGGAGTAATCGTGAAGAGAAGCAAGACAAACAGGTAGTACGCAATATTTCAAGTCGAACAAGAGAAACAACCCCTAGAAAGGACCGGTAGAGTCGTGGGGATTGACCTAGGAATAGGAAAATTCGTTACCACGAGTGACGGTGACGTAATCGAGAACCCTAAACTCCTAGATAGGAGGGAAGAGAGGATCAAATTGTTGCAAAGGAGACTGTCGAGGAAGAGGAGGGGTTCAAGGAACCGCGAAAAGGCTAGACTGAAGCTAGCTAAGGCCTATGAGAGGCTTGAGAACACTCTACGCGATTACATACACAAGATAACCACGTGGTTAGTCAAGGATCATGACGTAATAGTTGTTGAGAAGCTAAACACACGAGAAATGGTACAGGACTCCTTCGGTAGATTGAGGAAGCACATCCTCTACTCCAGTTTCTCCACCTTCCTCCATCACCTCTCCCACAAGGCTGAGCTGGTAGGAGGGTGGTCGAGGTAGACCCAGCATATACGTCGCAGACCTGTTCCAGGTGTGGGTACAGGGTAAAACTTGGCCTGTCTGACAGGTTATTTCACTGTCCCAGTTGCGGCCTTGTTATCGACCGTGATTACAACGCGTCCCTAAACATCTTGAGGGATGGGGTTGGGACTGCCCCTCTGCCTGTGGAGGGGGAACCCCTACTGTACGTCACCTTCCATGAGGTGATGTATAGTAAGTTCCCCCAAAGAAGCAGGAAATCCCCATCGCGAGGTGGGGATGCCCCGTCCGTAAGGGCGGAGTAGCTTCGAGTCTCCTGCTTCAATCCTTTGTCCAATCCGTATCAACATTGTTAAACGATTTCATCGTTGGAAACCTTCAACATGATTAAGTGACTCCTTATCCTCTCAAGGTTTGTTTAGCTAATTGGGATCTTCTTTTACCTTATCTATACCTTGAGTTAACTATCTTGGCAAATATCGTCAGTGTCTACTTGGAGTTGTGGACAATACTTTGCTACTGATTGTACTATCCTAGATTACGTGGTAAGGAGTACTTTCCCCACTTTGTGCTTATCCTTAAGCATTTCATATCCCTTGTCTATCTCCTCCAGGTGAACAGTTCCCGCAACCACTGGTCTTATCTTCCCCTCAGCAGTCAGCTTTAGTGCTCCCTCTGCATCCCTCCTTGTGGCTGACGCGTGCCCAATTATGGCTATATCCTTTAGAATGGTGTAACCTAACCTCAGCTGATAGGATTGGGTTGGGTCCACGTTTCCTATTTGGACTATCCTACCTCCCATCCAGAGCGACTTTAGGCTTTCATCGAAGGTTGGCGTTCCCACGGTGTCTATTACCACGTTAATGTCCTCTTTCTTTGCCTCCTCCGAGAACTTCGATCCAACTATGACCCTATCAGCATACTTTCCAACGATGGATGCCTTCTCCTCCGACGTCGTGACACCCACTACCCTGGCTCCCATGGCCTTTGCCACTTGCAGGGCATGTATTCCAACTCCACCGCTTGCTCCCGTAACTAACACAGTTTCACCCTCTCTTAGATTGGCCCTTCTCAACCCTCTGTACACCATGCCTGTGACGCAGGGAACCATAACGGCTCCCTCATCTGAAGCTCTCGTTGGAACCTTTACGAGACTGGTTACCTTCACCTTGGCCATCTCAGAGAAGAAACCATCTAGTTCCTCAGAGTATCCTAACCTAGAGTGGCAGTAGGCCTCTTCACCCTGTCTGCAGTAGTGGCAGGTTCCGTCAGGCGCATAGAGGAGTGAAATTACTCTGTCTCCTGGAGAGAAACCGGTCACTCCCTCACCTACCTCCAGTATCTCCCCAACAACCTCATGTCCTAGAACCACAGGGTACTTCATTCTAGGGTAGAACCCCTGTAGCTGGAGAAGGTCCCTATAACACAGGGCTGCTCTCCTGACCTTGATGATTACTTCTCCTGAAGCAGGTTTCGGGTCCTGAACTTCCCTGACCTCATAACCCTGTTTATGTCCTTTCACTACGACAGCTTTCATCACTTTAAATGCATTTAAATAACTTAAAAAATAACTGGTTTTTAATCGAGATTATTCCGGTCTTTTTTTATTCGATATTCGAATTTTCTTCCCTGATCATTACGGGTGTTAAAATCTCTAGATGAGGTTGGGAACTTTATTATCCTTCACGACAATATATTACTTAATGATTCTGAAAGAATTAATCGGGAGGGAACCAGTAACCATAGATCCTGAGTCAGATCTCGTTAGGGCCGCTAAGCTCATGAAAAAGGAGATAGTGGGCTCACTTCTGGTAGTTGAGGGAGGAGAACCTAAGGGGATCATCTCTGAAAGGGATATAGTGTATGCCATAGCCTCAGATCTTCCCTTGACCACCAAGGTAAGGGAAGTTATGAGCACCAACTTGGTGACGGCTGATGCAGGGACTGACGTTGGGGAAGCGGCAATCCTAATGGTGGGTAAGGGGATTAGGCATCTCGTCGTGAAGGAGGGGAGCAGAGTCATTGGCGTAGTGTCGCTTAGGGATGTTGCAAGAAGCCTAGGCCTGATTGCGACAGACCTCACTATCTGGTGAAGAAAAAGTCCTGAAGAAGATAGAGCTACCTTTACCTAGCTTACGGGATTATGAGACTTCTTATGGCCTCTCCTTCCTCAAGCATTTTGACTGCCTCATTTATTTCCTCCAACCTGAATCTACCCGTCACAAGCCTAGACGGATCGTATCTTCCCTGCCTCACTAGCTCGAGAAGCTTGGGCATATCAACCCTAGGTCTTCCTCCGTAATTCCCCACAACCTCTATGCCTCCCCTAACTATTGACGCTACCCTGATGGGTATCATGGCCGTTGCTGGAGGTAACCCTACCAGAACCACCTTTCCTCCAATTCTAACTGAATCCAGCGCCATATGAATCGTATCCTCATTTCCTCCAGCCTCTATCACCACCTGTGGCCCTCCACCCGTGATCTCCTTTATTGCTTTGACGGGATCTATCTCCTTCGAGTTTACCACGTCAGTTGCACCTAGCTCCATGGCCCTGTCAAGTTTCCACTTTTTCGTTCCCACGGCGATTATCCTCCCGGCACCCGAGGCCCTTAGGAGTTGTATTGTGGACAAACCCACTCCTCCTACGCCTATCACGGCCACAGTGTCTCCAGGCTCAATCTTGGATGATGATATGGCACCGTACCCTGTTAACCCAGCACAACCTAGGACAGCTACCTTCTCTAGGTCCATGTCCTCTGGAACCCTGGTTAGCGCGTTCTCTCCCACAATGGCGTACTCCGCGAAACCGCCTCCAAGGAAAGTCCTTATCTCCTTTCCGTCCTTTGACAGCCTTGACGTTCCATCTGGCATTACTCCCTTGAGTCTGACCTGGGAGAAGGTCTCACACAGATTCTCCTTTCCTGCAACGCAGTTACCGCATTTACCACAGGGGTGAATAAACGCTGAAATCACCCTATCACCTGGTTTAACCCTGGTCACCCCAGGTCCCACTTCCTCCACAATCCCTGATATTTCGTGTCCAGCAACCACTGGGGGAGGAACTGGGGTTTTCCCCTCAAAGACATTGACGTCGGAGTGACAGAGCCCGGTTGCCTTGACCTTGATCTTGACTTCCCCAGCCTTAGGTTGGGAGATATTCACGTCCTCAATGGACAGCGGTTCCTTATACGTATGAAGTACTGCAGCTTTCATAATGTGAAGTAGCACTTCGGGTTTAAAATGTTTAAAGTGTAAAAGTAGCACTCTTTTAAATTGGTTTTCGCTCATACTCGTATGCGAATAGCTGTTGTTGGTTCGGGAACCATGGGTCATGGCATAGCCGAAGTGGCTGCCATGGCGGGCATGGAGGTAAAGCTAATCGACATATCCTGGGACATCCTGAACAGGGCCAAGGAGAGGATGTATGATTCGCTCAAGAGATTGCACGAGAGAGGTACCATAAGGGAAACACCTGATACTGTAATGAGTAGAATAGAGATATCCGTGAGCTATGACGTAGCTAAGGACGTTGACTTTGCGATCGAGGCTGTTCCGGAAATATTGGAGTTGAAGAGAAAGGTATTTCAGGAACTGGACAGAGTGGTGCCCAAGGAGTCGATCCTGGCAACTAATACTAGTTCAATCCCTATCAGTGATATCGGCGAGATCACCTCGAGGAAGGAGAAGGTCATAGGGATGCACTTCTTCAATCCACCGCCCCTCATGAAGCTGGTTGAGGTTATTCCCAGCAAGTACACCTCAGAGGATGTAACTAGGTACACGGTGGAGTTGGCTAAGAAGATGGGGAAAACTCCAGTGAGACTTAGGGTTGAGGTACCAGGGTTCGTGAGTAATAGGATCTTTCTGAGGCTACTGCAAGAGGCGTGCAGGGAGGTTGAGAGCGGTGAGGCCACGATTGAGGAAGTTGACTCATCAGCCAGGAACAAGTTAAAGCTACCCATGGGCATCTTCGAGCTCGCAGATTACGTTGGTCTAGACGTGGCGGTGGACCTGTGGAAGGTCATAGTGGAGAGGGGAGCCTCAGACGTTAAGTGCTCAAGCTATAAGGAGAGGGTGGACAGAAAGGAGCTTGGGGTCAAGACGGGAAAGGGATTCTACACTTACCCAGCACCGGGCAAATACAGCAAGGTATCGCTGCCTCCCGAAAGCAAGGTTCCCCCGGAAAGGATCATCTCTCTCGCGGTGAATGAGGGTGCCTGGTTAATAGAGAACAACATAGTCAACGCAGAGGAGATAGACACGGTGATGAGACTTGGCTTTAACTTCCCCAAGGGGCTCCTTGAGATGGCCGACGAGCTGGGACTAGACAAGATCCTCAACGCATTAAGGGAAATTCACTCTAGAGGGTATGAGGCCTACTCACCGAATCCCCTCCTGGTCAAGATGGTATCCCAAGGCCAAACTGGCAAGAGTTCTGGAAGGGGATTTTACACGTACGGTAAGACTTAAAGTTTTTAAATTATTTAAACATTTTACAACCATGACGGTTCTACAGGAATATGAAAGGATCCACGAGGAACTTAGAAGGGAAGGTTACATTAACACCCAATATCCCTTGAATCCCTCCGAGACGCTCTGGAACAAGAAGATAATGACCATGAAGAGGGAGGAGTTGGAGAAGGTAAAGTCCTTCAGGCTCAAGAGGATAGTTAAGTGGGCATGGGACAACGTGCCCTTTTACAGGAACTTCTGGAAGTCCAAGGGTTTCGAACCAGATCAAATACGCGATTGGAAGGATATCGTGAAGATACCGATTCTAAGGAAGGACGAACTCAGGAAGGACCTGTCAGCTAACCCTCCATTCGGTTCCATTATGGTTCCTGAGCTAGCCAAGAGGATTAGATTTGTGAGTGCAACCTCTGGTTCCACAGGTTTACCCACCTTCCAAGGTTGGGGTGCCCTCGAACTTGACTACTTCGAGGAGGCACAAGCTAGGTATCTCTGGACCTTCGCCGGAGTTAAACCTACGACTGTTTACGCAAACTACCTTAACATGTCAGGTTTCTACAGCTGGGGTCCTCCAGTGGTCGAGACTGCAATGTGGAGATGCGGAGCGACGGCTATTGCGGGGGGAGGTGAGACTTACTTCTCGTGGAAGGCAAGGCATAACCTCATATTCAGGCTCTGGAAAGTAGACGTCCTGGCTACCACTCCCTGGCTTCACAGGCTCATAGGAGAGGAAGCAAAGGCGGAGGGTTGGGAGTCCCCGTTCAAGGTTCTTCTCCTTCACGGCGGGGCCGCGGCCGAGAACACGAAGAAAAAGTTGTTCCAAGTTCATCCCAACGCGAAGCTAGCGATCAGCGTGTGGGGCACGACTGACGGACACATGGCCGTTGAAGTGCCTGGCCTAGATGGCCAGCTTGTGATTTGGGAGGACATGGAGATATTTGATATCGTCGATCCCAAGACCGACGAGCCAGCATCACCAGGAGAGAGGGGAGAGCTTATCGCTACCCTTCTCAACCACTTTACCATGCCCCTAATCAGGTACAGTTTAGGCGATTACGTGAAGAATGAGTTTACCACAGATCCAGATCCCACGTATGGAATAACCCACGCCAGGTTCGTGGAGCCAATTCCCGGAAGAGTGGAATGGATGTTTAAGGTCAAGGGCAAGTTATTGCTCCCAATATACGTGGAGGATGCAGTGAACGAGATACCAGACACAACCGGAATGTTTAACGTGATAATCTACGGTAATGAGATGGATAAACTGAAGATAAGGGTTGAGACGAGGAGAAACATGGTAGATTCTACCTACGACTCTAGGGCAAGGGAGATACTCGCAGAGAGAATAGGGCTCAACAAGGATGATGTGGAGATAGAGTGGGTGGAACCAGGTAAGACTGCCTGGACAGGTTATAAGTTGCAGGTGTTTCTGGACCAGAGAAAGAAGTGAGACGTCTTTTTACTTTTTGTGACTCCTCACGAGTAATTGATGATATTTCTAATTGCCCTGTTCAATTCTGCGACACTCCAAGCTTGAGCAATACATCCGCCCTTCTTGTAGGGAGGAATATCCTCAAAGAGCTCAGGAACGTATCCATTTTCCCTCACGGCCACTCCTAGAAGGGGACTGAATTGGTTCAGCAGGTTCTTGATTCTGAGGGAATCGTATTCAAAGTTGAGCTTAGCATCAACGTAGATTCCCACGAGCCATGGCCATATCGGGCCGTTATGATACGCTCTGTCTCTACTGGCCCTATCGCCCCTGTAAAAGGGTGTGTAACCTTTATCCCGCTTGGAGAGGGTGCTCAACCCGTATGGCCTCAACAGTTCCGTCTCCACCACCTCCAGTACCCTCATGGCGATATCCTTGGAGACCACAGGGTAAGGAAGGCCAAGAGCAACCAGCTGATTGGGTCTAATCTCCTTCCCCGGCTTATCGTCCCATCCAATGTAGTCATATAGCCCAGCCTCCGAAGGAAACTTCTCCAGGAACGCCGACCTCACCTTTTCGGCCTTCTCTACGAACTCGTCGTCATGTATTCCCAACCTCTTGGAGATCTGGTCCATGATCATTAACGCGTTGTACCATAGGGCATTGATCTCGACAGCTGCTCCTTCCCTTGGAGTCACGACCTCACCGTCAAACTGAGCGTCCATCCAAGTCCTAGGTGCTCCAACGTGATACAAGAGGTTGTCCTTGTTCACCACAACTCCGTTTCCTTTCCAGTAAGAGTCCACGACCTCCAGCATTCTTGGGAATATCCTTTTCAGGAACTCAACGTCATTCGTGTACTGATAGTACTTGTACACGGCGTTGATTCCCCATAGCGAAACGTCGACTCCCTTGTAGGCGGTCTCGTTGTTTCCCAGGAAGTTATTGGGCATCAGGCCCCTGTTAACTGCATTGAAATACCTCAAGAGGATGCTCTTGGCCTGTTCATACAACCCGTTCATGAGCAGGATCCCCTCCATGGAGATCATGGTATCCCTTCCCCACTCATCAAACCAGTGATATCCTGCAATGATCGCGTACTTGTCTCCGCTTCTCACGACGAAGCTTTTCCCCGCACTTGAAAGAAGGTCCATGATCTCTTTGGACCCAACCCTTTTCTGCTCGGGCTCAAATTCCCCCCAGTAGAAGTCCATCTCAATCTTGTTCCCCTTGCTGATCACGCAGAAGGGATTGTACAGGTCCTCCAGGTAATTGGTTCCCCTCTCGAAGTCTAAACGGTAAAAGAAGTTATAGTACCAGTACTCCGTCTTATCGAGGACGTGGTCTCCCCTTATCCTGACCCTGAGGAAGGGTATCCCATTCGCGAGAAGGAGAATGTGGTCCTGAAGAAGCCTGTACGTGAAGATGGGGTGAACCGACTTCAGAGCCACATGATGACTCCTGTACGTGACTAGGGGACATATCCTGAAAACTCCCCTCTGGGAAGCGTAGGACAGGGTTATGGCGTTGTAACCCCTGTGCACAACCAGGGTTCTCTCGACCCTTGAATTCCCAAAAAGGAAGTCCCATCTAACAAAGTTCTCTCCCCGCTCCACGTGATTCAGGAACCTGTACCCCTCCGGATAAAACACGTCGTTCAGGTAATGGTTCGTGCTCATGGGGTACTCTTGGCCGTCAGTTATAACGAAATCCTCCACCTTGGCCAGGGTCATGTATCTCCTGTGAGGTGGATCCTGCGGTATAACTAGCAGGCCGTGATAAGTTCTGGAGTTTATTCCGCAGAAGGTTGAGGACGAATAACCTCCGGTCCCAGTAGGTATTATCCACTCCCTGTCCTCGCATTCCTTCGGGTCGAGCATGCGGTTAGTATTTGCCGTGGTATTTATTTAATGTAATTATTAGTTCCGCATGCGACCACACAAGGGGGATGACGGAGGTAGACTCCCACGTCTCTGGGTCAACCTGTTCAGGAAGGAAACCAGAGGGGGTTGCCCTCTTCATAACCCAGGTCAGGAGATCCTTGGCCTTATCCAGCCTGGAAGTATCTATCATGTATTGAGCAACCCATAGGGTTGTGATTATCCAGGGATTGGGCTGAGCCTTTCTCCTCTGGTACATGTCGTTCTCGTATCTCGCGATTCCACCGTTTATCATTAACCTCTGTTCTATGGCCTCCATGGTGGAGATCATAATGGGATGATTTGGTTCCACCATCCCAAAGTAGTACGGGGCATACATGCTTGCGTCCACAACCTGATCGGGCTGATAGTTCTCGTCTAGCCTCCTGATGAATCTCCTCCCATTGGTCAACCTGGAAAGGGCCTGTTCCTTCATGGTCTTGGCCACGTCTAGAGCGTCTTCTGAAAGGCTTTCGTCTCCCATTCCCTTGGCGAGTTCTGCTCCCATGACCAACCCTCCATACACCGTTGACACAGTGTAGAGGTGAATTCCATACCTCTCCTCCCACAGATCAAAGCTCGGTTTTGGAAGTCCGTCCTCGGTGTACCTCATCATGAACTGTAGAGCTGGTTTCACAAACTTCCTGTAAATCTCTGTGAGTTCGTCCAAGTCCTTATACCTCCTGTAATGACTTCCTATGGCCCAGACCTCGAGAGCAGTTTCGTCCTCCTGTATTGGCAGGATCCTCTTCCCGTTATAGAGCCAGGGGTGCCACGAGCTTGCAAGCGTCCTGTTGGGGTTGTACTTGTGGTGTAGATAACCCTCGGGATTTGCAATCTCCTTCACAAAGTTGAAGTGCTTCATGGCCAGTTCTCCATATCCCGCAACATCCAGCGAGTGCGCAGCTATGGCCCCGTCTCTAGGCCAGAAGTATTGATAAGAGTCCCCATAGATGTTCACAAAGGAGAAATCTGAGGAGGCTATGATCGATCCATTCATGTCCATGTGATTCTTCACGGTCAGGAGACTAACGTTGTATATCCAGCTCTCGTGATCAGATGTCCAGCTACCCTTAGATAGCCAGCTCTTCCAGAACTGGAACACTGAGACGAAGTTGCTCTCTATCTTGGCTGGGTTCGCCTCACCGAGAAGTCTCCTCAACTCCTCGAGATTCCTCGCTGCCCCTATTACGTAATAGGCCTTCACGAAGGATTTACTCCTGAGGTTTAGTTCCACCCCCACCGCGGACTTCACGTCTCCGTGAGAGATCGGGCTACCATCCAATCTCCCGTCCTTTATATCCTCCAAGGGATCGCCCTTGGTTGCGGAGAATTCCGTGTTGTTCATTTCAGTGGACATGAGCTTGATTCCTAGGTACCTCTTGGACTTGTAGTGAATCATGGACCAGGTAACAGGGTCCAGAAGTGCAGTATCTCCAAAGGGATTGGAATAAATGTTTAGGTCGTGAACGAAGAAGAGCCTGAGCTTTCCCTCAATATCCCTGGATAGTATCTTTATTATGGAATTCATCACAGGTTCATTCACGTCGACGAAGTTGTAGGAAGTTATTTCAAGTCCTGGGTTATCTAGGGTCCACTTGACCTCCACAAGATTGGTTCCGTCCTCGTACGAGACCTCGGTCTTCCATGACTCATCCAGATAAACGTTCTTCCCATCCCAGAGCGCAACCCTTATGGGAATACCAGACGTTTGGTTCTCCATTCCTATATAGGGGTAATAGAGGTCAATAATCCTCCCGTGGTCATCAAAGTTCACTAGCATTTTTCCGTTTCCAATGCTGGCAAGTCTCATGTTAAGTCAGTACAGTATCGTGTATTTTACTATTCGCGTTAATAACTTTGTGCGGATATATCTTCGAGTTCACTATCTCAGTGTCAGCATCTATCACCACATCGTCACCTATGACACTCCCAATTATCCTAGCCCCTCCCCTAATTTCCACATGTCTAGCTATGACCGAGTTCTCTATCACTACTCCTTCGCCAATGAATGCCCTGTCCATGATGGAGCTCCTCACAACCCTGACGTTATTTCTTAGGATCGAGAAGTTGTCAATCGTGGAGTTCTCTAGGTAAACGTTGTTCCCGATCTGGCAGTGCCTTCCTATGAGCACGCTCCCTTCTATTTTCATCCTACCCTTTCTATACTTCATGGCTATCACGTTTCTCCTCCTTATGGAGTCAGGGCTCGTTCCCTGGACAAATATCCTCTTGGACTGGTCTATCCTCTTCCCACCCATTTCATGTTCGTCCAGGCTTTCTAGAAGTACCCTCATGGCTTCCAAGTACCTCTCAGGAGTCCCGACGTCAAACCAGAGAGAGTCAGTAACGTAACCGTAAACTGGGTAGCCTTTCTGGATTAGGCAGGGAATTATGTCCTTCCCAAAGTCCATCTTTCCCTCCTCTCTCATGGCCGAAACCTCATCACTCGCGAAGATATCCCTTATCTTAGGAGACAAGACGTAGACTCCCGTGTTGATCAGGTTAGATGGAGCCTCTCCTTCCTTGGGTTTCTCAACGAACTTCCTTATTTTCATGTCTTCCCCAAGGTCCGCAACCCCGAATTCCCTCACGTCGTGCCACTTCTTGAGCACGATAGTCATTATCGCTCCCTTTGACAGGTGATAGTCCACTAGCTTCTTTAGGTCCAGCTTGATCAGGTTATCTCCCTGGATCACGAGCGTGATGTCATCTATCCTGTAATAGTCCATGTTGATCCTTACGGAGTCCGCGTTACCAACGCTGTCGACTCTAGGTTGATACTTGAAGTGCACCCTTGGTTTAATCCTGTACCTAGCTGAAAATCCTATACCCTCCTTGAAGGTGTCAAAGAGAGACTTGTAATTAACGTACCCCTTAACGCCAAAAATGAACTCCTTTACTCCCTGCTTTGCGAGCTCGAGAATCGGAAACTCGAGGAGGGGTCTATTCAGAAGCCTCACGGTCGCTTTCGAGGTTTCCACGGTTAAAGGGCGCATTCTCGTTGCTTCTCCCCCAATGGGAATGATAACCTTTATATCCTCAGGAGACCATTGCATGTCTTTTATTTATCAGATCTCACTTAAGTGTATTATGACTAGCAAGGTAATAATGGGCTTTGAGGTTCATCAACCCTTCAGAATCAGGAAAGACGCCTTCTGGAATCCTAGGTTTAAGGGATCCCCGCAGGAGAGATACTTCGACGATAAATTAAACAGGGAAATATTTGAGCGCGTGAGGGCCAAGTGCTACATTCCCGCAACAAACATCATCCTTGAGGAGATCGAGGCGGGAGAAGATGAGGGAAGGGAGGTCAAGTTCTTCTTCTCTGTGTCTGGGACCCTGTTGGAACAGGCTGAGAGATGGGGGAGGGATTTTCTAGATTTACTCGAATTGCTCTCGAGCACGCGAAAGGTCGAGTTCCTAGCTCAGACTTACTATCACTCCGTTACCTCGCTGTGGGAGGATAGGACAGAGTGGAGGGAACAGGTAAAGCTTCACGTTGAAACAGTTAAGTCACTCTTAGGTCAGACCCCAGTTACGTTCGAGAATACCGAGCTACTCACTAGTCCCGTGATAGTGGAGGAGGCAGAGAACATGGGTTTCAATGGTATCATGATGGAGGGAAAGGACTCCGTGTTGAGGGGGAGATCACCAAACTTCGTCTACAGGAGAAAGGGAGGTAAAATCTCGATCCTACCAAGAAACTTCACCTTGAGTGATGACGTCGCATTCAGGTTCTCCAATCCCAACTGGGACCAGTATCCCTTAACCGCGGAGAAGTACTCCTCGTGGGTTAAGGCCTCCCCAGGTCAGGTAGTCACTATTTTCGTGGATTATGAGACATTTGGAGAGCATCACTGGAAGGAGAGTGGAATCCTGGAGTTCCTAAGATGGTTGCCCAGGGAACTCAACAGGGAGGGAGTGGAGATGACCCTACCAAGGGAGGTAGAGGGCAGTCCCTACTATGACCTTGAGGTTAGCGGAATATCCTCATGGGCAGACATCAGAAAGGATCACACAAGTTGGTTGGGTAACATAATGCAGTGGGCCTACGACGAGGCAGTTAGGAGATCTGAGATGACCTCGAAGGAACTAGGAGGAGAATTTCTAAGGGCGTGGAGATACTTCACCACGAGTGATAACTACTACTATTTGTTCACTGAGGGTGGTGGTCCAGGCGAGGTTCACTCGTATTTCAACGCTTATAATTCCCCGATAGATGCCTTCCTAAACGAGTTCTATGCCATTAACTCCTTTCTTCATGACGAACTTGAAAATCTAGGAATCAAGAATGAGCCTTTCTTCTTCTACAAGGATGGGAAGAGAGTTGGGGTAGCTTGGGATGAGAACCAGTTCATGGAAATAGTGAGGCGCGATGAATCACTTAAGGATCACCTGAAGTACTTGAAGGAGTGGTTGCAATGAGGAGGATTGAGTCTTTCTGGATCCCTGAATCTGTGGATAGCGTCTGGATGATTTCATTTGAGTTCAGGGGGATAACGAGTTCTGGCGGACTTGGTTCAGCGGTCTACGCCTTGAGCACGTCTCTAGTTAAGATGGGTAAAAAGGTCACTGTAATAATGCCGAGTCACGGAAGACATCTGGATGGGATCTACAGGAGTAAACTGAAACTTCAGGAGATTCCCACCTCGGTCATGGGGAACAGGAAGGGAATGGATGGTGGAAATTACCCGTTCAGGCTGGGATTTGAAAGGGGAGAGGTTGAGGGTGTCGAGTTAATCCTAGTAAAGGGATTAGACTACGACACAGGAAAGGTGATAGACTCCTGGGGAGTTTACGACCACGCCATGGAGAAGTCAGCCCTCCTAACCAGGGGGATCGAGCATTTAGTCTCTACCTTAAGTCTCGAGAATATTCCCTCCATCATTCATGCCCACGACTGGCACGCCGTTCTTCCTGGGGTGAGGGCCAAGATGAGCTTAGAGGAGAGGAGAGTAATAGTTCCCCTGGTGTACACTGTTCATCTGCTGAACAGGGTTGGGGCACCATGGCACTTTGCCTCAGAGGATTGGGCAGGACTTGAGAACTACGCCCACTACGTTTGGATGGTCTCTAAACATGTGCTCAATAGTACCAGGAGCCTTTGGGACTCATGTGATGGAAAGATTGAGAGGTTTGGGTTTTATGAGGCTGACCTGATCACAACCGTAAGTAAAAACTACCTCTTCAACGACGTCCTTCCGTTCTCGGGAAGCTTCGCTGAAAACAAGTCGTGCGTAATATATAACGGGACAGACTGGGATGTGAACCAGGTTAAAGCTTACGCCAGCTCAGTGATAGGGACAGATAATAGGGCAAGTGTAAGGGAGAAGCTACTTGCTTCACTATCAGGGAACAGGTATGTCCCATCCGATTATACTACTGGAAGCGTGTTGTGGGCCAATAGGCACAGACTTGGTATAAGGGATGACTGGAGTTACGAGCCACTTCAAAAGGGTCAGTTGGTTCTTTTCGCTGGAAGGTTGGTTTACCAGAAGGGGATAGACCTTCTACTCAGGGCATTTAGGGGAGTAGTTGACAGGATCCCAGACGCTCGCCTAGTGGTAATAGGAATTCCATCAGATGACTACGGTCTTCTACAGGACATAGTGGACAGGGCATCAGAGCTCAAGGATAACGTGAGGATTCTTGCAGTTAGCACCATGGACCAGAACATGTTTAAGCTGTGGCACTATTCAGCCTCAGTTATGGCCATGCCCTCGAGATGGGAGCCCTTTGGAATCACGGCCATAGAGGCCATGGCTTTAGGTACGCCACTTGTGGCTTCGGCCGTAGGAGGGCTTATCGAGATCGTTGACGACGTGAGAGCTGATCAAAGCGGAAATGGGTTCCTCACTGAAAGGGAAAATATAGACTCCCTAAGGTCAAGTCTCACGGAGGCTCTTCTGCTATCCAAGGCGAGCGAAAGTGGAGATAAGGAGTTACTCAATCAAGTATCCTCCAGTATCAAGGAGAAATCCTGGGATAAGGTAAGGGAGAACGCCATAAGGAAAGTGGATACAACCTTCAGGTGGAACGCCATCACCAATCAAGCTCTTGAGTGCTATTCCAGGGCGCTAGTCATGGCTAAATATAGGGGCTCAGCCTACCTTTAGGCGAGAGAGATGAAGGTGACCGTGTACTTACCTAGGGAAAAGAGGGAGAAGGAAGTGGAACTGAACCCCAATTCCACTGTGAGGGATCTGGTGAGGAAGCTAGGGTTAACGGTACAGGGTTCAGTGGTTTTAAGGGATGGAGTTCCTCTCCTTGAAGACGAGAGGATCAAAGAAGGCGAGAAACTTACCGTCGTGCAGACTGCTTCAGGTGGTTGAACTGAATCCAAGGAATCTTAAGAGTCTGAACCCAGAGGTCAGGGAATCTGAATGGAGGAAAGTGGAGGAGGTCCTTAAGGAGGAGCCCAAGAGGCTTCAGGATATCAGGTTCTACCTTCGTTCCCTCCTCTGGAGTAGGGTTCAGGGAGTGAGGGAGGAAGCCTGGAGACACCTCCACGTGTATAGGGAACTTGGGATTACGGGGCTTGAAAAGGCATTTTCCTCCAAGTCTGACAGGATAAAGTTAACGGCATGGCAACATGTGCAGGAGGTGATGGAGCTTGGCCTGCTCTCCAGGGAGGAGATTGTTGGACTAAGGCAACATTTTTGGAGAATGTTAAGGAGCTATTATCCCACAGTGAGGAAGAAGGCATGGAAACTCCTTCCCACCCTTGTGAAGCTGGGTATAGTAGGTCCTAGAGATAGGGAGAGGCTGGTGGAGTTCCTGATGAATAAGAAGCCTAACATAAGGTTAATGGCCTGGAACCTCGCGAAGTTTCTTGTTAACGAGGGGGTGCTCACGCGGGACGACCTTGAGCAAAATCTTATTTATTTGAAAGAGCTCACAGAACGTGAGACCACGGTTTCGTTAAGGGCGAGGAAGATCCTGGAGGAGATGAAATGAAGGTAGGAATTGTGGGTGGCGGTATTGTTGGGTTAATGTCAGCCTATTTTCTAGCTAAGGAGGGAGTCTCCGTCACGGTATATGACCCTGCTCCTGGTAAGTACTCTATTCATGCAGCAGGGCTGATAGAGCCATACCGTTTTGACAGGATTAACACAACCTCCATGATAGCGAAGATGTTACGTTTCATGAGGAGGGGGGTCACAGAGGTAAGGCAACTTAATAAAATGTGGGTAGTCGAGCTTCTTTCCTCCCTAAACAAGTCACCCCCTCAGGAGGCATGGGACCTAATGAGGGAAATGGCGAGACTATCCCTGGACACTTACGCCCAAATGGCAGAGGAAAGAAACGATTTCGATTATCATAACGACGGTCTCCTAGAGGTTTATACAAGTGAGGAAGAGCTGGAGAAGGGAGAGAAGGAGGAGAAACAGAGTCCCTTTTCGCCCAAGTTCGAGGTGACCGAAGTTCCAGGGTTTGCTGGAGGAATATTCTTTCCAGAGCTGAGCCGAATCGCAACCGAGAAGTTCGTGAAAAGGATAACACGAGAGCTAACCCAGCTGAAGGTCAATTTTCAGGGAATGGAGGCTCAACCCAATCTTAAGGACTACACCTTGAATGGTGAGAAATTCGATGTTGTGATCCTGGCCAACGGAGTGTGGATCACCAAGTCCTTGAAGTTGCCAATTACCGCGTTTAAGGGCTATGGGGCATGGGTTAAGGGTAGTTCAAAGATAAAGAACGCGTTCGTAACCGTGGACGAAGGCGTTGCAGTCTCTCCGTTATCTGACCACGTCAAGATTACAGGTGGATTCTCAGCTGATTACGGAAGCGAATG
The DNA here is from genome assembly GCF_000016605.1 of Metallosphaera sedula DSM 5348. NCBI lineage: Archaea > Thermoproteati > Thermoproteota > Thermoprotei > Sulfolobales > Sulfolobaceae > Metallosphaera > Metallosphaera sedula. The sequence goes on along the minus strand of NC_009440.1, from coordinate 1,381,152 downwards.
GAGGACAGATATCCTGTCTAAGGTCACAAGCCTTGTAAAGGTGGAGGAGGTAATGGAGAGGAACATGGGTTTCAGACCTTGCTCGCCGGACGGTTTTCCTATAATGGGCAGGCTGGATAACGTTGTGGTTGCAACTGGAGCATGCAGGTTAGGGTGGAGTTATGCCCCAGCTATGGGCTATTACGCCAGCGAACTGGCGCTAGGGAAGAGGAGCACACTCGGATACGTTTCAAGGTACGTTGACAGGTTACGCTCTAGCGAGTAAGATCCTGGTATAACCATTTAAGCCTTGGCGAAACATATTACTCATGGTAACCGAGAGTAGGGAGCTTGTTAAATCTCTCATGGAAGCAAAGGAAAGTATTATCTCAGGAGATGTGAAGCGAGGAGTTGAAATAATCGAAAAGACTGTGAACTCCTCCAATATCAAAGAGGCAAATTGGGTAATCTGTAACGTAATTGATGCAGCGGACTGTGCATACGTGGTGGAGACGCTAAACGCCATAGGTAAGATATTTGATGTGACCGCCTGTGGCAATCTGAAGAGAGTGATCTCCTGTTTCATGAGGGCTGGTAAGGACTCTGAGTTCGTTGACTTGGCCCTTTCGGCCCTAGTGCAGAAAAGAAGGGAGGATCAGCTGGACAAGATCTTGGCAGAGACTGGCGAGATTCCTGCTCCTCTCCTTCTCAAGTTGGCCTCTGCATACGGGAAGATCGGGAATAGGAAAAAGGAACAGGAACTGTTGAAACAGGCATGCGAAAAGGGACTTAAGGAGGCTTGCAGAGATATTAACCAGATTTTCCCAAGAATAACATGACTCGAAGGACGAAAATTGTCGTCACACTAGGTCCTTCCACTGAGGGTTTGATCCCCAAGCTTAAGGATAAGGTGGACATTTTTAGAGTTAACTTGGCACACGGGGATTACGACTCCCATGCCAGGTACTTTGAACTTTTGAGGTCTGGGGCTCCCGATTCCTCCATTCTTGCTGATCTTCCAGGTCCTAAACTGAGGGTAGGGGATATAGGAAAAATGGAGCTTACAATGGGCCAGGAGGTTCTCTTCTCTCCCGACGAAGGGATAGTGGTTCAGGAACCGCTGTTCTATAGGAGCGTAAAACCGGGCTCTATCATTCTTCTGGCAGATGGTCTCATAAAGATAAGGATCAAGGAGGTTTCTGGAGACCAGGTAAGGGGGATAGTGTTAACTCCAGGGACTCTCACCTCTAGGAAAGGAATTAACATCCCCGACATGGCCCTTGATTCTGGACTTACCGAAAATGACTTTAAGCTAATGGAGGAGGCCCTATCCCTAGGAGCAGATTACGTTGGACTCTCATTCGTGCTCAGTGAAAATGACGTGATGAAGGCCAAGGAAAAGATACAGGGAAGAGCGTGGATTATCTCTAAAATCGAGAAAGGTCAAGCTGTACAGAGGCTCTTCAGGATTGTGGAGGAAAGCGATGGAGTTATGGTGGCTCGAGGGGATCTAGGGGTCGAGATTGGTTTGGAAAATCTGCCATATGTTCAACGCAAGATCATCAGGATATCAAAACAACTGGGAAAACCGGTCATTCTTGCCACCCAGGTACTAGAGTCCATGGTAAGCAACCCATTACCCTCCAGGGCAGAAGTAATTGACATCGCCAACTCGGTGTACCAGGGTGTGGACGCCATAATGCTTAGCGACGAAACCGCAGTAGGCAAGTATCCCGTTGAGGCAGTCCAATACCTAGATCAGATAATTTCCTCATCAGAGGACAAGGTTAAACCCCTAAGTCCCTCACCCATGAGGAGTCCAGACGACGCAGTTGCCTATGCTTCCTCGTCGCTATCAGAGCTCTCCAAGTCCCACGTAATAGTTGTTCATAGCAGGAGTGGCCTCTCAGCCATAAGGGTTTCAAGGCTTAGGCCTAAGGCCATGATTCTAGCCTTCACTCCAGATATCAAGGTAGCCAGAAGGCTCAAGATATGTTGGGGAGTTACTCCCATATCCCTAGAGGAGGGTGCCAGTGACCTCAATGATCTAGTGTCTATCCTCGAAAGAAAATGTAGGGAACTGGGAGTTAAGGGTAATGTGGTCATTGTAGCAGGGGATCCTAAGATGGAGTCAGGTAGGACCAACCTGCTGAAGCTTCACTCAATCGACTAATGCCTATGAGGAAAATGGCAAGGGTTTAAATTCTAGAATAGAAACATAAACTTATGTCGGAGAGTATAAGCTTGCCCTTGACCATCAGGGAGGCCACTAGAGGCGATATAGAGGGGGTGTACAGGTTATACCAGTCGTTGACTCCTGAGGATCTCTATATGCGCTTTTTCTCGTTCCATAGGGTATCCCACGAGGAGATAGAGCAACTCTTCAGTAGACAGGATCACATCACCTTGCTGGCAGAGATTGATGGGGAAATAGTCGGCGAGGCCACTCTCTACGATGATGGTGAGTTCTCAGTTGCGGTGAAACCCAATCAGAGGAGAGGAGGAATAGGAACTGAATTGGTTGCAGAACTCATAAGGAGGGCGAAAAAGATGGGCATAAGTAAGGTCAAGTTCTACACCCTTCCAGAGAATTACCCGATGATAAGGATAGGCAAGAAACTAGGATTTAAGCTGGAGTACGATGAAGATCAGGTCAAGGGGGTCTTAGAACTAGGTCAAGGGTCTTAAACCAGTCCTTTTAAGTCTTAGCCCTGCCAGGTTTACCAGTCATAGGGGCAGGAGTAATCCATAATTCCCAACTTCTTCCTGGCTAAGCTACACAGGGGGCAAATATTTACCCGGTCTGCCTCATGAAGCCTGCTTGTGTAATGCCTTATCATTTCCATGAATTCCTCGTCATTCTCGAGGATTGTCTTGTACTCTCCCTCGGCCCTTTTCCCCTTTAGATAATAGCTTACCTCAGCCGGAGTGAGACCTAAAAGGGAAGCAGTATGTGATTGAGATTCTCCCTGCTTAACTAACTCCTTTACTAGAAGCGCTTTTATTGCTGGTATCACTTCTCTCATAGCCGTTTCACAGGGAATCATAAGTTTTCTTGACTCATTTTCCATAAATAATAATCCCTTTAACACACTTTAAAGTTTAGAGCAACTAGAAATTCCTAGGAGAGACATAATTCCTGAGTTATGGGAAGAAAGAGGATGACATGATAAAATGCTGACTGCGGAGCGATCTTCCCTAGATTTAGAGATCTAAATACTTGATCTATAATCCTTATAATTATTGAACCTACATATTTAAAAGGAATTTATCTCTTGAAAGAGAAGAACGAAATATCTTTTGATTTGAAGGAAAAATTTTTATAGATTTTTAAAGGATTATACACGATACATATGGCTCAAAATCCAGATCCTAGATTTAATTATTTTAGATATGCGACAATTGTATCATACTTCTTCTCGTCTGTGGCTGCAGTCGTTTTCATGACATTGGCAATAATCCGTTCTACATTCGAGGCAGCCTATGTATATGACGTTTCTGGCTCCTTTGAGGTACCAAATATTGTACTGCTTGCATTGGAGGTAGGGACTACCATATTTTCGGTGATGTTTGACGCCGTAGTGATACTAGGAATTCAACTCATGCTCAACAGGATTTACGTGATGAACGTTGTTAAGTCGGTTTTGGTTATTGTTCTCATGGGAATAATATTTGGTTCGGTCCTAGGGCATAAGCCGGCTAATCCCTTCGACGCCGCAACAGAGATACCTTTCGTGGGAAGTGGTGTAGTTGCGATGGTTTTCAATGGAGTTGCAATAGTCACGTCTTTAGGAATGAGAAGTATAGAGAGGAAGATGTATGGATGATCATTAAACCTTCCATACAGTGGGCCTCCGTGTCATCTCTCACCGCTCCTTACATTTACTGGAGGGATGTGATAGTAATTCTGGAAAATCCTACCAAGGTTTTCGTGGTTGATGCGTGGAGGGATCAACTGGGAAGATACAAACCCCCGTCACAGTTGTCCATCTTTAGATATTCGTATAGAATTGGCCAGGTTGATGAGGAGAACACAAAGTACCTTGAGTGTATTGCTAATACTCTTCAGACCAAGTTAAGGCCTTTGATTCAACGAAAGTATGACTGTAAGGACGTGGTGGTTATGTTATGATAGATATTGAGGATTTTTTGAGGTGCATGGGAAAGGTTGTAGAAATCAGAAGAGTAACTGACTTAGAGTGGACCTTTAAGCTTAGAGATGCTATCATGTTATCTGGAATTCTAAGGGTTAATCCTGGAATTGTCACGGATATAGAATTTAGATTTAGAAGTCCAGATGGAATTGGCAGAATAAAGATAACTAAGGGGACGATTCTAGAGGCGAGTTATGAAGGGATCCTTTCCCTTCAGCTCAGGCCTAGGGTTAGGGACTGTTCCAAGATCCTCGTGGGAAGAGAGACACCCTAGGTTATCACAGATCTAAATTCCTTAACCCTGTTCATGACGAAGTTAATCATCTCCTTGAATACCCTTTCACCCAGTTCCTTGCTCGGCTCAACCTTCTCCGCAACAACTCCGTTACTCCCTCCCTTCTCAGAGGTGATGAGAGTGAAGGTGAACGGAGAGAAACTAATGTTGGACGGTATCCTGTCCAATCTCACCAGTTCCGGTCTTAGATACAAGAGAAGGGAAGTTTCAACGGTCCCAGCATGAAGGTCCCTATATTGGGAGAAGATCCCTATTTCATGAAGATCAACTAACATGACCTTGGGCCTAGGCCTCGTGAAGTTAACTCTTCTTGTGACAACCTTCAGGAGGTCAGTGTTTCCCCCATGACCATTAACGAGGACGAGACCCTTTATGTTGAGTTTTACAGACGATTCAAGGATATCTCCCATCATGTTCAGAAAATTTACGTCCCCAATGGACACCTGTGGTAGGTCCCCATGTTCCACGGAACAACCATAATACACTGTAGGAAAGAGTAGGAGCCCCTCGATCTGAGCCACCTTCTCCGCAACGGCCTCAGCTATCATGGAGTCCGTACCCAAGGGGAGATGTGGGCCGTGTTGCTCTATACTTCCCACAGGAATCACCCCTATGGGCGAGGAAAGCTCATCCTTTGTAAGTTCCAGGATCCTCATGGATCCATATGAGGTAAAGAGAAATATTTGATTATCACTATCGTGAATGATGATGAGCTTCCAGGCTCAGTGAACGGTGATGTTCAGGTTGCAAGAGCTGAGATGTTTTACACGCTTACCTGTCTAGTCAAAGTATGAGTCCCTACGGGCTTTCAACTAACTTTCGTATCATCTCCTTGGCGTCTCCCCTTGTCTCTATGTATATTAGTTTCTCATACCTAATCCCAAATCCGTATGCGTCCATCTCAAACTTGTATCCAACACAGTTTTCGCAATAACCCCTTACCACCTTTACGAACTCGAGATTGCTCACGCTAAACCTAACTTTCCCAAGAGTTTCAATCTCCCTTGGCTCTGTGGTGTAACTAAGCCTTTCTAAGAACTCATGTATTGTCGCCCTGACCAGCCTGTCACTATCGACTCCGTGATCCCTAAGGAGTGCTGGTAGCTCCCAGTCTCGCCTCGTCATCTCGCTTATCTTAGCTAGCTCCTCCTTCAGTCCTGGTTCCTCAAATTGCTTAAGGCACTCCCTCTTTACCTTGTCTACGAACTCCTTGTCCCCAATCCAGGAAAGGAAATATGCTTTTCCAATCTCCTCTATGCAATTCAAGGTCTTATCACCACAGCCATCATTTTCCATTCCTGATCTCTATACAGGTAGGTGAGTATGGCGAAATTATCCGGATATCTCACCTTCTCCACCTGCACTATATCTCTCCTTAGATTTCTGTGGAGCCATGCCTGGGACCATCTATATGACCCCCTAGCATTAAGGAAGAGTAATCCTTTTCCGCCTAGGAACGAAATGAGTTTCGGATACCTGCTCACGTCTATCACTGCATCGGGAGAAAATCCTAGGTATTTGACCTGTCTCAGTGGAATAATATCAAGAAACTTTACCTCAAATTTCTTCTCTAGGAGAGCGTATGCCATGGTTTCTCCCAACGATGCTGATATGTCACCGGAGTAGTATTTTCCACCCCATCTTTGCTCATCCAAGTGTCCCAAGATCCCCGTCACGAGTTTACTAGAGAGTAGGGAGGCCATCATTATCTTCCCTGGGTCTAGCTCAACTATTTCACTTGGCATGTTCTGAACAAGAGTCTCAGCCAAAGCCGAGGATATAACATCTAGATCTCCATCACTATCCTTGTTTGAATGGGGAATGGCGTCAGAGGGAAGATCAGCCCATGATATTTTCAATTGCACATGGTATGATTTGGAAGCCATTTTTAAGTTATAGATTGGGGAAGTGAGAGGGAAGCCATTTTAATTCCAGCGTAGATCATACCCCATGAAGGAAATAATCTACTCGGAAAACTCTCCCAAGCCCATAGGTCCCTATTCCCAGGCCGTGTTAGTTGATAGGATACTTTTCGTGTCCGGTCAAATACCACTAGATCCAAAGACTAATGAGTTGGTGAAGGGGGGAATAGAGGAGCAGACTAAACAGGTAATGGAAAACCTTAAGGGAATCCTCTCGTCTACTGGGATGACCCTAGATAATGTAACCATGAGCTTCGTTTACCTCAAGAACCTCCAGGACTTTCCCAAGTTCAATGAGGTCTACGCTAAATACTTCAAGGAAAAACCTCCCGCAAGGGTAACAGTGCAGGTGGGAGATTTACCAAGAGGATCTTTGGTAGAAATAGCGGTTATAGCTTACAAGTTTTAGGAAAAAACTTTCTTTAGTAGCTGTTCCATGTGGGGACAATTGACGTCAAATAGTTCATGATTCCCGTGTTCTATGCAGGAGCCCGCTACGGGCTTACCCTCCAAGAACACTATCGATGCCTCATCGTCCTCCACTATGGAGTAGGCTATGCCTTCAAAGACTTTTCTGTATAGCATTTGCTATCACTTAAAACATATAGTGTCAATTAGACCATTTTAAGCCTTTCTACTAAGCTGTGTCCTCTCCTCCTCATTAACTAGTTCAAGTTGAATTGTATTTTTAGTAAGTTCGACTAGGTTTTCAATGCCTGGAAGGTACGAGTCAACCTGGAGTCCACTGTAAAACATCTCCCTATGGAACGGGATTACTACTTTTCTCTCAACTGGTACATCCTCGACCTCTCCCTTGACCATGTTTATGACAAGAGCGGTCAACCTGAAGTAACGAGTATCTGGAACCCATTCTCTCAATAGACCAGGAACTTCGTTCATATGTTTGAGAGTAAGTCTAAGGGCGACTCCTGGAGTTGTAACGAAAATACTGTTACAATGGGCCTCTCCAGTAGCAAGTCTGTAAGCTTTGTATTCGATCTCGCATAGCTCATCAAGGTTAGGAGGGTTGTCCGTTATGAGAACGTCACTGTCTTTCAGGATATCCCTGTATATGGGTGCTAATTCTTCGGGAGAAGGTATTCTTCTTGGGAAGAATCTCACCATACTTACAACTTGCAAGTTTCCATCTCTAGTAAGGAAGTTATCCTCTTTACCCTCACTTAAAGCGTTAATCAGACCATTATTAAGTCCATAAAGCCTGCCAATTGTATTTGTGTTGTCCCTGTCAACTAGGGTAACCCTATAAGTTTCAGCTAGCTTCTTTGCAAGGAGGAGCGAAATGGTGGACTTACCAACTCCTCCCTTGAATCCCAAAACCGAAAATCTAATCATTTAAATCAGCCAAGATCTTTATTCTATCTTACTATGTTAATTTTCCTAGTTTAAAAGATCATATTATAATTAACGGGGTTGAATGTTCTGTAAAGAATATAAAGGAGGTATAGATCATATCTTAGAATTTTATTTAAATAAAATAAAGTCAGTTATATCATGTTGTTATATCATCTTCATGATTATTTCTATAAAGTCTTAAGTCCATTGCCTGTTAGCACTATGACAGGGTCTGACACCTCATATTTCCTTCCTCCGGCTAGTGCCACCGCAGAGCTATACTCGGCAAGTATCCCTTTCCTGGAAAGGTATTTCCAAGAGTCCATGATCTCATTTTCACTAACAACTACGCAGTCACCCGTCTCTTGAAGAACCCTAATCATTTCATCCATGAGTACGGGATTCGTTGAAACAAGGGCATCAGCTATGGAGGTGACCCTGCTTGGCGGTCTATATTCTATTCCACGGAACTTGGAGCATACTGGACTCACTTGTTCCGTTTGAACTGCAACTAACTTGGGCATCCTATCTAGGACTCCCTCGCTGACCATGTGTCTAAACCCTTCATAAACTCCTAGGAGTAGAGTACCTGCTGACGTGGGCAAAAATACTTCTCCTGGGGATTTCCATCCATGATCCCTCGCTATCTCGTAGGCTAAGGACCTTATTCCGTCCCTAAACTCAGGTTGAAGGACGTGGGACGCATAATAGGCTCCAGAGTTCTCTGCAGCCCGTGATACGTCATCTCTTGTGCCTTCCACCCTGACTACTTCAGCCCCGTAAGATTCAATTTGTTTCAGTTTCCCTCCCCTTGCAGTTGAGGGAACAAAGACCTTCACCTTCATCCCAGCCATAGCTCCGTAGGCAGCTATAGAGGCGCCTGCATTACCAGATGAGTCCTCAGAGATCTCCCTTATCCCAAGCTGAGAAAGGTGAGAAATTAGGGTTACCGATCCTCTATCCTTGTATGAACCGGTGGGATTAAGGAAATCCAGCTTATATGTAAAGCCTTCAACCCTAATGGACGGGGTGTTCCATTCACCTAGGGAAATCCATCTCTTAACGTAAGGGAAGTTTTCCCTAAGATTTTTAGAAAATGGGACGTCCACCTCTACCTTGAAGACTCCACCGCATTTGCACCTAACCTCTACGCCTTCCCTCTCCCTTCCACATTTTATGCATTTAACCCTCATGAGGTGATGTTGAACTCCTGTGTTTTAACCTTCATGGGGGTTAGGGGGCGGAACTCCCTATCCGCGAGGGTAGGGATACTCCGTCTGTAAGGGCGGAGTAGTTCACTGACTTCTAATAAGATGATACGATCACCATTTCTATTATTAACCATGAGGCTCAATTTCTGGTATGTCGCTAGATTACCTCTTTAGGCCTAGAACCATAGCGGTCGTAGGAGCTTCACGCAACAGGGAGAAAGTTGGAAACGTGATTTTTAGAAACGTCGCATCTACTTTTCGCGGTAAGGTTTATCCTGTCAACAATAAATCAGAAACCATCGAGGGTGTCCAATCTTATAAGTCCTTGAAGGATATACAAGACGACGTTGATCTTGCCATCATTTCTGTGCCAAGGGAGTCAGTTCCAGGGGTTATGGAAGAGGCTGGTGAGAAAGGCGTAAGGTCGGCCATAGTTATCACCTCCGGCTTTAGGGAAGTAGGAGAGGAAGGAGAAAAGCTAGAGAGGGAAGTCGCATCAATTGCTAACAAGTATGGGATAAGGTTTCTTGGGCCAAATACCATGGGTCTTCTAACTCCTGATTATAACGGTACCTTCGCCTTCGCAGACGTTAAACGTGGAGAAATTGCCCTCGTGGTACAGAGCGGTGGAATAGGTGCTTACATGCTTAACTGGGCTCAGAAATCTAGGACAGGTGTAAGTTTTCTCGTTAGTCTAGGAAACCAGACTGACGTGAAGGAGTACGAGGTTATAGATTATTTAGCGAAGGACCCTGAAACTAAGGCAATCTTTGTGTACATTGAGGGAGTATCTGACGGAGAGAAGTTTCTCAACGTGGTTCCAGAGGCCACATCCAGGAAACCGGTCATCTTCATCAAAGGGGGTGCCTCGGCCCAGAGCGCAGAGGCCGTAAAGACCCACACTGGGAGTCTAGCAGGATCTTATGAGGTTTTTAAGGCAGCCATAAAGACAGTGGGAGGGATATTTGTTGAGAACCTTAAGGATTTCTTAAACCTATCAAAACTTGTTAACTCCTCGGAACCTATCAGGGAAGAGATCCTGGTGGTGACCAACTCAGGAGGTCACGGTGTACTGACTTCAGATGCCATAAGTAGGGCTGGACTATCCCTCGTAAAAATTCCTGAAAGGCTAAACATGGAACTCAGAAAGGTCCTTCCACCCCAAAGCATACCGAAGAATCCCCTTGACCTATCCGGAGATGCAGGAAGAGACAGGTATCTAAATTCGCTCAAGATAGTATCAGACCTAGATTGCACCAAACTAGTAATTGTGGAGTCCTTGCCATTTATAAGCTGTACGGAGGTGGCAAAGGTCCTGCTCAACTTCAAAGGAAAGGGAATCATAGGCGTAACAATGGGATATGACGAAGATTCAGCCTCGAGAATTCTTGAGTCAGCCTCAATCCCCGTTTTCACGTTCCCGGAGGAGGCCGTGAACGCGATAAGTAAGCTAGTGAAGAGACCTTCACCAAGAAGAAAGGTTAGGGTTACCCAACCCATTGACAGCGCACGGGAACTAAGCAAGGGTAAAAGTTTCTTGGCAGATTATGAGGGGCTTAAGCTCATGGAACTCTATGGAATAAGGACGCCAAGATGGGGGATTGCTAACACGCTGGAGGAGGCGCAGAGGCTAGCGGATTCTATTGGTTACCCTGTGGTCATGAAAATCTCCACAGATCAGCCGGTACACAAGACCGAGCTCAAGGGGGTTTACATGAACGTGGAAAGAGACATGGTTAAGGAGAAGTTTGATCTTCTCTCCAAGATTTCCAAGAGGGTAATGATTCAGGAACAGCTAACAGGTCTAGAGGCCTATGTGGGTGGAATCAGGGATCCGGTGTTTGGTCACACAGTCCTGATCGGCGTGGGAGGAATATATGTAGAGGTCCTGAAAAGTGTTAGCTATGGTATCGCCCCAGTGTACGAGGATGAAGCTCTGGAAATGTTAAGGGAAAGCAAGCTCCTGGACATGATTAGGGCAAGAAAGAGGGGCTATGACGAGGGTTCTGTGATAAGAACGGTCTCCAATATATCGAGGCTCATCTTGGATCTAAATGTGAAGGAGATGGACATAAATCCTCTAATGGTCAATGAGAAGGGAGCCTTTGCGGTTGACGTTAGGGTAACGTTTTAGTTAGATCATACAGGGAGGTAACCCGAAAACCTCCCTAGACTTGGAACAGAGGAGACAGAAGGTGGTCTCTTCTACCCTCTCGCCTGAAATGATTCTGCTCACAACCCCATCTATCATGTCCGAGATGTCAGGGTTGCCTAGGAGGGATTTGAGCTTGGATTCATCCTTCACCCTTTTCTCATATGAGGTTGCAGATAAGCCTATGAGCTTAGCAGCCCTTTTCACAGGAACCTTCCTTTCAACCAATCTCCTCATAATAGCAACTCTGAGGTACGGGACCACAGTGTTAAACGCTTGCTCGCACGGGGTTTCCCATTTCATAATATCAAATCTCTTTCAGGGGAGTTATACATTTGGTATATGATACCCAGATTCGTTATATTAACCCTGTTAAATATCCCTTCTCATATCCTGAAAATATATGATTCGACACGTGCCAAATAGGAAAATCCTAGTTGCGTACCAGCACAATATGCAAAAAGAAATCCTAAAACAATGACAAAACTAGGCCTTCCCTTTCCTCTATCTAGCTCGACTTTAACAACCTTTACCACTTTTGTTCAGGAGTTCAAACAAAGATGTACATTTTTATATATAAGTGTATACTTTCATATTGTTCTGAACATTAACATATATACATTTTTTAATCAAGTTATCCCATATGGAGTTTAGTGAGAAAGAAATGAACAAGATGACAAATAAGATAAGATTCCCTGATGGAAGGGAAGTTGATATACAGGACGTCATAGGATTCCTCTACGGTCTTTCAAGGAGTGACGTTGAAGTATTGCATGTCCTGACTTGCAAAGGAGAGAAAATGTCCACTGAGGATTTGGCTGAGGCTTTAAAGGTAACTAAGGCCTCCATAAGCAAGTCAATCAATAATTTGCTTTACAAGGGATTGATAAACAGGGAGAAAGTTACAGAAGACGAGAAGAGAAAGGGAAGGCCAGCATACGTGTACTGGGTCAACAAGGAAGAATTATATGAAAGGGTAATTGCTGACATGATAAGCCTAGCAAACACGATGAAAAACGACTTTAAGGCACACGTTCAGCTAGCAGTGGTACCAGCCTGAGATTTAGTTTCTGAGCTCTTTTCCTCAGCCTTCCCTTCCTTGCTTTCTTGTTTAGCTTGTTTCTCTTCCTTCTTTTCTTGACTTTCTTTCTTAGGCTTTACTATCCTATTTCTCCTTATTTCAAATTGATAGGAAATTCCCTGACTCTTGTACTCCGCCGTGATCTTATCTTTATCTTCGCTCCATTTAACCTCGGCACCAGTCAGCGACCTGATATAGTCCTTGGCGAACTTAAGATGTCTATATTTTCGTTTAAATGTAGTTATCTTCCCATTAATCTCAAGTTTTCCCTCTAGCTCATATTTTACGACTTTCATGGATTCAGTTTATTGTCACAAACATTAAAAGTCACCTTTTCTCACAGGTATTATGACATCAATTCCTGGAATTACTGAAACTTCTGTCGTGTCGTTGATAGTGGCCTTTGTTTTAGGGTTACTTATAGGGTTCCTTATAAAGAATGTGATTAAGGTTGGGATAATTATTCTAGCCATAGTGATTATTTTAATTGCTGTAGGTGCAATAACTCCTACTTCTGTGGAACACGCATTGATGAGCTTGGGGCAGACTGCAACTCAAGCAGAGTCTAAGGTGTCCGCCTATTTGGACTTACTCCCCTACAACTCCATTGCGTTCATTATAGGGTTGGTAATTGGTCTAGTGAAGGGTTAGTCATTTTTTACGTAATATCGAGATATAAGTCATACAAATAGAGGTAGCATAAGTAAGAGCGTGACAAGCAATCATCCTTAAGTTAATTTGGCCATCTGCTGGAACATTGGAATTTAATACTGACGGCGATTCTTCCCTGTCTTGAGATTGAACATGAGCATAATCTTTAAAATTTTATTTTACAAATAAGGTGTTAAGTGGGGGTTCTTTCAGCACACATGTCGATTCCTTCACTCGTGGTGAAGAGTAATGATGGCTGATATCATGGCGAGAGGGGGAAATGAGCAGATAGAGCCGGAGCTGTTAGAGGTGTTAATATCATCGTTCAGAGTTAATTCTACCCCCAAGAAGATCCCCATGAAAGCTGTCTCAAATCTTGGGAAGATGCTTTCCCTTATTTTACCTAAAAATGTAGAGAAAATTGTAATAGTCGTATCAAAGGATTACCTAGGTTCTGAAAAAAGTTTTGTGGAGTCTACAAAGAGTATATTCCCTAGTGCCAGCGTGAATGTGCTGTTTAGTCACAAATTGGATCAGGATTCACTATTAGTTTATTTTAAGTGATTTCGTAATCATATATTCAACTCATCTTAGTTCAGCGGGTCGTTCCCTAGACGTTCAATCACGTATGACTAAAACTCTTCGTTGCTTACCCTGTAGGAGAGCACAAATATCTTTTCCCGCTAAGTATTTCTGTGATATCTGACTCGCAATTCAAAGATGTTTGCGGTAAGGTTAAGGCTCTCCTGTACTTTGGCTCCTATACTAGGGAGGATTACGTAGATGGAATTTCAGATATTAACGTGATTGCAATTACCAACGACAAGAGCGTTCTCATGGACTTGGCCTCAATGGATCTCTCTCCTGTCGTGATCGATGAAGAAACCTTAAACAAGTTATGTCAAGACGGAGATCCCCTATGTTATTACGTTCTAAATGACTCCAAACTCATATGTGGATCACTGCCCAATTTTACATTTATTTTCACCGATAAGACGTGCAGTAAGCTCCTCCGTTACTCTAGAACCCAGGCGAAAATGAGTCTTGAAGGAATAGCGAGAAGAGACGAAATATCCTCAGTCAATAACTTGTACAGGGGTATAAGGTCGTTCATAAGGTCCAAGTGTTGTACCAAAGGTAAAATCCCATTATCTGACGAAGAGGTGATCGCGTGCTGTAAGGGTATAGGGAATGATGAAATTTGTGAACTTTTCAGTAAGGTTAGGGAGTTAAGGAGAAATAGGGAACCTGTTACATATTGGACAATTAGAAGGTTCGTGAAGATAATGGAGGTAGAAGACAAGGATTCATCGTTGTAGAGGAGATGTTCATGGAATTGGCCAGACAACTATTCAACTTAGGTGAAGCGATCCATGGCGGGCCTGAGGAATTGAAGATTCTCGAAAAACTTGAGGAGTTATTTCCAGACTACGAATCAATCCCCGTCAATACAAAGTTCTGGGATGTCAGATTCTCTGAGATCCTAGCTAATGGTCAAAACATACCCTCGGTAGCAATGCCCTACACCTCAGGCTGTGTTAAGGGTAGAGTGGGAAGAGAGATAGGTTTGTTTCCAATGCCTTCCCATCCTTTTGATCTCAAGAACTTACCGCTTTCCCAGTATGAGGGAGTGATAATTGTGGAGGAGGGAAAGCTGAGAAGAATAACTCTTCCGCAAGGCTCACCTCCTACGTTCTTTGCGTCTAGGAATGTAGACGGTTATGTCGAGCTTTGCTCTGATACAAGGCTTGTTGAGGCGAACTCCAGAAACCTGGAGATCACCTTAAGGGAGGGAGACTCCTACATTCTGCTTGGCGCTCACGTGGATCACTGGTTATCTGGTTTTCACGACAATATCTTATCCGTTCAACTCTTGGTGGACATGAAGAAAGACCTGGAAAGATCTAACCTAAGGCATGGGGTCAAGCTGGTTTTCTTCTCCTCAGAGGAAGGGCCAAGATGCTGTACAGGTTCATCACAGTTTCCTGTAAAGGACGCATTTGCGGTGATATCCCTAGACGCTATCTATCCATCTAGGGTTGTATTCTCAGGAACCCCTGACCTATGGTTCCTGTCTAAACATTTTCCCTTGAAGCGAGTGGAAATGCCTACACCGTTCTCTGATCACTATCCCTTCGTACAGAGGGGGATCCCCGGTCTCGTGCTCTATAATGATGACATGACCACAGTCTACCACTCGGATGCAGACGTTCCAACTCCCCTTGACCCCCAGTACCTTGAAGTTTTGAGGAAAAGTCTTGTTGAGGCTTTGCGGGAATTGGATTCTACCCCTAGCGACAGGCTCGATGAAGAATTCTTTAGACATGCTAAACTCGCCGGTTACACTGGGGATACTAGGGAGGGGGCACTGATTCCAGATCCATCAACCTTGACTACCAAGTTTAAAAGAATCTAGTTTCTAGCGCTTGTTCATTTTACAAAAAAGGACTCACTAATCATCTTTATAAGTAAGAATTTCATAAATGATTATTAATGAGTATAGCGGCTTTCAAGGATCTATCTATGTACAAAAGAAGGGCTGAGCACTACTTAGGTTCTAGGGAGTACCTCGAGGATATACCGCTTAACACATGCGACGATGTTTTCGGCACGGTAATTTATCTTAAGATTCCTGAGGCGGAGGATATAATCAAGGCGAGTGAACTTGCTAGGTCAGAGTTAAGTGAGATGTTGACAGCTAAGTTACATGAATACATGAAAGCAGGAAATCTAGAACTAGTCGAGCAGGTATCCCAGATCTTGGAGTCTTTGAAGGAGATAAACAGGTTGGAAGAGATGTTTAAGACAATAACCGTCGCGTACGTTCTCTCCATCATTAGGAGGGAGAGGGTTAACCTAGATATTGACCTTAAGTCCTCAGCTCTGGACTTGATGGAGGGGATTGAAAGCCTCTTCCTTAAGGCAATTCCCTTTCTCACAGACTTGGGAGATCTAGGAAAGGCAGTGGATAACTTGAGGTTTAGCGTGGAGATGCTGAAGGCAAGAATAAGGAAGATTAATTCAAACGGGGAGTAAGCGGGATTCCTTAAAAATTCTAGATAACAATGAGAACTCTATGATTTACGCTCATCAATCAATTGTCAAGTCCCTGGGAAGCATGATATTAAACTATTCTAGGGAAAACGTTAAGGAAAATGGATACGATCTCAGAATCTGTGGTGAAAAGTACTGGAGGGTTAAGGGGGACTCTCAGTTACCTGAAGTCAAATCTGAACTGGAAGAGCTAAGTTTTTCAGATTATGCTAGCCTAGAACCTGGAAATACTTACCTGTTTGAGAGCTGTGAAGAGGTAAATATGCCTGCAGATACCATTGCCATTATGACCTTGAGGAGTACACTAGCTAGGAATGGATTTATCGCACCTCCGACAGTGATAGATGCAGGTTATCATGGAAAGATTATCATCTCCATAAGTACCTTGAGGGGAGGAAAACTGAAGAAGGGAATGGGAGTCATCCATCTCATATTCTCGAGGCTTGACTCACCCACGGAAAAGGTGTATCAAGGAAAATATCAGGGCGGAAGGCTCATCTAAAAACTCTAGCTTTATAGGACTTAAACTTTCTTGAGAGACTTCAACTCACAGACAACTTACAGTTGATTTTGTCGAGGGCATACATAAGAGGACCCATTGTGGGATCCTTGTCTATTCTTAGCACCTTAATTTTCCACTTCGACATGACCTTCTCGAACTCCCTCGAGTAGGTCCTAGACCTAAACATTCCTCCCACAACATAAACGGAGTCGGACCTAACTTCTCTGGCAACACGTGATGCTATCTCGCCCAATTCATTTGCTGCCCTACTCAGAATCGAGGTGGCCACATCATCTCGCTTCCTTGATGCCTTGTCTACTATCTTGGACACAGAGGCCACCCTTTCCACTTTATGGCCTTTATGATAGACCCAGTATATTAGGTCGTCAATATCCCTTATCCTGAGCGATTTCATGAGGACTTTCGTCATCTCTGTCTCCTTCTCTACTCCTTGAAGAACCTTCGTGAGATATCTTAGTGCCTCCCTTCCAATCCAGTATGCGGAACCCGTGTCAGAGAGGAACCATCCTGCTCCCTCTGCCCTAACTTTCCTGCTCCCGTCTAAACCTAGGATTACGCTACCCGTCCCCGAGATCACTATGACTCCCTTTCCTCCCCTAGTTTCGCTGTACAGAAGAAAGAAGGAGTCATTATCCATGATTACCTGTTTACCCAGTTCGTGAAGGTTTTCCCAGAGAACTTCGTAATCATACCTCGAGTCCAAACCAGCTAGACCCATCACCAACAGGTCAGGGATGACTCCCCTTGTGCTCTCCATAACTGCCTCCCTTATCCTCTGAGCTGCCTTCTTTATTCCCACATTGTGAAAATTCGATCCACCAGTCTCATGTTCCGAAATTATTTTTCCTATCCCGTTGGTACACTCTACGGCTATTGCCTTTGTCTTGGTTCCTCCACCGTCAACTCCAACTACTATCATAAGTATAACAGGATTTCCTAGGTTTAAACATTAAGGGATAGTACATTCTTCAACATCATCAATTCCTCAAGCGTAGGGAACCTTTTTCAATTGAGCCGTCTAAATATGACCCATGAAGATAAGCGTCCGTCAGGAGTCCATAATAAAGGAGAGGAAGGGGAGCAACTCGTTGATATATACCAAGAGTATCGAGTGGAGTGTTACCAGATATTTGACGGACTCTGGATGGAGCAGTTCAGGGAAAGATCAAAAACCTGAGCCTCTTTGCAGTTCCTTCACTCACCCCTCTCTCGCTAAGTGGGAGAGGGCAAGGGAAATTCTCGAGAGAATTCAGTCGGGCGATCGGATAGAGATCAGGAAAGTGAGGAGGGAGATCATGTGGGATGATTACTCCTGTCTAGAGGAGAAGATCGTGAACTTTGTCAAGTCAGAGGATAGAGAGTTCGCCTTCACGGGAGACCCAATGGATATCCCTAGCGTCTTAGAGTTTCTTAAGGAGGAGACAGGATTTAAGCCAACTCCAACCTTCGTGGAGAAGGGAAGAATGATCCTAGACCCTGAAGCTACTTCTCACCTCTTGCAGGCCCTCATGTCCATGTTGAGGGCAAATTCACCCCTTCTAAACAAGGATGAGAGAGGCCTTCCTGACATAACGGTTTACGATGATCCTCTCATCCCCTATTCACACGTATATTATACTTTTGACGATGAGGGAGTGAAGACGGAAAGGAAGGAACTCATTGGAAATGGAGAGATACTAAATTACCTGGGGACCCTTTACACGGGTTCTCCCGGTAACGGTAGAGGGATGTATCCGCAACCCGATTTCTTCAATGCTGTCCTCAAACCTGGTGACTGGAAGTTCAGGGAACTAATGGAAGAGTCGAGGAATGCCTTTGTGGTACTTGGGGCAACTAGGTCAGAAATTGTGAAAAAAAGTGTGAGGATAAAGCCTAGGAAGGTGGTTCAGTTAGGGGGTGGGGAAGTACTGGTCAGGGAGATCGCTATTCCCCTTTCAGAACTTAGTACGTTGGATGCAATAACGTCAGATACAAGGTTCGTTTACCTAGATGAGGATCACGGAGCCCTAGCACCATTTGTGAGGTTGACTGCCAGGTTACTCTTCTAATGTTGGACCTGGTGCCACCTAGGCACCCTCGGATTAGCCACAGAGTCCCACTTGTCGTACGGCTTGATATCTAGGACTGGAGTTCCGTTGAATGCATTCAATCCTCTAACCTTAACCCTGTTTCTCTCAACCTCTAGAATCTCTACTACCGATATACCTATGGGATTGGGCCTATTGGGGCTTCTAGTGGCAAATATGCCCACCCTCTCACCTGACCTAACCTTAATTGGACCGTTAAAACTGGCAAGATGAAGGTGATAAATAACTATCCCATGAGAAAACTCATTTAGTCCCAACAAACCTTCCGCTAGATCTGGTCTTACAACCACAAAGGACTCCTTCTGCCTGGACGGTTCACCCTCTACTTCAATAAAACCTATGGGTTCGTAAGTTATCAAAGTTCCTCCACTACTTTGGCAAGTCCCTTTTTATCCCTAAGTGGTATCCCTGTCCCTCCCCTTGAGACTGCAACTATTTCCGCAACTATACTTAGCGCAATCTCGTTCTCCTGATCCCCATTTAGATCTAGTCCCGCAGGTATCCTAAGGGAGAGCAGTTTTTCCTTTGGAATCCCAGCCTGCAGTAACCTCTTTAGGATTACTTTTGCTCTCCTTACGCTCATGACTGCTGCAACTTCCTTGGCACCACCAAGGATTGCCTTCATCAAAGCCCACGTGTCGTAAACATGTTTTGTCGCGACCAGAACGTATTTGTCCTTCACTAGTTCGTCGGGAATCTGAAAAGTGTTACCCCTAATCACTTGGTCGGCCTCATAGTCTCCATCCTCGGCAAAGGGATCCACTATAACGACCTTATATCCAAGCATCTTCAACATCCTGGAAACTGTCGGTGCCACGCCCAGGGATTTCCCCTTGCACTTGCTCTCGTCGACCTTCACTGTGTCCCTGTCACAGAATACTGGCTCCTCCATTTCGGCCTCACGGCTGGATGAGAAGATGAGAACGTCCATAAGTACCACAAATAGATTGACATTCCGAAAATATAAACGTGAGCCTAACAAGTTGGAGATACTCTTTTACGAGCCAAGTTTGGAGAGGCCATGTACGAAAGGGTTTTAATCGTGTACTACGTCTAGTATACTATGAGTGAAGTAGTCTCTGTGAGGCTGAAGAGGGAGGTAATCAGGGAGATAGACGAACTTGTATCCCTAGGGTTGTTTAGCTCGAGGAATGAGGCGCTGAGCTTCATCATCTCTGAGGGGCTCAAGGAGGCTGAGGAGTGGAGGCGGGTCCTAGATAGGTCTAAGAAGGTGGGCGTTCCCCTCCTGGACAAGCCATTAGAGGACTTCCTGAGCGAAAGGGATAGGTATTGAAATATTTCGACACTAGCGTTATTCTTCTGTCCATCCTTAACGATCCTAGAAGAGAAAGGGCCATAATGGAGTTAGAGAAGGGCGGAATCACGTCAGAGTTGGGTTTCGTGGAACTAGTTAGCTACCTTTCTAGGAATATGACAGACCCTTTGCCCAACGCCGTGAGCATCATTAATAGGTTCAACATATCAGTGAGGAGTCTCCCTAAGATTAGGTCCTCGCCCATGGGGGAGACGACGGAGGTGGTTCATTTCGCGTTGAGGATAGCGGAGGAGGTGAAATTGAGGACGCTTGATCTTCTCCACGTTAGCTATGCCGTTCTTCTGGGGGCAAGTGAACTTGTGACAGCTGACAGGGAGTTTCTCAGGGCCAAGGCTTTCCTATCAAGGCAGGGTGTCGAGGTAAACCTACTGGAATAGCCGGGGTAACTTGTCCCCAAGTAGGGATTAGCCATCTCTCCGTTACTCAAGCCTTATTATTACGAGACCGAGGGTAACTTCACGGCCTCGATTATCCTCTCAAGTGCGTGCTCGGTCCCCTGGGAGAAGTGATCCTTGTTCCTTCCCTCAAAGGGTTTCATGTAAAGGGGCATCTCGACTTTCCACGTCGAGATTATGGCTGAGTCCCTAACCTCAATCCTGTTTGTTCCCTTGAGGATACCGCTCAGAAAATGGAGAACCACTGCGTGATCGAGAACCTCTATCCTCACCCTAGATGTGGAAGGAAACGCAAACCTAACCTCGCCCTCAAACACGTTCTCTGACACCCTGTTTACGTGAAGCTCCCTTATGCCCTTCCAGTAGTTGGGCATCGAGTTAACGTCCTTGACTATCTCCCAAACCCTCTCACGAAGGCCTGGTGGAAACCCCTTCGTAACCTCAAACTCTATCATAATAGAGAACTCTCCTCGCAGTATAAATAGCTCTACTCCGCACCCCTCATCTTCCTTGTAACCTCGCTCGCAATTTCCTTCGGGTTACCCTCTCCGCTTGTCATTTTTCTCGTGAGTTCCTCCGCCACCTCCTGAAGGTCCTGTCTCCTGGTCTGCTCCGCTATCTCCCTTAGCCTATCCAACTTCTTCGTGGCCTCAACCAGGTTTCTAGCCTCTAGATCCCTGGAGTAGTTCTGAAGCGTTTGCAGATATTCATACTCCATGATGACGTCTCTGTCGATCGCTGAGATGAAGTCCTGCTGGTTCTGTGCGCGGGTCAGGAAGAACTCCTGTGTCCTATCCCGAATCCCCTTCTCATCCCTGTACTTCACCTTAAGCGTCATAAACTTTCCCGTATACTCCTTGGGAATTACCGTTTCTCCAAAAATTTTTACCACGCCTTCAACAGCGTTTATCCTTACAGGCAGGGAATCATAGTTCAGTAATTTCACAGGGGACTCGGACACTAGATCCACCGTTACGTCACTAGCAGCAACCTCAGATTTTACCAGCTTGGGCATCTTCTCAGGGATTTGAGCAGGGTCAGTAACATGATAAAAGAAGCCTCTTCCCTTTTCTGAAACCTCAGTGAGTATTTCTTCGCTGTAGTCATCTCCAATTCCAAAGGATATGATCTGTACGTTCTCAGGTACTGACAATCCCTGATATACGGGAAGACATCTGTTTAGGTCAAATTTCCTAGATAGCCCAGGCATACATCCCATGTCTGAGGGAACCCCATCAGTGAGCAATATAACGTATGTTGGTTCGCCGTACTTTCTAGCTAGGTTAAATGCCTCCTGTAATGCCTTATACATTGCGGTACCGCTTCCAACTTTAAGGCTCTCAAGTTCCTTCCCCATCTCTGAAGGATGTTCATGCTCCTTGATTATCGACACCTTTTCGTTGAAGGCCAGTAAGGAGAAACGACTATCCTTGGGCAGGTTATCAACAAGTAACCTAGCTCCCTCCTTGGCCATCTCCAGCTTCTCACCCTTCATGGAGTAACTCCTATCAATCAGGATCACATAGTGGAGGTTCTTAGCTTCAAATTTCGATTCAGGAACAAGGACAATTCTGAACATTGCTCTAATTTCCTGGGTAAAGCTCTTGCTATGGCTGACGTTGAAAAGTACTGAAAGTCCCATGGAACAAAATAGTTATCGCGACGTTTAAACTTTGCCATATTATTTCCAATTCTTGCAATAAGATGAAGTCTATCCCTCTCAAGTTCTCAACCAACTCTACATATCAGTCAAATCAAAAAGTAGTTTTTTTTTTTAGAAAATTTTAAATAAAGAGAAAGTCTTTTAAGTTGATTGGCCTACCATTCCAAAATGAGAGCGAGAGCACTAGTAATAATATCATTGATATTAATCGTAGCTGGGATATATCTCTCCTTCTTGGCCACAGAAAGTCAGTACATCTCTCTGGTGTCCTATGGACAGGGTAACTGTGCAGTGCCACCAAGTGACTGGCAGAGCCAATACTGGTCTGTAATGAATAAGGGGCCTCCCGTAGCTACTGTGATACTGAATGGGAGTAAGACGTTGATTCTAAGGCAAGTGGAAAATGTGTCCCTCAACTCTACCTCGTTTTATGTTTACGTAATTCACGGTTACGTTGAGGAACTGGCCCCCCTATCTTTGCCAGGAATTCTCCTGGTATTTGTGGGTTCTGCAATGGGATTCAGGGGGACAGTTCTCCTGGTTCAGGAAAGGGCCATAGGAGATTTAGCCAGTTCCAGGGGGACTGGATCGCTCTCCGGGTACGTGATAAAGAGGTTTCTGTCATTCCTTGTTTCAATCCTTATCATTTCAGTCATTACGGCTATTCTAGAGATGCTTCATGGGGAGAACCTATTCAGGGTTATCCTTGAACTTTTAACCTTTAATTTTGGATTGAGCCAGCATTACGGTCTTGACGTGGACTCTCTGCTGATGTCTGCACTACCCTACACCAGCCTACTGTCCGGGATATCCTTCTCGCTGTCCATTTACCTTGGCTCCTTCATGGCTGTGAGGAGCGTTGCGCAGGAAGGTCTGCTAACCAAGATTGTGAGGAGGTGGAAATACATAGGGAATGCATTGGCTTCCTGGGTTATTGCGTTGTCTCTAATTTACGCCTTTCACCTAAAAGTCGAGAGCGGCGTCAACATAGTTTTCCCAGTAGTCGCGCTCTTCTTTCCCTTCATTGGAACCTACGCCAACAGGCTAATTCTACCCTATGGAGTTAATGACGCTTTCAAGGCTAAGGGGCTTTCAAGGGCAGTATTAGTCTACAGACACATGTTGGGAAGCGCTTCCGTAGTGGCGCTGTCCACTATTTCAGCAGCCTTCGTAGATATGTTGGTCGCGGAGTTCCTGGTGGAGTCAATATTTTATTGGCCAGGCTTGGGATTCCTTCTGAGGGAGGGGGCAGTTTATGGAGACTTTAAGGTGGTTGAGGGGGTCCTGATATTCTACTCCACGATTGTCCTCCTCTCAGGGCTTGTGGGAGACATCTTCTACGGTTACGTTGATCCAAGGGTGAGAAGATGAAATGGGCCTTGATTGCGTTTCTCGCCTATTTTGGGTGGGCTCTGCTCTTCACCTTCCTTCAGCTACCTGGAGGTTCGCCACTTCTCCCTCCCTCTCATGAGTATCCCTTGGGAACCTACGTGAATGGTGCCAACATGATTAACGTAAACGCTAGGGCAGTTGTGGACACCCTCCTTTTCGGGATAATGGTCTCACTCATAGAGGTAGGCCTAGGTGTTTCATACGGTATGTTAGCTGGGAGTTCTTGCGGTACTGTGAGGTCCATAATGATGAGGATTTCTGACGGCATAACCTCACTTCCGAGGGTCCCTATCCTCATGGCCATTATCATCCTATTTGCGACGCCAGAGGTCACCTTCGTTAAGGCCAACTTCTTCCTCACTGCCCTAGTTGTGGGTTTAACTGGATGGTCTGTGATCTCAAGACAGGTTTCGGAGGCAGTATGTAAGGGGAATCCACTGTCCAGGATCCCCGAGATATCTCTCACCCAAAGGGTAAGAAGTTCCTCGGAAATAGCTAAAGCCTTATCCAAGCGCTTCTTCTTGCCCTCCGTGGTTGACGGGATAGCAGTTTACACGGCGCTAGGCGTAATAGCTGGGGTAGGAGATCCCAACTTCCCGACCCTGACGACCCTTCTTAATAGCTCTCGTCTATTTGACTTCTGGTGGCTGTTTCTGCCCCCAGCTGGTTTCAGGGCAATTCTTCTCGTCTTAATCTTCCTGGTCTCCGATACGGTGGTGAGATAGGTGCTCGAGTATAACTGTGTCACAGTGAAGGGGTCACTTAACTGTTTTAGCGTAAGATTGGACAAGAAGTCCGTGGGAATTCTGGGCGAAAAGGATAGCGGAAAAGAGGCAATAATTCCTGCAACCTTGGGACTTCTGAACAACGTATCTGGTTCTATTCTCCTTGATGGCGTAGACTTGGTAAAGTCCAGGGACCTTCTACATAAGGTTAGATGGGAGAAGATATCTGCAGTATTTTATGATCCTTCAACAATGTTTAATCCGCTATACACGATCGGATCCCACTTCGCTGAGATTGTGGTCTCACATGAAATCGGAAATGCGGAGTACGGCGTCGAAGTAGGGCTTGAGTATCTGAAGCTTCTGGGGCTCAGCGCTGACGTAATGGAGAGATTACCATATCAACTAACCCCACTTCAACTGAAGAAGGTAGCCATAGCGCTCGCCGTGTTTCTGGAACCAGAATACGTAATTTTCGATGACCTAGAGTTTGGATTGGGAGATATAGGACGTGCCTCGGTCATGAACTCAATAATAGATCTCATGGGTTCGGTCAGGAGCTCTTTCATGTTTCTCGAAAATAATCCTGGGATTCTCTCCAGGTTGGCCGACTATGTCCTTGTGCTGTACCGTGGCGAGACCGTTGAGGAGGGTCAAGACGTCCTTCAGTCTCCCTTACATCCTTACACTATAGATCTAATTAACGGGGAGATCCAGGAGGAGAAAGTAGAGGGGAAGGGTTGCGTCTACTCGGGAATATGTAAGCACTCCACTCCCAAGTGCTTCGAAAACGTGAACTGGGTCTCCATGGGGAATCATAGGGTAAGGTGCATTGCCTATGCCTGTGGGATATGACCTTCACGACATCGAGGTGGCATAATGATAGTCCTGAAGGATGGCCCAATACCCGTGATAAGAGATATTACCTGTATTCTGGGAGAATGGGACGATTACAAGAGAGGATTCTCCCAAGTCCTGAAAAGGGGCGACATTGAAGCCCAGTACATCGACCCGTTCACCGGCGAGTACATGTCAAAGAAGGACGGATTGAGATCCACCTATCTCATCCCCAGTCACCTCGAAAGGGGAAGGGTAAGGGTAAAGGATCTACTTTCTGCATGGCTGAAGACGAGCAAGAGAGCACAGGAGATCATGTTCCTCCTAGGAATTTCGGACGATTTTCTGGATAACCTGAGCGACCTGAACCTGGTTAAGGTTTACCTTGCTCCTCTCTTCATGGAGAAGACAAGATTCGTAATAGTTGAGGACTTCTTCCAGGAAGTTGAGGAGCAAGGGAGGCTCAAGGTGGAGAGGCTCCTAGCCAAGATCATCAGGTCCAGAAGACTAGACTCATTGTTCTTCGTAAGTTCGGTGGACCTGATATCACCTTGCACCTCCGTCACAGTGATGTATGAGGATGAAGTAGTTGAGACGGGGGCTCGTCTAATTCATCCCTACTCAATGGTCCTAGCAAACTCCGCAATACGCCTTGGTAAAAGGGGCGAAAAGGTTGGGGTGAGTGAAGTTGGACGAGGGAGCCTCAGCGGGTGCAGATTCCACGATTACTGTGAGGTAATGAGAAGGAAAAAGGAATTGCAGAGGCTATGCAGATTACAGAAGCCTCCCATGGTCCAGGTAGAAGACGCGCAGGTGAAGTGTTGGGACTACGTTAAGAGAAACTAGGAGAGGTAATAGTTAAGGAAAACGTTATTTTTAGTCTGGTTCAACTCCTGTGAATGGACTTTCCACTGGCCGAGAGGTTCTTCAGGGAGTACGAGAGCAACAGGGATATCAATTACCTGATTTCCGCGCCCACCGGTAGTGGGAAGACTCACATTGCCAAGAGGGTTCTAGTCGAAGACGAGGGAATATCTGTTTACGTCTCTCCCTTGAAGGCCTTGTCCAGGGAGGTATATCTCTCAGTTAGGGACAGAACCAACGCCGTGATGGCTGACTCGGACGTTTATGAGGACGACCTAAGAAAGATGAAGGGAGACGTCCTCCTCGCTACCTATGAAAAGTTTGACAGTGCAATACGCCATAACTACACCTGGCTCAACGACGTCTCGAGAATCGTCATAGATGAGGTTCATAACGTCGAGACCGACAGGGGGCTGGCACTTGAGAACCTTGTCCTCTGGGCCAAGTCCAGGAGAGTCCCCGTGATTGCCCTGAGCGCGACCCTTAGCGACCCTGAGAGATACGTGACTTGGTTAAATGCAAAGCTAATTTCGCACGAGAAGAGGGTAGTTCCCCTCCACGAGTGCGTGGCCTATCCCTACGTTCTCAAGTGCGGTAATTGGCAGGAGAACCTGAAACCGTCCAGGCTCACTCGTCCCAGATTTGAGTTGTTGGTGTTAGTTCTCCAGAGGATAGTCTCCATGGGAAAGAATGCTCTGGTCTTCGTGAAGAGCAGGAGGTCTGCAGAAACCCTGGCACAGGAGCTTCAGAGGAGGGACTTCAGGGCTCATCACTACCATAGCGGAATGCCTCACGAGGACAGAAAGAAGGTTCTCGACATGTTATTGGAGGGAAACCTCAACGTCGTGGTATCCACCACCGCTCTGGGTCAGGGGGTCAATCTCCCAGTTTATGCCGTCGTCTTTTACGAGCTAAAGTTGCCAAACGTTGATGAGAGGGGAGAATTCAAGGGCTGGAAAGACATTTCCCCATCCGAGTTCAGGCAGATGGCTGGAAGGGCAGGGAGGCCCAGGTATGACAAGGAGGGAATGGTTATCATCATAGCCAACTCCGATAAGTTTGCGACCCAACTAGAGGAGAGGTACTACCGTGGGAGTACTAGGGGTGAGGGAGTGAAACCGGATCTGGACACTCTTTCCTTGGCCTTTGTGTCCTGGAATGACGGCGTTGAAATGGATGAACTTGGAAGATCAATAAACTCTACCTTCAACTTCAGGGGGGTAGGGTACACTCTCGTCGAGTCCTCGATCTCGAGACTAAGGGATATGAAGCTGGTCATGACGGACCGAGGAGTTACAGTAACGCCTTTGGGAAGGGCAGTAGCAGTGAGCTACATTGATGTAAAGGCCCTGTCAGGCTTTCCCATAGATAACAAGGACGCCGACCTAGTGTCCGTGATAGCAGGTTCCCCTGCGGTTGCACAGGCCTTGAGGGGATGCAAAGAGGGAAGGG
The DNA here is from genome assembly GCF_000016605.1 of Metallosphaera sedula DSM 5348. Lineage (NCBI taxonomy): Archaea > Thermoproteati > Thermoproteota > Thermoprotei > Sulfolobales > Sulfolobaceae > Metallosphaera > Metallosphaera sedula. Next base: position 1,354,026 of record NC_009440.1, on the reverse strand, counting down.
AGCTTCTCAACAGATGGATGAATGGAAATAGTCTAGATGGAATTTGCGAGAAACTGACGTCGAAGGATCTCATGGAGGTGATCTCCAATGCCAAATGGATTTCCTTTGCCCTGTTTCGTGTTTTGAGGGCTCTAGGGGATGACAGGTATCGCAAGGCTCTGGAAATTCACGACAGCCTCAAGTACGGAGTGCCCTCGGAGGGCGTGAAACTGGCTAGATCAGGTTTACCTAGAGATGCCGTGATGAGCTTGATCTCCCTGGACGTCAAGGATCTGAGGGAACTGTGCATGAAGGTAGGTTACAGGGAGCTCAGGGACGAACTGAGAAGGTCCAATGTTCAGATCGAGGTGCTATGCAGGAGCGTCTACTCCCAAGACCCCCTAACCTTTGATGTTAGGAGGGCAATACAGGAATTTCGGCAAAGGGAATTTAGTCTCAGGGAGGTATCCTCCAAGTTTGGAGAGGATGTTCTGAGAGAGATGGTGAGGTTGCGAGTTCTAAGGAAGAGAGGGGATAAGTACATAATACGAGATCTGGAACGTGACACCACGGGATAAGTCAAACTCTCGAGCACAAAATATTACTTTATGATAGAATAAGCTTTTAAGAATTGAATTTAACGTTGATCGGGGATGGTCAGATGGAACAATCCTAGAGGGAATCAATTTAGCATTTCAGTATCCCAACAATTACAGGGTCTTTGAGAACGTCTCTATTAGGACGGAGGAGAATCAACTTACCGCCATAGTTGGACCGTCTGGAGTGGGAAAATCGACTCTGCTTAGGATACTAGGTGGGTTCATAAGACCCTCCGAAGGGGAAGTAAGGCTAATGGGAAAGAAGGTTCTACATCCTACCCCCAGGATAGCCCTCATTCACCAGTCCATAGCAACCTTCCCCTGGTTAACCGCTTTGGAAAACGTTAAGCTTGGTCTGAAGTACAGGAAACTTCCGAAGGAGGAGGAAGAGAAGATAGCCAGAAAGATGCTTGAGCTCGTTGGGCTTCAGGGATTTGAGGACTTTTACCCTAAGCAGATGAGTGGAGGAATGAGGCAGAGGGTAGCCATAGCTAGGGCCCTGGCAGCCGATCCCTATGTTCTTCTCATGGATGAGCCCTTTGCTCATTTGGACGAATTGACTGCCGAAGGTCTGAGGCAGGAGATTTACTCCACCATATTCAGTGAGGACACCTCTCTCAAGACCGCTGTCATGGTTTCCCACAACATGAATGAGGTTGTGGAGCTATCAGACAAGGTTTACGTATTGAATGGAAGCCCAGCTACAGTCGTGGGAGAGGTGATCATAGACCTGGAGAGGCCTAGAAACCCTAAGGATCCGAGATTCCAGGAATATCTGGACACGTTGTATAAACTTCTCACCCCCGTTAAGAAAAGGGTGAAGGAGAGTTGATTTTTCCGCTTCTAGCATTACTCGCCGTTGGAGTTACGGTGGGGAGAGTATTTATCACGATCATTCTCTCCATTGTAACTGGATGGCTCCTAGGTTATCTGGCCTTAAAGAATAGGGCCTTCGAGAACGTGTATATTTCCCTGTCAGAGGTCCTGGAGTCAGTCCCCGTTATCTCCTTCTTCCCCGTTGTACTCATCTTCTTTGTCTCGGATATAGGAGGGTTTCTCGGTACTCAACTAGCTGTAATATTCCTCGTATTCACTGCCGTAGTCTGGAACATATGGATGGGAATTTATCAAGCCTTCAAGACCGTTCCTGAGAACCTGAACGAGGTAGCTGAGAACTTAAGGCTTGGGTTTCTTGGCAAGATGTCCAAACTATACATCCCCTTCTCGATTCCTAGGATTGCAGCTAACCTGATCCCCAGTTTTGCGGACGCAATGTTCTACATAACCGTGAGTGAGGTCTTCAGTGTAGGCAATAGTAATTACGCAGTATTCGGTATTGGGTCCCTGATCTCTAGGCTAACCACGCTTGGACTCTACAACCAGGCCCTTTACGCCCTGGGAATTCTAGCGGTGGTTGTAGTTTTCATTACCTTTGGCCTTAGGGAATTTGCCTCCTTCTCGGTTCAAAGATATGGCCTTGATACGGAATCCTCCAACAAGGCCTTGAGGAGAGGGAGGTTTAGGATTAGATATTCTGCGAAGGTAAGCAATGCCATAGCCCCTGTAAGCAAATTAGCTAGATATGTAACAAGGAGCAAAACAGTTCCTGTAGATGTAGATGAAGAGGAGGAGAAAGTACGCCAATGGGGAAAGATCGGGATAGTGATTGCGGCTCTCTTCCTCCTAGGAATATCATACTCCGTGTTCACAGTGATACGAAGCGTATCTCCTCAAACCTGGAGCTTCTTAATTTCTTCAACTCCGTACGACCTAGTCCTAATAGGAATAGATTACATGAGAGTCGGGGTAATATCTGTCGTTTCCTTGTTGATCGCCATCTTTGTGGGATACTGGCTCTCTGTCCACGAGAGAACCGAGAGAGTGGTCATCCCAATGATTCAGACCGTGGCCTCCTTCCCGGCACCAGCATATTTCCCTCTTCTATACGGGGCAACATACCCAATCCTGAGACCGGTTTTAGGCGGTTTCACCAGCGAGTTTTACGTCCTCCTGCTGGGCTTCATCTCCACCTTCTATTACGTCTTTTATAGTTACTGGATGGGGATAAAGAACATGCCCAAGGAGTACTGGGAAGTGATGGATAACTTGAACTTAACCTTTTGGCAAAGGTTGAGAAGGGTGGTAATCCCCTCAGCCATGCCATACATAGTGGCAGGGTTAACGAGTACGGTGAACAGTGCATGGGGAGGCCTGGCCATAGGAGAGTACTGGCCAGATATATATGACGGGAGAACCCTCGAGGTACATCAGGGACTAATGAGGGAGCTGGCACTAGCAGATAGTCAGGGCAAACTTGCTCTAGTGGGTTGGCTTTCAATCCTTTTCGCCATTGTTGTGGTTATATACTCCCTCTTCTTCACTAGGAAGCTCATGGATCTAGCTAGACAGAAATACGTGGCTGAGGAAGGGATATACGCTGCCTAACCCTTCATGCCAAGGCTCACACTTTTAACGCTACTTTACATCTTGTTCTCACCAGTGATGAGGAATCCGGGATCCGATCTGTGAGGGCCCATACGCGAACTCTGAGGGTGTAGTAAAAAGTCCGTTATAATTATAAAATATCAGTATGTCAATATTAACTAAAGTTTAAATGATAAAAATTTTAAGAGAGAACTTACAATAGGTCTTGATTAGACATGACTGCAACTTTTGAAAAACCGGATATGTCAAAACTAGTTGAGGAATTGAGAGCCCTAAAGGCCAAGGCTTACATGGGTGGAGGAGAGGAGAGAGTACAGGCTCAACATGCTAAGGGCAAGCTGACAGCGAGGGAGAGGTTAAATCTCCTATTCGATGAGGGGACCTTTAACGAGGTCATGACCTTTGCCACGACAAAGGCTACTGAGTTTGGATTGGATAAAAGCAAGGTCTACGGAGACGGCGTAGTAACTGGATGGGGACAGGTCGAGGGAAGGACTGTATTTGCATTTGCCCAGGACTTCACGTCTATAGGAGGCACGCTAGGGGAGACTCACGCGTCTAAAATAGCTAAGGTTTATGAGCTCGCATTAAAGGTTGGAGCACCTGTAGTTGGGATAAATGATTCTGGAGGAGCCAGAATACAAGAGGGCGCAGTCGCACTAGAGGGTTACGGTACGGTCTTTAAGGCCAACGTGATGGCATCTGGCGTAGTTCCCCAGATAACCATAATGGCTGGTCCAGCTGCGGGAGGTGCAGTTTACTCACCAGCCCTCACTGACTTCATAATCATGATAAAGGGCGACGCCTACTACATGTTTGTGACCGGTCCAGAGATCACAAAGGTGGTGTTGGGTGAGGACGTTTCATTCCAAGACCTAGGTGGAGCCGTAATTCACGCAACTAAATCAGGCGTGGTTCACTTCATTGCGGAGAACGAACAAGATTCCATTAACATAACCAAGAGGTTGCTCTCTTACCTACCCTCTAACAACATGGAGGAGCCACCCTTCATGGACACGGGAGACCCTGCGGACAGGGAAATGAAGGACGTGGAGAGCGTTGTTCCAACTGACACCGTCAAGCCCTTTGATATGAGAGAGGTAATATACAGGACTGTGGACAACGGCGAGTTCATGGAGGTGCAGAAGCATTGGGCTCAGAACATGGTGGTTGGATTTGGAAGGGTAGCCGGGAACGTGGTAGGTATAGTAGCAAATAACTCCGCCCATCTGGGGGCAGCCATAGATATAGACGCCTCAGACAAGGCGGCCAGGTTCATAAGGTTCTGTGACGCTTTTAATATTCCCTTGATTAGCTTGGTGGACACTCCTGGTTACATGCCGGGAACAGACCAGGAATATAAGGGCATCATTAGGCACGGAGCAAAGATGTTGTACGCCTTTGCTGAGGCAACAGTTCCCAAGGTCACTGTGGTGGTTAGAAGGTCCTACGGTGGCGCTCACATCGCCATGAGCATAAAGAGCCTTGGAGCGGATCTCATATATGCTTGGCCCTCTGCAGAGATAGCGGTGACTGGGCCTGAGGGGGCCGTGAGGATCCTGTACAGGAGAGAAATTCAGAACAGCAAGTCTCCTGACGATCTCATCAAGGAGAGAATAGCTGAGTACAAGAAGTTGTTCGCCAACCCCTATTGGGCAGCTGAGAAGGGATTGATTGACGACGTAATAGAGCCCAAGGATACGAGGAAGGTAATAGCGTCAGCCTTGAAGATGTTAAAGAACAAGAGGGAGTTCAGGTACCCCAAGAAGCATGGAAATATACCCCTCTAAGGCCTTCTTTTCTTTACCAAGAGCCTATTTCCCTCAATTCTAGTTTCTTGGGCTAAGACCCTTAACACCAGCTCCAGCTTTTTCAGGGTATCCTGATCTCCCTCAAACACAAGTTCCTCTCCGTCCTTAGCCCTAAAGAACTCCTCCAATAACTCTTGCAGCGTCCTTGACAACCTTCTCACCTACCTTCTCTCCTATGAGTGCCTTAACTTTCTCCGGGTTCATGACTAGGTCCTCCGGCTTAGTTAAGCCGTTCTGATACAGTAACCTTCCCCTCTTCCTTCCAATTCCAGGAACTCTCACTAGGTCTAGCAGATCCTCCTTAACGCCGTCTGATACTCTCCTGTTGAGCAGGAACATGATATCAGCATGCGACTCCCACTCTAGGGCCTTGCTCACTTGATATCCCGAGTAGGTTAGCCACTCCATGGTTTCGACTATGGACCTGAGGTCACCAGACCCAATTCCGTACTTTGATAGAATCGCATCCTCATCCACTTCCTCTATCCAGTCGTGAACTATGAGCGCGATCTTAAGGGCGGAGAAATATTGAAAGGCTTCATCCTCGTCATCTGGCACATCCGTGAAGGGAGGACAAGGCGCCCACTCCAAGAGATCATCCTCCTCAGGTTTACTCACGTTAGCTATGGGTCCATCGGGCGTTAATGCTAACATGTGAAGGTATGGAATGTCGCAGTTTTCGGCCTCACTCATGGATAGGGTATCCTTGATTAACTTCGCTGTGAATGGATTGATGTAAAGATCTGCAACCCTTCTTCCGAACTTGGTCAGTTTGACGCCATCGCTGAGGAACTCGTTCTCTCTCAACCAGTTCAGCCCCGTCTCAAGGTATGTCTTCACGAGCTCGTGATCTAGAAAGGTCTCTTGAGCCATAGTTCTTACGAACTCCTCGTTTGCTCCGTCCTCTGACGCTAACCCCAGCAGAAAGGAGTAAAACGCGGACTCGTTACCTAGCCTGGATTCAAGTGGTTCAGGTGGGGAAAGAATGTACTTCTTCGCTATCCTCTCGGAGTCCTTCCTGTTCCTCACAACTATGACTGCCTCGCCTTCACTATCATAACCCGGTCTTCCTGCCCTTCCACTCATTTGCTTGTACTCCATCACAGAGATTTCCTCTTGAAAACCTAGGATCTTCCTGTTGAACCTGTAAATATCCCCTACCACAACTGCCCTTGCTGGTAAGTTTACGCCAGCAGCCAGCGTAGGAGTTGCCGTTATCACCTTGATCACTCTCCTCCTGAACCCCTCCTCAATCAAGTCTCTCAATCCCTTAGATAGACCAGCGTGATGGAAGGCAACCCCCCTACTCATTAGCTCAGCTAGGGTGTTCCTCTCCTCAGATCCAGCGTCCTCAACTTCTCTGAGCCTAGAGACTATATCCTCAACCTCCTTTTTCTTCAGGGGGAAATTCAGCTCCGCTATCTTCCTTGCAGTTGTCTCAGCCATCTTCCTAGAGTTCCTGAATACTAGAACCTGACCACCCTCCTCCACAATCTTCTTGGTGTATGCTAGGATACCGTCATTTCCCTTGAGCTGTATGCTTACCCCGTCAGTGTAGGTTAGGACTATCTTTCTGTCATTTACAAGTATACCTTCCTTGAGGGGGACAGGTCTCCAGTTAGTTTTCACGGGTGTGGCGTTTAACCACTCCGCAATGGCGTCGGCGTTGCTTACAGTTGCGCTAAGCCCCAGTAAGTTCCTCCTCTTGGATCTCACGGCCACGCTTTCCACCACCGGACCCCTCTTTCCATCATTTAGATAGTGAAATTCGTCAAGGATGAAGTAGTCCGATTCCTTCAACCAAGAGGGGTTATGTCTCCACAGGGAATCCAGCTTCTCATAAGTCGTGACCACAATGTCATACCTGCTCAGAAACGCGTCATCTGTATCGTAATCCCCGGAAGTCATCCCTACCTTGTAACCTAAGATCTCCCAATCCTTGAAGGTAACATATTTTTCAGAAGTGAGTGCTCTCAAGGGAGTAACGTAAATTGCTCTCTTACCTCCACGGAGAAGATGAGATATCATTCCTAGCTCTGCTATGAGCGTTTTTCCAGAGCCCGTGGGAGAGGTCAGAAGTAATCTTCTTCCCTCCAGTAGCCCCTTTTCCACTGCCTCAGATTGCACAGGATTTAAGGTAACTATCCCTCTTCTTTTCAGGACCTCCTTCACCTTAGCATCCATGGGTAGGTCTTCGACGCTGATTATTTTCATAGAAGAAAACTCGTTTCCACTAATTAAAAAGGCATCAAAAGACGGTTTTCCTTAAAAATGTAGGAGTATTTGTGAGATAATCTGTTATAGTATCGTTACACCAATTTTATTTGTGTATTACAAGAAGATTTTAAAATCTAAACGATAGTATCTTTCTTCCTGAATGTCAAAGGGATCTCAAGAGCAGCGAAATGAAGAGCCTAAACGGGTCATAGGAATCCTTGACTTAATATTTATCTCCTTGGGTGGACAATCGCCTTTCCTCAGTGTGTTAACCTACGGTGTAGAGGCGTACCTTCTCGCGGGTACGGGAGCGTCACTGGCCATTATACTAGGTACTATCCTGGTTCTAGTTAACGGAATGTCAGTTTATATCTTATCTAGGAAATTTACTAAAACTGGAGGGTATTACACCTACGCATATTATTCCCTAACGAAGAGGCTTGGCTTTGAGACAGGCTGGCTGTATCTCCTCTACTCCTCCATGTACGGTTCGGCATACGTATTAGGCGCCTCCTACATTCTTTCCACAATAATCCCTGTTCCTGCCATCGCGGTTGCAGCAATAATCCTCACTATTTCCAGCATATTTGCAATTTTGGGAATAAAACCCACAGCCAAGTACGCCATAGTTGCAAGCCTGATAGAGATAGGTATGATGGCTGCCCTAGCTGTGCTATTTATGGCCTCCACGCATTTCTACCTTTACAACCCAATTCCGTCCAACATTAATCTGTCCACTCTTGCCTTGGCAATTCTTTTCGGCTCTTCTATTCCCACAGGTTACGGTTCCATAACTCCCTTATCAGGGGAAGTTAAGAATCCAGAAAAGAGTGTTCCAAGGGCTATAATAACTGTCATATTGTTAGGCGGGCTACTGGCCGCATTTGACATTTATGGAATAACGGATCACGTGATCTATTTCCATTTAGTGGCTAATCAATTGAATTTAATTCAGCTTATTGAGGACAGATTCGGTCTATTGACTCTCGCGTTTGTCCTGTTCGCAGCTGCCAACGACGGTATACTAGCCACTTTAACGTATATTATGGCAACCTCTAGAACCATTTTCGCTATGTCTAGGGGAGGATTTTTACCAGAGATACTTGGAAGACTTGAAACGGGAAGAGGTCCGCTTTATGCGGTCATAGTCACTGTGGTAAGTTTCGTGATCATAGTTCTAGGCGGAATTCTGATTACGGGTTTTAATGCCTTCCTTGCCTTTTCAATAACTGGTTTAGTCTCACTACTGGCAAACATATTTGTTCACTTGGCCTCAGATTTCTCTCTCTTCAAGATCTCACTTTCTAAAATAAACAAAAGAATAAGCTGGTTAGTGCTTTCATTGGGAGGTATAGCGTTCTCATCATACGAACTACTTCAGTCAATAAGGACCTCGTCACCAGTGATAGTCTACTTCTTTATGGGAACCATTATCCTAGGATTCCTAGCTGCTGAAATAATAGAAATGAGCGAATCAGGAAAGGAAGAGGACTATCCAGAGAGGAATTCACAGGCAAATCAACAGGGGAGTCATGACCAAGCCAATCATCATGAAAAGCAGCAGGTCAATGGAAAAATCAGGGTGAAAAGGTCGGACGGCGAGGAGGTAACCTAGTTAGTGATGTCCGTGACTGTGGTGTTCCCCATGTGTAGGCTCATGCGTTTCCTTTAGTTCTCCCTTGATTAATTTGTTGAGGACACCCTCGACTTTGCCCTCTGCCAGGTATATCTTGGCTTTTCCCTCCAGAAACCTAACCCCTGGTGGGCCAATCTCGGCGACGATAAAGGCAGTCACTCCCTTATCCAGAGCAGACCTAAGCATGTATATCCCCCTAGCAGCCATTGCCGTAAGTGCAGGGTTATCGTACTCCTCTAACAGCTTGACCTCCTTATCCACCTCGTAAATTCTTACCTTGAGGCCCTCTCCAGGTCCGTCAACCATTCCATTTGTCACAGGAATTGCTACCTTCATGATACCACCTTCATTAATCTCTCGCTAAGTCTTTTAATTCTATCTGTCAGGTTGCTGATCTTGGTTGGGTCGTTCTTCTTTAGATCCTCCAGATAATCCACATAAAATTCCATCTCCTCTAGAATTTCCTCGGGAGATGAGGCCTCATGTCTCATGCTTTCCTTGAAACTGGACATCATGGCCATTCTCTGTCTAATTATCTCTATTTCCTCCTTACCTATTTCAGTTAACTCGTATTTTCCGTCCTCTCTCCTCCTTATGAACCCCTCTTGGGACATTTTTGCGAGCATGGGATACAGGGAGCCGGGCGAGGGTCTCCACCATCCCTTCGTCATGCTTTCAATTTCTTTCATTATCTCTATTCCGTTCTTGGGTGACTCGTTCAGGGAGAATAGGATCACGAATCTCAGTCCTCTCCTATGACCCCTATGACCAAATCCGTGGTGAAACATTTCCTATCTAAATATCGATATCGGATTACAGATATAAATCTTTTTGGCTCTGACCATCACGAGAGAACTTTGAGAAATTAAAGGGATAGAATGATTATTCAAAGCTTAGATTGAATATTGTTTAGTGAAATTGAGACAACAACTCGGCTGTTTACTAGGACGTAAATTCTAACCTATTTTGACAATCTTTTTAAACAACCCTAAGGACATCTCTATCATGAACAAAGCTTTAGTGACAGGAGTAATAGCGATCCTTGTAATAGCGGTCGCAGTAGTAGGTTTTCTGCAGATGACATCACAGCATTCAGCGGTTCAGCAAGCTAAGGTGAATCTAGCGAGTGCACCCAGTAGCACTATTCTACTTTCCCCAGTTCAGGCTCAGGCATCAACAGGAATCTCTGGGTACACTGTGGGAGCGTGGATGGAACTGAATAATCTATCGGGATTAGCCCCTATGAATACCTTAACTTCCCAATACCTTGGCAATTTCTCCCAGATGGTAGGAACTACTTTCGCGGAAGTCTTGGTACACAATAGTACTTCTACTGCCATAACCTTCGTGTCTAAGGTAAATTCGCCGAACATCACCCAGGACTTCAGGAAACTTGCTCTCATTCTAGTTGCTGGGTATAACTTCAACGTTAATAAGAGCGGGAACCTGGAGTACGTATACGGTAACATTTCCAGTTATGGCATTGCACTAGGCTATGACGGACAACATCTAGTGGGCGTGATTGTAACAGGCGTGAATGATCCCTCTTCAGCATCCCTCAACCTGTTCATGAACCAGTACCAAGACATTCAGAACTCGCAATCCGCCCTTGTACAGCCACCATCTATATTTGGAAGCGTAAACGGGATGAAGTTGGCCTACTGGTCTTACGTTAACTATACGGCATTGGATTCCCTTAATCTTTCCAATGGAGCGGGTAGTGGATTCCTGGGTAAATTCCAGACCAAGTTTGGAAACTTCAACATGAGTAACGTTCAGTCAAAGTATCAGATGTTCAAGCAATGGAAACTTAACGTTAGCACTGGTTATTTGGCTATCTACGCCAATAGTTCCTCAGTCTTGGCTGTCCAGGTAACCCAATTCAATACCCCCTCTCAGGCACAGGCACAATACAACGAATCTCTCACTTTCTATGAAAACCTTAAGGAATACACCGGAATGAACTCGGTGATAGCTCAAGGTAACCTTAACGGAGCACCATACTTTATCGCGAACCCAAATCCAATCAACAATAATACCTTGGTATTAGAGTCAGTGTCAGGACAGTACCTGGTGATGGAAACCAATTACGCTCACGTTGCCAGTCAATCCCTACTTCTCTCCTACCTACAGAGCCTTCTAAGTCAACTGTAATTTTTTTGAAGAACTTGTTTGATTTTAACCCTTTATTGGGCCTAAATCAAGAATTGAGTTGATATTTTCAAAAAGTTAATATATTGTCCTTAACTTATTTAACGCATGAAACTTGCGTTATTGTTGGTGCTCGTGATTGTTCTTGCCCAATTAGTTCCCATTCAAGCGAAATCATATGCTACATATTACGGACCCCAGTATCAGGGTATCCTTCAAGGACAGTTACCCTCAACAGCTCAAGTCTGCATTTCTATTTTCATACCTCCAAAGAACATGAACTACCTGTACCTACTGGTGCAGGAGATAGGTAATCATCAGATACATCCTTTAAACAGGTCAGGGATCATATCCATGTTCGGTAACGTTCAAAAGGAGAAACAGATCATGAGCTATCTGGAAGCTCACGGCTTCCAGGTCGTGTACAGCAGTCCATTCTCTGTAATGGCAGTCTCTAACGCATCTAACGTGGAAAGGGTCTTCGGTACCTCTCTCTCGATCTATAAAACTGGAGGTCTCCTTTATTACAGGCCAGCTACGTCGCCAGTGATTCCCGGAGCTCTTAGTAACTCTCTCATAATGGGACTCACCAATTACACCTTGATAAAGCCAGACCTGGTAGTCCTGGGAAACATAAGCAATGGAGGACTTAGGCTATCCTCACCTTCAGGCTACTATGGGTTCCAGTTCTCCGCGACATATTATACGGGAAGGGAGATCTCACAGGCCTATGGAGCAATGCCAGGAGGTAAGAACGTAACTGTAGCTGTCATTGATGCCTATGGAGATCCCGAGTTAACTCAGGACCTTAAGGCATTCGATATGCAGAATGGTCTTCCCCCCATAAATCTCACGATACTGCCTGTGGGTCCATATCACCCTATCTATGGAATTTTCACCTCCTGGGATGTCGAGACGGCTCTCGATGTGGAGGCAGTTCACGCGATGGCTCCTTACGCCCATGTGATAGCAGTGGTAGCATCCAACTCTGGGTCAGCCCTGTTTGAGGCTGTAGATCTTGTGGTGTCTCAGGACCTTGCCCAGGTGGTATCCATGAGCTGGGGTCTCCCCGAGAACCTGATCGGCGCATCAGGATTTTACGCGTATTTTCAGGGTAGTACTCCCAATTATCCTTACCTAGACTACTACTTCGCACTTGGGACTGCAGAGGGGATTTCGTTCTTCGCCTCTTCCGGTGATAATGGGGCCTATGGCGGAACCTTAACAAGTTACGGTGGAGTTAACTTTCCAGCATCTTCACCCTTTGTCACTGCGGTGGGAGGTACATCACTTTACGTTAACTCCACGTCCGGTTCCTTAGAAAACAAGGATGCGAATGTGACCTATGGATTTGAAACTGCCTGGGGAGTCCTTCCACAGTACTTTGAGCCAGGAGTAACCAGCGTTTCATCAGGAGGGGGGATGAGTACCCTTTTCCCAGCACCTTGGTATCAGAATCAGTATCTAAACGCCTCCTATAGGGAGGTCCCTGACGTGAGTGCAGATGCAAATCCCTACACTGGATTGGTGATTTACGCTGAGGGTGTCGAGGAGGTTATTGGTGGAACAAGCTTAGCCTCTCCTCTCTGGGCTGGCGTGACAGCAGACCTAGATTCTCAACTTAATGAGTCCCTCGGTCTTCTCAACCCCATACTATACTGGATATATTCCAATTCAACTTCAACTCTGTATTCCCAGGCCTTCCATCAGGTGACGGTGGGCTTCAACGGAATTTACACCGCAACCTCAGGTTATAACATGGTGACAGGTCTTGGTACCCCCAACTATCCGGGACTTCTCAAAGCTGTCAAGGAATATCTGAAACAGCCACAGCTCAAGATCTCAGTATCCACCTTCTCTACCAATCAAACCTACCCATGGTATCCCTATAATTCCACAGTGAGGATAGTTTCATACATCACCAATGAGAGCGGTGACATTGTGAACTCCGGAAACTTTACTGCCTACATCTATACGACTAATGGCCTACTCATGAAAGTTCCCCTGCAGTTTAACGGGACTTACTGGAACGGTATGTTTGAGGTGCAAGGAGGTCCACCCAACATCTGGTCCATTGTGGTTAAGGGGTCGTCTAACGGTATTTCAGGCGTAGCACAAACCGATGTAGACGTGGGTGATTCAGTGGTTATCTCGCAACCGATTCCCTTCCCCTACTCCCTCCCCATACCTCCCAACGAACCTGTACCTGTCCAGGTTCAGGTAACGGCACCTAATGGGACACCGCTTTCGAATATGTCCGTAACAGGTTATCTCATAAAGAACGGGAAGGCTCTGCTTAACTTCACCCTACTACAATCGCAAATGCCTGGCATCTATAACGGTCAGTTCTCCCTACTTCCTAACATGCCTCAGGGGATATATCTCTTAGTGGTCAATACCACGGGCGGGTCAACTTATACATACCTTTACTTTGGGGACGCAGTTTACGGGACAGTATATCCATCGACAATCTCAGGAATGCCAGGTGTATCCCCTGGCGAGAACGTGACTTTCTTCGCTGAGACCATAAGTAGCTTCGGGCTAGGTCTATTCTCCTCAAACGTAACGGCATACGTGTACCAAGGGAATAGGTTAGTTGCTCAAGTTCCCATGATCTCTGCCCCTGATACGGCACAATATGGTGTGTTCATACTTTTCGGGTTAAAGGAGGCTAACTTCACGATACCTAGCAATTTCACGCCTGGAGTGTACAAGGTCGTATATCATGCTGTGGTTAACACATCCGTGGGTCTAGAGGATGGGAACTTCACTACCTGGTTTTACGTATCACCTTCCGTTAAATCCACCATCCTGATGCCAACTTACCTATATCAGGGTGAAAACGTGCCCATTAAGGTCAAGATAACCTACCAGAATGGGACTCCCGTCACCCAAGGAATGTTTACCCTGACCCTAATGCCCTCTGGGACCACGTTCGAATCTCTTCTGAATGAGGTGAACTACGAGGTACCTCTGCAGTATAACGCGAGTCTGGGTGAGTGGGTTGGGAACTTCACTGTTCCCTACTTCTCAGGCAGTGCCCAATTCAGGGGGAGCCAGCCAGGGGTCATCCAGGGTCCTTGGGTTGCGGTAGTTCAGGGAAGCTCTGCCCTAGGCTCTCCAACTTTCTCGACAGAGAACCTATACGTCACCGACCAAACCTATATGGGACCAATGACTATCCGAGGAAACTCGTCATTACCTTACGCAGTACAGGACGGAAACACCTACTCCCTTTACCAGGTGTATTCGCCAAACCTCACAGTTTACGGAACCTCGGTTAACATAGTGGGATCGACCGTGAGTGAGCTGAGGGTGATAAACTCCAACGTCACGGTGTCGTCATCTGAGATAGGACAGATATACGCGATTAACTCCACCTTGACCATTGTGAGCTCTAGCGTCAGGAACCCTAACGTTGCCCTTACCTTGATAAATTCTGACGTGAACCTGATCTCGTCTTTAGTTAACTCGACCTACGCCTTCAACGTGACAGGTGGAAATGTGGTTTTACAGGGCTCAACCATAGTCTCGTCCCACCTCTCGACTAGCTCTCCACCAAGGATTGTAGAGCTAACAAGCAACGTCACGTCGTCTTTCGAGGTAGTGAATGTTACAATCTCGCCTACCCTTAAGCCAATCTCAGTGTACTTGAACGGACAGGCTCAGAACTTTACCTACTCCGAGAGCAATAATTCCTTAACACTGCATATTCCATTCCATGCCTCCTCTCTGCCCGCCGGAATCTACCATTACGTAGCAGTCCTGAAGAATGGACTCGAGTACAACGTCTCCTTTACCGTGAACAATCTTTATCCGGAGGCCGTACTTCATCAGGAAATAACTTACCTGGAAGTGGGCATAATAGCCCTGGCTATCGTGGTGGTTATCCTGTTGATCCTTGTTCTGAGGGTGAGAAAATGAAGTCCTGGATTCTCCTGATTGTTCTGGTCTTGGGGTTACTCCCAGGTGTAGGGGCTTTTTCTTCACCAACCATGCCTCACAACTTCACCCTATACAACATAACGGCGATGCAGGGTCTAGATCCGAAGTACTACTCCTTCGAGGCTGTAGGGTATCTCCCACCCAACGAGACTCCTGTCACTGTCACGGTAGCCAAGAACCTAATATTCAACGATACGGCGTGGAAACCCTACTACTTGAACGTTCACATTCCCAATGGATCCTACAGCTTCATCCTCATGAACGTTAGCGTGAAGGAAGAGAATGGAACCCAGTTTGATCGCCCCTTCTACATTTTCGTGAACGGCATACCGGTGTTCTGGGGATCTACACAGGAGATTCAGAACTCGAGTGCCTCTGTAGACCTAACCATGTTTGAAAACCTCCTACACGGAAACGTAACCTTTGAACCTGTCCTCGTGAATTTCTACGACGCAAAGGTGAACATAACAGGGATCTATCTAGTCAACATAACTCTGTCCCTCTACCCAGGACAGGCCCCGAGTAACTTGCCCAACGAGTTCATACCTCTCTTCGTGAATGGGACTTTCAACTACAACTACTCGTACGTCATTCTTAACCCTAATCAGGACACTATTACTTCTTCGGTTAAGTTACCTAACGGCACGTATAGGATGTCAGCTTTCCTTTACGAGGAAGGCGGAGGACTAGACGAGTTCTGGTACAGTAACGAGCCGGCCACCAGGGACATCCTGCTCTACTATGACGGTCTCCTCGGAGGAGTAGTTCCTCCTTACGAAACAATATACACTGGTGGTATTGATCTGTTCTGGTGGAAGCCACTTTCCAGCATTAACACGCTGGCATTTCACACGCCCTATCAGGTGGATCTTACTCCTCTTCTGGCGCTGGGATCTAATGCTAACGTCACAGTGACAGTCTCTAACTTAGGAACTGCGAAGGAACTAACGGGTAGTTCCTCCTTCGACTGGGACCTATCAGGGTTCCTGGCTCTGTGGGTAAATCAGAGCAATCCTCTAATCTCTGGGCAGGTAGTGAAGGCCTATACTAGGTTTATTGACTCCTCGCCCATCTTTGTTGGCGGTTTCTCAGGGGTTCATTATCAGGAGGGAGGTAGCTACACCCTCACTTACTCCTCAATTCTAAGGTTCCTTCACGGTACCGAGATGGCAACAGTCTCCCAGACAGGAAGATTCTACGCCTCCCAGACCTTCAACAACATCTATCAATTCGCATATCTGGACGAAACCTTCAAGGAAATTGCAAATGAGACCGGGTTCTACTCCTCCTCCATGTATCTGGCGGGCAACTACCCCGTGACACTGCAGATTTCAGCGTTTGCCACTCCAATAACCTCACCTAACGTGATACCCTTCAATCTGTCATATGCGCAGAACGGATCCATTCAACTGGGTGCGAATTACCTGTACTCATTTAGCCTTAACGGTTACGTCACGAGGCAATCCCTTCAAGAGAACTTGACCGCTCAGGGAGGTTTCTCTGGGATAATTGAGGTGATCAATAGTTATGGCGGAGCCGTTCTCGTTAAGCTCACGTCCAATAACGCCCTAACTCAAAAGTACCTCACCTTCATCTATCAGGAACCGGGTGTAACCGAGTTCAGGGAAAACTTCTTCGCCATGGCCGGACAGAACAGCTCCGTGAATGCTACGGGCTACTACCTGAAAATACAGAGGAGTTTTACACCACTAACTGACCCTGCCTACCAGGAAGTTGTAAGCTTCACTGAAGATCATCTTACTGTAGATCATCTGGTGGCATATCATCGAAGTATTCTGGCGGAACTTCCTCGCTTTGCTCTTCTTCCACATCCCTCCCCTTTTTAGACGACTGGTAGTTCCTCTTACTTTTTTCCTCTATCTGGATGTATTCCTTAGCGGACTCATTAAGCACGTAGCTTAACCTTTGATAGAGCAGGGCAGCCTCTGCGGTACTCAGTTGAAAGCCAACCCTATTCTTACCGTCATCTATCACCAGAAGCAGTTTACCCTCTTGCGGAAACCCCTTATCATTCATTATCGGGGAATCCACCAGTAGTTCTAGCGTCTTAGGCTTTCCCTCCTTGTTAAATCTAGGTATTCTGAGGACTCGTTTCATGACTAACAATTAAAGTCCAGACACTTTAATCCTTTTGGGATGAAAACTTGCCCGACCGATCGGTGACGACGAGGGTTTAGCTGAGTTTAAGGTCATTTCTATAGACCTTAGAGAGCCTGTCAGCCTCCCTAAGCACTCTGGGATAACCCATCCTGCTCAAGTTGATTACGTCATCTAGGCTAACCAGGTTGCCTGGACTATAGTAGTATTTCCCTACCTTGACCCCCACCTTCTCGCCGTTGAGGACAACGTAGTTAATCCCATTCTCCTCTATAACCTCTCCCACAAGTCTCGACTTCGCAACACCTATCGTGGGGATGTTCAGGAGAACCCCAAGTACCGTGGCAATACCGCTCCTCCTGGGATGAGCTATCCCGTGTCCGTCCACGAGAAGGAGGTCTGGTTTAAGGTCTTGTAGTGCCCTTATCATGAGGGGAGCCTCTCTCATGAAGAGTAAACCTGGAATGTAGGGGAAACCTACCCTCCCTGTAGCCTTCTTTACTAGCTGGTTTTCGCCATCACACACGACCACTGCAACCCCCACCTCCCCCTTGTATGCCACATCGACACCGCATATCTCTCTTGGTTCTCCCTCCAGCTTCGCTAGGTTAACCTGTCTCGCTATTACGTTCTGAACCAGGTAGAGAAAATTCACCAGGTAATCCTGTTCCAGTTTCAAGACTTGGTCAACTCATGAAGAAACATGAACTGTTGCATTGTTTGGACGGCTCCTGGCCTGTACCTCCTGACCTCCTCCACTGCCTGATCAGGGCTCATCGCCTCTCTCAGGACCAGGTAGCCTGCGAGAACGGTACCTGTTCTTCCCATGCCCGCAACGCAATGAACCACGTTACTTCCCGTGTCTAACCATTTCATTATTTCCTGAAACTGCTCCATGGTTGGTGCATATCCGTCTGGAACTGGAACATGTAGGAACTGGAACCCCTCCTCCCTAAGTTGAGAGAAATAGTACTCCGGGTTTCCCCATGCTTCCTCTATTTCCCAGTCCTCTGCCAGGACAAGTATTTTCCTCACGCCCTTCCTTTTCCAATCACGAATCTCCTCCAGGTGAGAGGGCATATGGGATCCGCCAATTCTGTTTCTCCTCACCCAGTACAATCTTTCACCTCAGGTGATCCGCTGTTCTTCATCTACCTTTACATACTTCAAGGAAGTTTTTAAGTACCTGTATTCCGTGCTCCGTGTGTTTTACCTCAGGATGGAACTGAACTGTGAAGATGGAGTTATCGGAGTTCACCATGGATTGTATCCTCGTGGTCTCACTGCTTGCGAGTACCCTGAACCCCGGAGGTGGGGTCTTAACTTCATCGTTGTGACTCTCCCACGCGTTAAACTCGGAGGGTACCCCATTCAGGATTGTGTCGTGATCCTCTACCTTAATTCTCACGAGTCCAAACTCAGGGGTACTTGCCTTGTCTACCACGCCACCTAGTACATGGGCTATAAGTTGATGTCCCAGGCAAATACCCAGCTTCGGAACGCTTACCTCTCTGACGAACAGGGGTGAATTTCCCATCCTGTGTAGCTCCTCCTTCACGGATTGGGGACCCCCACTGAAGATGAGACAATCATACTCCTTAACCTTCTCCAGGGGTAGGGAGGGATCAATGGTTTCAATGTTTCCCCCTAGATACTTCACGTTTTTCAGGATGAGGTGGTTGTATTGACCACCGAAGTAGATGAGTCCTATCTTCACATTTTACCAGAAGATTAAGGGATTTTAAGCTCATACCCTTCCTGATTCTTCTCCAAAAGCGATTTTACTTTACCCTAGTATTGGGTTCAAATGAAAGCTCTAGTGATAGGGGCTGGACATAACGGACTGATAGCCTCTTATTACCTCAGAAAACTAGGTCTAGACGTAACGGTTCTTGAGGCATCTCACAGGATCGGTGGAATGACTGAGAGCGCGGTAGAGGCCAAGGCTGTGATAAGTAGGGCCTCATACGTCCTAGGGATTATGCCTGAGTCTCTACGAAGGGAATTTGAGATACCCATAATTGAGAGCGAGATCTTTCAGACCATTGAATATGACGGAGAACTCATACCGTTTTATCGTGAGCCAAGGAGGAGAAGAGAGGTTCTTGGTAAATATTTTCCTAAGTTCTCCGAGTTTGAGGATAAACTCTTCAAGATGAAAGAGATTATGTCATGGTTTACCTTTACCTCAAGCCCTCCTTCAAGGGAAAAAATTCTCGAGGTAGCAGAGAGGGAGGGCGTACCAGAAATGGTTAAGGACACCTCAGCTCACTTTCTGAAAGAATATCTCCCAAGGGAGGTGCACAGGTACTTCATATACCCTTCCATGGAGGACGCCCCAGCCTATATGGTGGCTTACTTCTATAACGAGTGGTCCCTTGTTCCAAGCGGAATGGGCACAATTCCAAGCCTCATAGAGAAGAAAGCTAGATCCCTGGGTGTGGAGATCAAGACTAGGAGCAAGGTGGATCAAATCGTGATTAGGAACGGCAAGGTAACAGGAGTGAAAGTTGGAGATAGGGAATTGAAGGCAGACTTGGTCGTGTCTGCAATTAGCCCCGTTGCTACTTTCTCGATGACAGAGCCGTTGATGGACCTGAAACTGGATCCGGGGAAAGGAGGATGGGTCAAGTACAACGTGGTATTTAGGGATGGAGTCAAGGTTAGGGACGATCTCAAGCCATACTTGCAGGGTATAATTGACCTAGAGGTGGGCGAAATTATAATGCCCTCAGTCTTAGATGAGACGAGAGGAGCCCCAGTCCTAGAGTTCATGGGAGATAGGGAGGAGGTCTTGTCCATGTTTAGCGGGGAGATCCTGTATGAGGAGAAGATAACTGCAGACTATGCGTTGAGGTACTATCATGCACCGGGTGGGAACCTCAATCATCTGCCCATGAGGTATCCCTACCTCTTTGATGGTAGACCCGTAAAGGGATGGGGTTATAGGACGCCAGTTAAGGGATTATACCTCTCAGGGGCAGGAACCTACCCCGGAGGACAAGTTACAGGAATACCAGGTTACAATGTGGCCTTGGCTGTGGAAGAGGATCTTCAACAGGGTTTTTAATTCCTGGATTTATCTTCCCCTATGGAGAACAAGATTAAGGAGTGGCTGACCTCGCTTGGAATGAAGGTTTGGACCCCAGATGGAGCTAAGGAATACTTTCATGTAAGCGCTTCACCTCCTCAGGGAGCCCCTGTGGTCGACGTGGTTCGTCCAACTAACATGACACCGTTCTACATTGTGGGAATGGGCATAGCAGTACATCAGGCTCACCAGGACACGCTCAGGAAAATGAGCACGTCGAGCAGGAAAGCTTTCATTGACGAGATAAAGTATTACCTCATGGAGATGGAGGTTGACGTGGCCTTCCTTCCGCCAGGTCAAGAGATTCCACAGCTAATAAACGTGAGCAAGGTGGTTTATCAGGACGGTCTTAGGGCAAACGACTTCCTCGATACTTTCTACTCAGTGAGGAACGCAGGAACCTACGTGATTATGAGATTCTTGGATGCATTTGGAGCTGGGGAAAATAGACCCAGCACAATGTATGGGTGAGATCATGGACCCAGTTAAGGTGTTTAAATCCCTGGGATTGAACGTAAGAGAGGTCCCCCAGGCCAAGGAGTTTCTACACCTGGCAATATCCCCTCAGCAGGGTGGACCCCAACTGGAGCTAGTGAAACCAGAGAAGGACTCGAAGGTCTACGTACTGGGTATGGCCGTGGGAATTCATCAGTATCATCAATCCCAGTTGAAGTCCCTTCCTCCTAACGAAAGAAAGGAGTTCCTCACTAGCATGAGGTACAGATTACTTAGGATGAAGATAGATGTGGGATTCACTCCTCCTGACGATGAAGTTCCTCAACTTGTGTTTGTGAGCAGGGTAATGCTCGACGAGGATCTCACCGAGAATGACGTGATGAATGTCATGTATAAGGTCAGAAATGCGGGGACTCTAGTTATTTTTATGTTCGCCGACAGATTTGGTGTACCTCAACCTACGAGCAAGTACATGTAAAGTCAGAAAAGAGAATGAGGCCACCCCGAAGGAGATTAATGCTGGTAGTCCAAGTCCTGCGAAATAATCCTGAAGAGCTAGATCTAGGATCAGTCCGTACGCGAAGAGTGATGCCTTGGGGTCGTATATTAGCGTCACCCTCCTGCTCCACGTTACGTAGATCAGGAGGGAAATGAAATACCAGGAGACGAAGTTTGAGATGGGTACGCCAAAATATTGTCCAGGAGTTATCCAGTGCCAGTCAAACTTGGAGAACAGGGGATCCACCGTTAAGTCTATTATTACCATTATCCATGAGGAGATGAAGGGATTCCCTGAAGGGAGAAATGAGAAGTAAGCCAAGGTTGCCCAGAGGAAGGGAATAATGATTGGAACTCCCAACACCTCATACCCTAGCCCTGAGGTATAGTAATATCTCCCGAAGGGAAATCCAGTATGTACCCCTAAGAACTCGAAGAGGAAACCAATGGAGAATCCTATCACGAAGAAGATGACCGATCTTCTCCCCAGTTTCACGTAGGAATGATAGAAGTAGGTCGCAATCAGAACCAGGATGGGTATGCCCAGATTGAATCCTGGAAGATTCGTTAGTTGAGGAAGCGTGGCTAGGAAAAGGTACACTAGATAGGCATAGCTAACTATCCATATCCTTTCCATGATAGTATGTTAAGGAGACTGGTTAAAGCCTTTCAATAGGAAACTAAACGGTCTTAGGTTTCTCCTCCCTTCTCTCCTCCTTTCCCCTTAACAATGTGTAGTATAAAATCCCACCTAGAGCTTGCATCACTCCTCCAACCTCAAGCGGTAATGCAAAGCTTTCCTCAAGAAGGTATCCACTTAATCCTGAACTCATTTGCGACAGACGTGTGGCGACTCCTTGAAGACTTGACGCGGTACCGAAATCGTCCTCTGAGACCCCTCTTACGTTTATTGCGGTCCTATTGGGCATACCTACACCAGCGTTAAACCCCCTCACTACGTAAAGCGCTCCCGCCAGGGGAAGGAACGGGGAGATTGCCATGGCCAGGAGAAATCCACCGTTCATTATCCTGGTTAGGGATGCCAACCTAAGGGGATTTCTCGAGATACGAGTGGCAATATAGGACCCTAAGGAGGTGCTCAAGGACGCCCCCGTGAAGATAACCCCTATTATCAAGGGAGATGCATGAAAGCGTAGATTGAACCAGAGAGGAAGAAGGGGAATAGCCAATCCAACACCTGCACCTGATAAGGTGTTAGAGACTATTACCTTAGAGATGTACCTCAGACTTCCCTTTCTCATGAACTTTGTACTCTTCTTCTCTCCTCTCCTTTCCTCTACCTTAAGAATACATAAGGCAGAGGCGAAAAGAAGACCAGAAGCTACCCCAAAGAGGAATCGAAAGTCATTCACGTTTCCGAAGGGCAGGTAATCGTGAAAGCTCAGCAGTATACCACCACCTGCTCCAGCTAAAGCGGAGATTGAGGTTAGCTTTCCCAATCTCCTTACCCTTTCTTGGTCTTCCTTCCAGTTCCTCGCCACTAGGGCAGTTAATCCAGGGGAGAAGGCCCCCCTAGCTCCCCCTGCGGTTCCGCCTAAACCTGTGATTATCGCTGACGGAATTACCACGAGGGGATTCCTGGTGGAGATAAGGAGTATTAGGGCAATCGCTGGAATTAGGTCTCCTAGAATGAGGGACTTCTTGTAACCTACCCTGTCCCCTAACATGCCCAGGGAAAGGGAGAACCCCGCTATATAGCCGGTCATTCCCAGGAATACCAACCCTATTATCACGGGTGAGAGACCGAGCGTGGAAAGGTAAAGGGAACTCGATATGGTCACGAACATTATGCCTATGCTTCTAAGAGCTCTAGAAAGAAGTAGCCAGTTGAACGAGTCCAAAAAATCCACCAAGTATTCTATTCCTGTTCCACTTTATTTCTTAGTGTTCCAATACCCTCTATGGTCGCCTCCATCACATCCCCAGGCTTGAGGTACTTCCCCTTTGCAAAACCGACTCCTGGTGGGGTTCCCGTGGAGATTATGTCACCAGGGGAAAGGGTTATGCCCCTTGACGCCCAACTCACAAGTTCCTGGACATTAAAGATGAGATCCCTAGTGTTTCCGTTCTGCTCCACGTTGCCATTTACCTTGAGGATCATGGAGAGGGAGTTGGGGTCTCTTATCTCATCTCTAGTCACAATTACAGGTCCCACTGGCGTAGTCCTATCCATTGCCTTTCCCCAAACCCAGTTTTGGCCATATGGGTTCAAGATCTTTGGCCATCCCTCAGGGAATTGCCAATCCCTAACAGACACGTCGTTAAACACTGTAAACCCGAAAACGTGATCCAGGGCACGTTCAGGCTCCACGTACTTCCCAGGTTTCCCTATGACTATCCCCAGCTCAACTTCCCAATCTAGCTTCTCAGTAACCTTGGGTTTAACAACTGGCATTTCGTGGCCCACAAGGGAGCTTGCAAACTTGGTGAAAAAGTAGGGTTTAGGTGGAGGCGGAGTTCCAGCCTCCTGGCCGTGCGCCTTATAGTTAACTGCGGGGCAGAGGATCTTCTCAGGGAAGGGTACAGGGGGAGACCACTCCAGTTGACCTGAAAGTTCGGCCTCCCTAGGCCACTCTCTCTCCAGTTCGTGTAGTACGTCCATCACTGGCTTGCCCAACATTATCAACTTCTTCATGTCTAGAAGAAAACCCGGAGCTTCCCTGGTCCCATACACCAGCCTATAGGCCTCGTATAGGTCGAGTCTCCTGGAATCCCTCTCCAGGCCAACCCTAGTTTCACCGAATTTTAGGAAGGTAAAGAGCCTCATATACGCTCTTACAAGGGGAAGGAAAAAAACCTTACTTGAACCAAGTGAAAGGTTACTTGGCCACTTCCATTAGGGTCTTGAATATCTCGTTGAAGTCTGCCTTGGCCATCTCCACGAAAACTCCGTACTGTCCCATTACGCATACGGCATAATCTCCAGCAGCTACCGCCCAGCCGTGGAACGGGGACCACTTCATCCCAGAGAACTTACTGAATCCCTCGGCCTGCATCCTCCCCATCATTGTGTTCGCAGCGCACATCATGGCTACCATCTCGGCCATCTCCTTGGGCAGATTCCCCTTATACTCTGCGAGTTTCCCATCCATGGTATACTTACCTGCTGCCACTGCTCCCTTTAGTTTCATGAGTCTTTCCAGTTTCTGCGACTCTGACATGTTTATCTACTTTATATTGTATCAATCATATATATAAGATTAGTGATTAAACATTTCAAGTTACAAAGAAAACTAAAATAAATTATGATCAGTGTAGTACCTAGGTCTATAATTATAGTTCATTTTGACGGGGTTTAATTTGGAACATATATGGGCCAAGATTTAAATATTACAATATTTAGTAAATTAACTATCCTGGATCTACATCTTAACATTGGTATAAAAAGGTAGATGAGAAAGGTAAGTTATGCCAACCTTAGAAACACCCTATTCTGTTCTAAACGAGGTTATGAGGGATGTGCTTAGAAGAAGCGGAAAATCTGCTAAGGCCGAGATAGAGCTGGCACCGTTCAACCCGTCAATTCTAGGCTTTGTCAGAGCAGGTCAGGACGTGATCTACGTAAATACGGTACCTCTCAGTCAAGTGCCCCAATCGAATTTGTCCGAATATTTCTATGTTGTCATTCTTCATGAGTATCTCCATCTCCTAGGGATAGCAGACGAGAGGGAGGTCAGAAGGATCACGCTCGAAATGGTCAATGAAAAATTTGGGGAGAACAGCTTCGCTCACAACCTGTCCCTGAATCTCGTGGATCCTCGGGACGCAATGCTCATACAATCGTGGAAACTGGGAAGACCTCACACTTACATGTAATCTTGAGATTCTTTAGAAGTAGAACAGAAAATTAATACCTTGTATCCAATCTGAATCCAACCTTGAAGCCATTGAGAACGTACGCCGTGCTAAAGAGTCTAGCTAATGATCTATCACAGCCCTTCATTACCTTCACTGCAGCGTCCTCAGGAGTTGTGAATGAGTATCTAGGTATCATAAGTTCTGCCTCTACAGTGTTAACTTCCGTGTCCGAGTTCATAACTGCACTGTTCAGGGTCAGAGCGTTAATGATGCTGATGTGGGGAAACCTCGTCTCGGGGATGGCTTGGATAGTTATGTCACTCTTACCCTTTACTGGACCCTACATTACCCTGACCTACTGTATCGCGGAACTGGGTCTCGGGATGTCCTTAATGGGATGGAACCTGGTGATGGAGAAGCTTAGCTCCACATCAAGGGGAGAAATTCTAACCCAGTATACGGCATACGCGAACGTTGGAGGGTTAATTGCGACTATTGGGGCTGGGTTATTCGCAGGTTCCTCGACACAGCTCATTAAGGTGCCCTTTATCCTAAGCGGAATAATCACCCTGTCCACCATTCTTGTCCTCAGATACTCTGATGTCGATTATGAGGACCCCGCGAGGAAGTTTCACATACCGCGTGGGATATGGGGCTTCTTTTCCCTGACCACGGTTTTTACCTTCTTCTGGTCCTTTGCCTGGCCTCTCTTTCCCCTGGCCCAGATATACATTTTCCACATGAACTACGTAAACATAGCAATAATCTCCGTCGTCGCGGGCATCTCCTCCCTTGTCATGAGAAGATGGGTGGCTAGGCTAATAACTAGAAACAGGAGAATGGCCATGTTCCTAGGAAGGGCACTCCTCACGGTTTTTCCATTGTCGTACGCCTTAGCTCCAAGCGTTTACTTCATTTATCTTGCTGAGGTGGTCGCAGGGTTCACAAGCATGATAGGCTCCACAGCTTACATAAGTTACTTATACGACAGCTCCAGCAAAGAGGACATGAAGGTAGCGCTAGGGTTTTACTCTGTCCTTCAGGGTTTGGGAGCTCTAGCTGGAGCCGTGTTATCCAGTTTTGTTCTCAACCTTCTCATACCTTTCCTGGGACTAGTTGTGGATATAAAGACACTTCTACTAACCTCGGCCGTTTTAAGGCTGATAACCTCCTTCTGGTACCTTAAGCTCAGGGAAGTTAGATCCTAATTTCGTGATTGGTGGTCTGTCTTATATAAATTCTATAGTTTAATGACAAAAAAATTTAAAAGTCCGTTCTCTTGAATTTTATTAGATACGAATGGGAAAAGTTAAGTGTGTCAACTGTGGAGAGATGAACCCAGACATTCTTACCAACTGTAGGAGATGTGGTGCTACTCTCCCCAATAGGTTTGGCGCTCTTCAGGTGAAGATATGTCCCAAGTGTTCAAGGTCGAATCCAGCTGGAAGATCTACTTGCCTCTACTGTGGTACTCCTCTAGTATAACGGATCAATAATATTAACCCTACAGCTGGCTTAGTTTTTGTGAGTATTTCCGAGACCTTCGTCGAGAAACTTAGAGATTCCCTTGGTTTCGCGCCCTATCCCTACCAGGAAAAGGTCGTGCAGGACGTTCTGGACAACTTGAGGAAGAGCCGTTTCATTGTGGTTTCCATGCCCACGGGATCGGGTAAAACCCTAGTGGAGCTTGCCCTAGCTGACTACCTAAGAGGGAAGGGGATGAAAGTCCTGGTCCTGGAACCCACGAGACTTCTCTGCGATCAAATGTATCATAACTTTTGGGTCAAAGTCTTTGATGATGTGGGGGAAGAGTATGAGGGAAATTGCACCAGTTTCGAGGAAGGAAAGGGCGTGATCGTGTCAACTCCATTCACCTCCTCCAAGTGTATGCCAAAGGTTGATGCGGTCATCGTGGACGAGGTACACCACGCCTTTGGAGATCCGAGGTACATGTCCGGCCTAATTTCCATGAAGCCGAGGATAGTGATAGGCTTCACTGCCCTCCTACCCAGTTCCAAGAGGTATAGCATGGACTCGAGGTTCGTGGAGGCCTTTGGGGTGCCCTCTCTTCTGGCCTATGACTTCAAGAAGCTCTCCGAAATAGATCCTTCCTTTACCTTACCCAAGGCGATCGCGGATGTTTTTGATGCGGAGATGGACGGTGTTGAGAACGTGGCGTACGATGCCCTCCTCAAGGGGAAGATTCCAGGGGACGAGAGGACGTTAAGCTTTCTAAGGTTTACCCTGTATAGTCACGGAAAGACGGCCTTCTGCGAAAGTCTGGAAAACGTGAGAGATAAGGTTTCAGATAACGTTACGTTGAGGACTCTCTGCAGTTCAGAGGGTATGGGACATAAGGCTCGAAGTCTTAAGGAGATACTCGAGGCCTACGACGTCGAGGAACATCGGCCGGTCTTGATTTTCACTGCGAGGCGTTCCACGGCCCACGAGTTTGAGGTAATACTCCATAACATGGGGGTGAACCGAGTTAAGACTTTAACCGGGGAGTTAAACAAGGAGGAACGCCTTCAGATAGTTAATGAGGCTAAGAGCGGTAATGTGGACGTGATCATCTCTACGCACGTGGGTGAGGAGGGGATTGATATCCCCGAGGCTAGGCTCCTCATAATGACAGATGTACCTAAGAGTCCACTCAGGTTCTATCAGAGACTCGGCAGACTAATAAGGAAGAGCGAATCCAAGGGCGTAAAGTATCTGGTCGTGACCTTAACTCCCAAGACTCCCGAGTACGATGATCTGGATGAGGCTTTGCGATCGCTTCACAGGGAGGGTGTTGACGTGAGTTACATTGTGGAGAGGAAGTCGGGGAAGGGATCCACATCTAGAATACTGGATCAGGTTAAGGAGAAGGGAGGGGAGGTTCCCCTCATGAAGCTACTGGAGATGGAATATGACCTGAAGGACTACATAATGGTAAGAGGAAAGTCCAACGTCACTCAGTTCCTTAACGCCAAGGAACAGGATATTCCATATTCTGACTTCGTCGATAGGGCAATCATGGATGGAGATCTCATGTACTACTATGACGTAGAGGGAATGGGAGACCTGTTTGCCAAGATATTGCTCTCCAAGTATTGCCAACTATGTTATGGTTCCCAGTGCCAGGGTTTATGTGATCTGGACATCATGGTACTTGGGAGAAGCAAACAGTATAAGCTCACTAGAAAGGACCTTTTGAGGTACTTCATGGTGTTGTTCCCACCTGACAAGCTGACGGATGTGGAGAAAAGAATGGAAATCACTTTCGAGAACCCAGGTTTCGGTATTTCCCTTCAGAGCAACGTAAATGAGAAGAACAGTTCCATCAGCTTCAACGTTCAGTTAAACGCGTCAATAAACGGTATCACTGTCTATCCTAAGATCACCCTGGCGTATTATGGAGTAAAGAAAGAGGTTAAGGACTTCCTAAAAAAGAATGTCTTAGCTATATGCAATACTGCAGGCAAAATCTATTTCTCTTATTTCACTTCCCGACCTGTTCCTTGAGCTCCTGGAAGGCTTTCTTTACCTCCTCCACAGAGGCCTCATCCTCTAGCGTGGTGACGTCGCCCACGGGAGAGTTAGTTGCAACCGCCTTGATTACCCTCCTCATGATCTTTCCGCTTCTGGTCTTGGGTAGCTTCGAGACGAAGTGGATTTCCCTGAACACCGCTATGGGACCGAAGTTTTCTCTCACGAACTTCACAATCTCCTCCCTTAGCTTAGCGCTAGGCTCCACTCCAGATCTGAGGATGACGAAGGCCTCAGCCACCTCTCCCCTGACAGGATCTGGAACACCAACTACTGCTGCTTCGGCTATCGCTGGATGTTGCACGAGGGCCGACTCCAGCTCATACGTTCCAATCCTGTGTCCGGCAATCTTCATTACCTCGTCGGCTCTCCCCAGTATCCAGAAGTAACCATCCCTATCCTTGATCGCGTAATCTCCGGCGTAGAAAACGTTGGGAAACTTGTTCCAGTATACCTTAACGTACCTTTCTGGATCCTTGTTGATAGTGAGTGGCATGCCAGGCCACGGCTTGGTAATCACTAGGTAACCCTTCTGCTCCTCTGGCATGGGTTTTCCTTCCTCGTCAAATACGTTAGTCTCTATGCCAAGAAGAGGAGGACCATTGGTTCCAGGTTTCATGGGCACTAGGTATCCACCAGGCATGTGTGATATCATTATTCCACCAGTTTCAGTCATCCACCAAGTGCTACCAAAGGGAACTTGTCCTCTCCCCACTAGTTTGTGGAACCATCTCCACGCCTCAGGGTTAATTGGCTCTCCCACTGAGTGCATTAGCCTTACGCTGCTAACGTCGTGCTTCTTTATCCATTGCTCTCCCTGCTTCATGAACGTCCTTATCGCCGTGGGTGAAGTGTAAAGTATTGAGACCTGATGTCTCTCTATGATCGAGACCCACCTGTCAGGTTCAGGGAAGTCCAAGGCTCCCTCGTACATGACCTCAGTCGCTCCTTCCTGAAGGGGCCCGAACACGATGTAGGAGTGACCAGTTACCCATCCTATGTCTGCGGTGCACCAAAAAACGTCTGTATCCCTAATGTCAAACACAAGTTTCATGGTGTTATGAAGGAGAGTCATGTATCCGCCTGTGTCGTGAATTATGCCCTTAGGCTTCCCCGTGGTGCCAGAGGTGTAAAGAATGTAAAGAGGATCCTCACTTTTCACCCTCTCCGGCTCCACGTAGGCCTTAATCGGAACCTTACTCATCACGTCGTGTAAGTAGGCATCTCTTCCGGGTTTCATGCTAATCTCTGTTCCGGTTCTCCTGACCACCAACACGTTCTTCACTGTGGTGGCTGTCTCAAGCGCCTTATCCACGATCTCCTTGAGGGGTATCACTTTCCCCCTTCTCCAACCACCATCAGCTGTGATAAGCAACTTGGTGTCGGCATCGTTCATCCTATCAGCTACCGCCTGTGCACTGAATCCCGAGAAGACTACAGTGAAAGCTACGCCTAGTCTGGCGGCAGCAAGCATGAATATTGGAAGCTCTGGAATCATGGGAAGGTAAATCCCTATGGTATCGCCCTTCTTTAGGCCGTAAACTTCCTTGAGGAGATAGGCTGCCCTATTTACCTCACGGTATAGGTCAAGGTACGTCAATTTCCTGACTTCCTTGGGACCGTTTTCCCACGGCTCTCCCTCCCAGATTATAGCTACCTTATTTCTCCTCCATGAGTTGGCGTGCCTATCCACTGCAAGATAAGACGCGTTCAGCTCTCCTCCAACAAACCACTTATAGAAAGGAGGATGCGAATCGTCAAGCGCCTTTTCCCATGGCTTGAACCAGTCCAGTTCCTTAGCTACGGATTCCCAGTACTCTTGGTAGTTCTCTACGGTCTTCTTGTGAATTCTTAGGTATTCCTCAGGTGTCACTAACCTGTGTTTGAGTAACTCAGGTACAACTTTCTCTTGAAAAGGTAGACCTGATTCATTTTCTGGTTGAGACATACAAATAAAGTTCGAAATTTATATTATAAACTTGTTGCAGTATGGTAGTCTTAGAAAAGATTTAAATTTTATAAAAGACAGGAAAGAGGGAATTCACATGACAGAACAAAAAAGAGCAAACCCCGCACCCCTAGGTCTATCTGGTTTCGCCTTAACCACCCTTGTTTTAAGTACATATAATGCAGGGCTACTTTCGAGCGGCGTTAATGCCGTTCTTGGGCTTGCAGCTTTTTACGGAGGATTAGCCCAGCTCCTTGCAGGGATACTGGAGTGGAGAGCAGGGAATACGTTCGGTTATGTGGCCTTCTTTACATACGGAGCTTTCTGGGAGTGGTTCTTCCTTACCTCGTTGGGAATTTACGGAGGAGTTACTGCAGTGGGTATAGGATATGTACTGGTAGCATTTGGCATATTCACCTTTGTAATGTGGTTAGGAACCTTCAAATCGAACATGGGATTATTTGCGACTTTCCTGTTGTTATGGATAACTTTCTTCCTCCTAGGAATAGGCGCCATGACAGGGAACGAGGGGGCATTTCATGCTGGAGGATATGTAGGTATTTTGACGGCCATTGCTGCGTGGTACACGGGATTGGCTCAGGTTGTGGCTGAGGCACTGGGCGCTAAAGCTCCTCTGGGAAGGGCCCCAATGTCTTGATGATCTATGGGGTTTAGTTAAGATATAAGATTTTTTCCATCTCTTCTGACTGAAAATGGGAAACGTTCCTTTCTGTACGCAGAGTCCCAGAACATGTATTCATAAATCGACGCAAGTCTGAAATTCTCCATCATTTGCTTTTCTGTCCTCGCATCCACATCAAGCTTATCAAGTTGGCTAATAGCCCACGTAACTCCCTTCTCATACTCTTCGCCCCCATACGTATTTATCCATCTCCTGTACTCCTCCACGGGAGATCCCAGCTTCACCAGCGACTTGCCCACATGCATGTATATCCAGTAGCACGGTAGGACTGCAGCTAGAACTTCAGGAAAAGGGGAGGAGTAGCCAACACTTAGAAGGAAAGAGGTGTATGCCCTGTTCACGGGAGACATTTCCTGGGCCTCTAGGTCTATGCCCCACTTTCTAAGAAAGGATGAGTGAAGTCCCTCCTCAACCCTTATGGAATCGAGGACGTGAGTGAGGAAATTAACCCTCTGCTCGTTGTTCTCAGCCTTCACGGAGGCCATGAGCAACACTTTCCCAAACTCTTTGAGGTATAGGGCATCCTGAACTATGTAGTGTTGGAAGCTCTCCATGGGGAGGGACCCGTCAACAAGCCCTCTAATGAAGGGATGTTCCTCAATCTCCTGGATTACGTCGTGAATTGAGGCCCAAAACTTTTCGTGTCTAGCCATGGCTGATACTAGATTACCCAGTTAATAAGTAATTTATCGTTGGTAGAGAGTATGTGACAAGGTCACCTGTCGAGGCGTCACTGGAAGCTCAATAATTACCTAACCTGCTCCCTCACAGCCTGGCAACTGGAGTAATGCAATAACTCACGTATCCACCCACAGAGGAATACAATGAATGTTTATTTACTTAGATAATGAAATTGCAATATGTTATACCTAGTTTGGTTTAAGATTCGTCAGCCCGAATCTCTCACTCAGAGGCATCTAATGCAGATCTGGCAAAGGGAGGCAGAGGCAGCCCTACCTGGGGTGAAGCAAGGTGTGATCAAGGGGTTATGGAAGGTGTCAGGAAAAAGAGAAGTTGTCGCGGTCCTTGACGTGAATACACACGAGCAACTGGACGAAATTCTGGAGAATCTTCCCATCATGAAGGAGATGGGGTACGGAGTCGAGATAGAGGTTTACCCGATTCATCCCTATGAGAACTTCTACGAACTCATAAAGAAGTTGGCGACTTAACGTGGAGGCTTACGTCTTCTGGCATAGAAGGGATCCGCGAGTGGAAAGGGAGGAGTACGAGAAGTACTTGGTTAGGTTCCACGAGAGCTTTCATCGGGTCAAGGTTCACGGGTTTCTCTTCTCTACTAGCTATAGGGTCTCTGGAGTTACATGGATGCCTCCTGGTGATGTGTATGAAGATTGGTACTTCATTGAGGATTCTGGAGCCCTAGACAGGTTAATAGAGGCGGTTGAGAGGGATACTCGCTCCGTCCATGATGAGGTGGCTTCCCTCTCCTTGGAGGGAAAGGGAACCCTCCTCGCACTGAAGGCAGGTCAATTCATCAAACAGAGACGAGATGTTGTAACCTGGTTTCCTAAGCCACGTGGAGTCCCGTATGAGAAGTTTTATGCCTCTTTGCAAGTTAAGGGATCCCTTTGGAGAAGGTTGCTAGCGCTGGGTCCATCTCCCGAATTCTGCATGGTGAATCTAGAGGGGATTGCAATGCCGTCCTCGATTCACGTTGAAAGGGAAATGGTATTTCCAATTCCCTAAACGCTTGCATCGTGGAATCTTTATAACGCGTTTCACGGAAACCATTTATGGCAAAGTGGTTTGAAAGGAGCGAGAAGGAAAGAGAGGTTGCTATTCTCTTGATGGAAAGGGGTTATTTTCCTGAGGCGTGTTTTCATTCGCATATGGCTGTGGAGCTGAAACTCAAGGGATACATTCTTCAACGTACGGGTTCAGTTATGTACACTCATTCCCTGAAAAGATTACTCCAGGAAATCGCGAAATTAAACGAGGTTAAAGTGAGCGAGGAATTGCTGGATTGTGCAAACTTTCTCTCAATGTTGTATACCGGATCCAGATACCCGGAAGAGAGTCTGGTGGACCTAGACAGACAGGAGGGTGAGAGATGTGTCAAATGCATGGAAAGACTACTCAATAGCGTCTGATTTGCTAGAGATATACGCAAGGGAGAGGGAAGAGGTCAGGGAATACGTCTCTTCCCTATGCACAAGGGGATACACAGTGATTCTTTTCGGCTCAAGAGCCCGTGGTGACCACAAGATCTACAGCGACTGGGACCTTCTTGTTGTGGGAAAAGACAGACCTACCACTCCACCAGGGCAGATCGATCTGCACTTCGTTGATGCGGAGTCGGTTGAAAGAGAAATCCAGGAATTTAACACGGTGGTGATAGATGCGTTTTATGAGGGAGTGGTTCAGTGCGACAACCTCTCGATATTTACGCGGTATCGGGAAATGGTGCTAAGAAGGATCAATGGGTTGAGGAAGACTAGGGATGGATGGATAAGGACTTCTACTCAGTAATATCACCTCTACAGTGTATGTGATTCCATCTATCGCGTGGATCCCACATCTCTGTCAAGCTTGGGGGATCCAATCACCCTATTGATCATTTTTAATATCAATAATTTAGTAATGTTTATGTTATTTAAGCTTAATTGAAAGAAATCTTTTTAAAACGTACAGGTTTCATAAATCAATGAAAAGAGAGACCTTCCTAGCAATTGGTTTCATTGTGATGTGCTTCAACTCCTTATATCAGTATTCATGGAATGCTCTGGAGCCTCTCCTGAGGACAGGCTTCTCTGTTTCCGTGGTGCAGATAGCCCTTGGCTTCACCCTATTCAGTGTGTTCTCCTCCTTCTTCCAGCCCCTGGGAGGTCATTTCGCTGATAGGGATGGTCCTAGGAACGTGGGCATCGTGGCATCGGTCCTGGCCTCACTGGGGTTTCTTGGAACTTACCTCTCGCCTAACATTCTCTACTTCTACGTATTCTGGTCCCTTGGAAGTATTGGTGAGGGAATACTTTACGGGATAGCAGCAAACCTCGCCATGAAATGGTTTATCGACAGAATGGGTTTTGCCACGGGTATCGTATCCATGGGATTTGGACTAGGCTCGGTGGTGGCTAACCCC
Organism: Metallosphaera sedula DSM 5348; assembly: GCF_000016605.1. Classification (NCBI taxonomy): domain Archaea; kingdom Thermoproteati; phylum Thermoproteota; class Thermoprotei; order Sulfolobales; family Sulfolobaceae; genus Metallosphaera; species Metallosphaera sedula. The sequence goes on along the minus strand of NC_009440.1, from coordinate 1,319,976 downwards.
CTAATACTTCACGTGGATAATTACAAGATAGTCACGCTAACAATAGGTCTCTCTGAACTCGTAGTGGTCACGGTCCTGATGTCCCTTATTAGTTATCCCGCATCAAGTAAAGGAAGACCACCAGGGCAGGTGATCTTCACTACCAAGTTCTGGCTAATCTACGTCTCCTTCGTGGGCGCAGTTATTCCACTGACTGCCATCTCCTCTCAACTTGCTGTTCTAGGTAAAAACCTCTCACAGGAGGAACTTACGATCCTTATCTCGATTTTTCCCTTACTCAGTGGTGGGATGAGGCCAATCATGGGAAGGATAGCTGACAAAGTTGGAATAGTGAGGACTACCCTTATACTTAACGCGATCCTGCTGGTGGGCTCCTTGACTCTCCTGGTCGGCCAATTGATCCCAACGACGGTTCTGGTGGGATTTGCTGGCGGGTCCATGATCACCTTGTACTTTAACGTTGCAGGAGAGATCTTTGGTACTAGGTTCTCCACGGTTAATAGCGGTATCCTGTATACGGGAAAGGCACTTGGTGGGGTTCTGGGCAGTTTCGTTTTCGCCTATCTTTATACGTTAAACGTGACCACATCTGAGATTTATTTAGTTCTCGGAAGCCTTGTGGGGGTGCTTGCCTTGATTCCTGTTATTCCTAGGATTAGAACTGGTCAAAGGGTGATGGGTCAGCACGGCAATCAGGGAAACATGAAGTGACTAAACCTCAACTATCCTCTTCAGAATATCCTCTGGTATCTCCACCGACTTCCAGACCTTTGGATTTATTGCTACCTGGGTTACGTAACCCTCTGTGGTGACCGTGCCCTTGACCAAAATCTTCAAATCAAATCTGATAACCTTCTTGGACACAACCTGGGGAGAGATGATCACGGTCAACTCGTCTCCCAATCTTACCGGCCTCCTGTAAACGGCGTGAGTCTCTACCATAACAAACCACAACTCGTCACTCACGTTAGGGTAGGGAATCCCGGCCTTATCCTTCATGTATTTCTCAATAGTATTGGTGAAGAAGCGATAGTAAGACGCGTAGTGTGCAATGTCTTGGGCATCCGTGTCGTATATTCTCACAGTGTCTTCAAACACGAATTCGTGGGTCATAATCAGTAAGAATCCGGTGTCATAATAAGCTTCTTTTCCTATCATATGTTGATTAGGATTATGTAGGTAGAGAATTCGTGGCAATAGTAGACTCAGTTTCATAGCGCCATAGAATTACAATTTCATGATACGGATGTCCTGTTGGGTTTATTATATATTAGAAGGACAAAATTACATTTTCTCTGCTCTCTGATTCGTTGACTACTATTTTGGCAAGTTCCGCCAATTGACTTAGTCTGGGCATCCCATTTATGGGGCCATTATATTCAAAAAGATCATCAATAAATGGAATTAGAATTCCAATATGCGTATTTATTCTGTTCATTAATTCGATAATCCTTTTCTCAAGTGCCTGCTTTCTAGACGAAGGTATCATGTTAGTAACTAGAGCAAAGGGCACGCATGGATCATTGTTTTTCCGTAAATAAGTTGAATAGACCAAGGTTTCATTTAAATCAAAATCGCTTGAATCTGTAACTAGAATACTGTAACATATATCATTACGAACATTTGTATAAATTTCCCTTTCTAAACGGCTCTCCTCATCCATGGAACTGGACAATGGAAAGTTATCAATTATACTGTAATCATGGGGAATTGAAATCGCGGAAAGATATGCCTTCTGAAACTGGGTAAGAAAAGTTGAGTTGCTGCGGATTTTAGAAACGTCAAGTTTCGTTCTTGGGCCATCTCCTGCAAGCTTGATTATTCGAATATTTTCAATGTCTCGGTAGGACTCTACCCTATTCAACGTTCCATCGACGATGGACGAAAAAAATCCCCGGCTCTCTTATTCCTGCGAGAAACGATGTATAGCCGGATAGGTCCATGTCCACTAAGATAAGTCTCTTCCCTAGCCTATTTAATTCTATGGAAAGTAATATAGAGATTGTAGATTTTCCAACTCCACCCTTTATACTCATAACTGAAAATCTCATATTATATTGGAGGAGAAGATTAAATATAAAAATCTTGTTGGACGCATTCATAGTTACATAACAATAATATAAACAATGAATTTATCTTTAATCGCTCCTAAATAGGTTGAATGTCAAAGCCATGGAATCTATACACTTTATTGATTATCTCTTTGTCAAAAATGAAGTCATGATACTGGTTTCAGGTTGCGGAGTCAGGTATGAAAGGCATGTCATGAAGTCTATTCCAGAAAGGAAGTCTATTCCAGAAAGGAAGTCTATTCCAGAAAGGATGAATCTCTTTACATCATTACTTCAACGTCATCTAAATCATTTTTCCTATTCGAGACAGATAATATTATTCATGTACGTTCAAAGTTTTTAAGGCTTTATATTATTAATATATATTCGATGAGTAAACAGGTCAGGTTCTCCATCTTTAGCTTCAAAGGAGGTGTGGGGAAATCAACTATTGCGTATTTCCTAGCAAGGAACCTGTCGGAGAAGTATCGCGTACTCCTTGTTGATAGAGACTATACAAATACTATAGGTAAGATTTTTGGGCTAGAGACCGGTCTAATCAACGTTATTTCTGACGGAGCTGAAGGTAGGTTCATAACAGATGAGGGTAATCTGAGGGTCTTATCTCTGGTCTCCTATTTTCCCTCATCTCTTCCATCCGTCAAAGAGTTAGCAGGGGTTTACTCTGAGATATTAAAGGGAATGGAGGTTGTCATAACGGATAATCCTCCTGGGATAGATGATATCGCAGGGCTAGAGTTTAAGGGATACTATGAGGCAGTAGGTGAAGTTCACTGTAATGGTTTCTACGTAACTGCTCCTGGGATAGCTTTGGACCTAACTCTCAATCATTTAGGTGACATAGGGAGAACCATGAGGAATCTTGTTCCTCGGATTACCTATTTCCGTACTGCGGCACTGATAATCAACATGATACGAGGAAATATATCAGAAGTCCTTGACAATATAAGACTTAGAGTTCCAGGGGTTAGGGTTGTGGGAATACCATTCTATAGGGATCTTCTGTTTCAAGGATTTAATAGAATATCGACTATTCCGGATATGAGCGAGTTAATATCCGTGGTTGAGGAGATAGTGACGGGGGGGGGGGGGTGATTGAGAATTTATTATTTGTCCATAGTGTATACCCATTTGTCGTAGTGCCTGAACTAAAGCTGATACGTTCTGTTTCAAATATATAATCGGAGGATCGTTGAGGGAGAGCTCGACTCATTCTATGACGTCCTTTGTAGTGATATCTTTAAGAACATGGTTAGCCAAAATTTCAACTTGTTTTATTCTAGGCATATCATCAATTTGACCGGAAAACTGGAAAAGATCGTCAGAAAAAGGTAATATATATGCGCCTAAAAATTTCCCTCGTTTTACCTCCGTGACGAGGTTCGGTAATTCAACTCTATAATTCCATCCTGGTGGGGCCATGTTAATTACTAAGAATTGCCCTACAACGTTTGCCAGAGGTATCTCTCTACTTCCCAAGTTCAATGCTTCGATATATTTCAATGTGTTCTCAAAGTGATGTGTAGTGATATCCGAAACCATGACTCGTAGTGATCGGGTACCTGGATATAGTGAAAGATAAGAAGTTGTCTCCAACATGTTGCCGATTTCGTTAGGGAGCGATAATGCTGGATTATCAAGAATCATGTATGAATGCTCTATAGACTTTAACATCAAGGTGTAACTTTCGGTTAATTCGCGGGTCAGTTTCTCGTCGCTTTTTATGATATTCAGATCAGATTCTAGTCTAGGTCCATCACCGTAAAATTTTATGATGTGAACTTGACCCTTTCCCATTTTGATATGGGTATGACATTCACAACTTTCTCCATCAACTACACTTGCTATCATTCCTTTGCTTTCAATTCCTACAAGTGAGGATATAAATCCTAACTGATCCCTGTCTAGAATTATTACTTTTTCTCCCCTTAAGGCTAGTTCTTTGGCCAATAGAACGGAAATTGTTGATTTTCCTATACCTCCCTTAACGCTCAGTACTGGGATTCTCATTGCTAATCTCTTCTACTCTCAGTTTCAATATTTATTTTTCCTTATAGACTACTTAGCTCTTTTGGGGAATTTTATCAGAATCTTCATGTTCCTGATCCTCTGACTCGTCATCGTCTGGCAATTTCCCTGCTCCTACTAATAACACTCCTATGACAAGAAAGAAATAAGTAAAGTCTCCCATGGTATTGGATAAGTCTTGATCACTCATAAAGAAAATAGCAGATAGAAGAAGGAGAATGATAGATGAGGCAACGAAGGCCCTTCCTAAATAAGTTAACTCGTATCTAATCATGAGACGATCCTCTCCTAAACAGGAGATAGAAGGATAAAACAAGAACAGAACTTAGCAAAAGAACCTCATAGGTATAGTTTGTCTGTTTTTGAAAAGGCAAAATAATGGGTAAAGTCTTTCCTGGTCCTATGGGTATGGTGGAGCCGTTTAGGGTAAAATTTTGATTAGCTGAAATATAGGAGAGAACGAGGCCGTTGTATTGATCCACATATAACGTGTAGCCTGGAACAGATACCCTATCCACTGGAACATTGAATATCTCCCCAGAAGGCTGTCCACTACCATTATAGATCACAAGGAATAGGGGCATACCCGTTGTGTAATTTAAAATAACACCATTAGGTTGGATGTTTGTAGCGTTTACCGTTATTGATCCATTGGAAACTGCGACTATTTTTATCAACAGGAAGTATGCTAGATGGCCAGATGTGCTAACAGCATAAAGTAATGTCTGATTAATTAAATCCATGATTGTGTTTATAGGTATCAACAATATTAAGAATCTCCAGAAATTTCGATCGCTTGGCTATATTCAGCGCACATAAACTCCTTTTCCAATTGATTATATTTAAATTTTTATGATCGAGAATAGTGAATTACATGAATATGTTTAAATATTACGGTAAAGTAATATACTAACCCTCATAAATGATTTTAGCGTAACATCGTTTGAAAACTTAACGTGATTATTCCCGGAAAACGACCTTAATATTTTATATTCCTCATTTTCTTTAATATAGAAGATAATGGGGACTAACGACCTTATGGATATATTGAGGGAGCTGGACGAAAGTATTGATTTTGCTAAGGGCGAGATTCAATGGAAAATAATGCTCTTCTTGTCAGAGAAGGGAGCATCCTCAATATCAGAAATATCAAAGGGTATAGGCGTTAACAAGAAGGCTTCGATAGACTCCATTAGGAAGCTTATCGCTAAAGGCCTCGTTGAAAGAGTTAAATATGATATATATGACCTGTCAGCCACAGGCAGGAGTTTACTTGAGAAGCTTTCCACGCTATCATATTTAAGGGAACCTCTTAACGGTTCCAACGGTAATCCTAAGGATATTAGCTCATACTCAAATTTTGTTCAGGACCGGAACACTATAGATGGAGAAATGGATATAATGCATAACCTGAATCATTACTACTATTTTGTAGAAATTGGTAAAGCTGCAATGATAAACGATGGTAAAGTCCCCGTTACCGCACTTTCCAAAGAACTGGGCGTCTCTAAAAGAACTATCATAAATTACTTAGAAGTGTTATCTGTGCGCTATAAATTCTTTAAGAGAATAAATAGAAAAAGTGTCTCAGGTTTAAAGGTAGAATGGCTGATTACAGACGAGGGAAAGAAAGTTCTGGGAAAGATTCCCGGCATTCACAAAATGAGAAACAATATTTTCCTTAAATTCATTTTGCGCTCCACTCTCAGTACTAGGCTGGATTACGCTATTTTTAAACTTTTAATAATATTTGCTATAATATCTCCAATTATTTTCTATTTCTACAAAAGCCCCATAGACCATATAGCTGCTACCATATGGCTCTATTTTCTAGTATTTTACACTCTTTCTAGTATAATGGCATTTCTTGGAACAAGGAAATGAGGATAGGTAGTCGAAACTACTAAGTCCTTTTATAAAAATAAGACGGTATTATTATATCATGATTCGTATTGCTGTTGTGAGTCCTAAGGGAGGAGTAGGTAAATCTACTATTGCTTACTATCTATCTAAATTGCTTAGTAATAAATATAAAGTTGTACTTATAGATCGCGATTTAACAGCAACTATAAGTTCTATTTTCGGAATAAAAATTGGGTTATTCAATTATTTGGCAGATGATATAAGTGGCGAATTTGTTTACGAAGATCGTAACCTCAAGGTTGTATCGCTGGCTAGATTTCAACCTAGTAATATTCCATCTCTGGAGAAATTTTATCCCATCTATGGTAATATCTTGAAGGGTGCAGATATCGTAATAACTGATAATTCGCCTGGCGGGATAGGCGAGATAGAACTAATGGAGTATAAGGCCTATTATAAGACCGTGGAGGGATCGGACTCTTATTTCATCCCTGTCACTACTCCAGCCCTTCAACTAGACCGAGCTTTGGCCTTTGTAGAGGAATATAGAAAAATACTTAAGCAGATGATTCCAAAAATAATATCTCTCGAGATACTGGCTCTTGTGGCTAATATGGTGAAAAACCAGGATATAGAAGTTCCTGGAATAAGGGTTATCAAAGTACCTTTCTACAGGGACCTACTATATAATGGCTTTCAGAATTGTGAACCACCAAAGGAATTGTACGAATTAGTTGAAATAGTGGAGAATATAATGTGAGATCTTAATTTAAGCTTGAGATCTTATTTATCCTCGGTTTACATAATTTTGTGACAGCTTCCTCTATTCCCTCATAAACCTCCATTGATTTTACAGTTCCGTTGATCTTAATCACACATTTATCTCTGCTTACCATGGCCGTATTATCCTTCATTTTAGAAGGGAAGTAAAGATATAGCTCAAGGTCTTCAGTGAAGGAGATGATCCCTTCGCAGGAGATACCATATGCATGTTTTATGTATGCATTAAGGCTTTCTTGATCAACTATTTCATGGCTCTTAGTTACAAAATATTGTATAAATAATAATGGTAAAGCCAATAGTACTAGTAGAATATCGTTAAAATAGAACGCAGCAGCTGTCATGATTGAGAAGACTATCGTAGGCAGTATTACAACTATTCTCATATAAGAAGGTTGGTTTCATACAATTTAAAAACTCTTTGCTAACAACCCTCTTGAGGAAATGATAGAAAGTCATAAAATATTTTCGCGAATATCATTAGTATAGAATGTTACAATTTTTCTTAGAGCTACTGTGTAGGGATATTCCGTAGGTACTTTTTCTATGAACATGGAGAGTAACGACTCAGTGACCCTTACTCCAATTATGGAGTTTGAATTTATGGTTACCGGATATTGAAGAATGAGGATTCTCCTCTGCTCATCTTCAGCAAGAAATTTCATTATCATGTTCAATATTAGTTTTGTTTTAGTAACATTGAGCTTTGCAGATAATTCCTCTAGTCGTTTGTTGGTCTCCCTATCGATCCTGAATGTAATGATTCTGTGAAGGTCCTCATCTAGAATTATCGTCTTTTTGTTCCCCTCAATAAACTCTTTTATTTCCATTATTATCACCTAATATCTTGGTCAGGTCCAAAATATACAAAATATCTCTTATGGAGGCTAGAATAGATGGATATTCACATGATTCTGCTGAGATTCCTTTAAGAAATAGTTCCTTAATGAAGGGTATTTTTACAAAAGGAATATCGTTCTGAAGCTCCTGAACCTCCTCCTTAGTCATGTTTAAAACCACGAGCTTCTGTGAAGGTGCTATGGGGTAAATCGTCTTAAAGGATAGTAAGGTATCAATGGTTCTCTTTAGTGAAATAGATTGGGGCGTAGTAACCAAGATAAGATCTAATTCGCTTTGGGGGCTCAATTTGGCTTCAAGGCTAAGGACTGGATTAGTGATGTTGGAGGAATCTATCATGATAATATCTTTATCTTCTACGAGATCCATATATGCTTTAGGAAATTCCTGCAATTTTCCTTGATTTGCAACACCTAGTGGTATTATGCTAACATTTTTGTAGGTCCAAGAACTAACGTTATAGTCATTATTAAATATGTCATCAAGATGAAGAATTCCCAATAATCTAGTAACTGTCAGGGTATTATCTAGATCAATGAAAAGTACTCTCTTTGTATTTACCAATTCTCTCAGTAGGAGAAAAGATATAAGCGACTTTCCAGTACCTCCCTTTACCCCCGTTATAATGATCTTTCTCATCATATGGTCACCCCATTATACAGATAGGGGAAGCTGTTGAGGGACATGATTAGCGCCCATATCACGAAAAGGACGAGAACCGGAATCCTCAGTTTGGAATTCAACTTGAGTACTCCCAGGGATGCGGGTATGAATAACGGGATGTCGATTATCAAGTTCTGGACCACCCCAAGAACCAAGGTTGCCAGAACAGAGGACGCAAAAATTACGTAAATTAGTCTTGGAGACTTAGTTAGACCATAAACCGAGATGGCGTAGTATAGAAATGCGTTTATTGTTCCCCAACTTAACACAGTTATTTGACTCATGTAGCTATTAACCGAGAAACCTAGTGGGACAGGAAGTATTCCCATAAACATCACCACCAGACCTAGGACCAGTGGAAGTCCTGTAAAAAGTGTGTATCTCCTAAAATGGGCTGGTAATTCGCGTTTCATGAGGTAGTAGGTAATTATAAAGATAACAATTCCTCCCTCTAGCTGGGCCCAAGCATACACGTGGGATAGCAAAGATAGGTAAGAAAATAGTATTGCCCTTCCCGTCTCCTGCCTTAGGAGATAGGCCAGGGACAGATATATCATGGATAATGAGAAGAAATTTGCTTGCAAACCTGAATAAAGGAATGTTAGAAGTGTAGGAGACACTCCAGCTAAGAGAGCTGCTAGGGGACCTAATCCCTCCTTGACCGAATTCCCTAGCTAATAGGCTGAAAAGATGAAAATCAAGGAAAGAACAGGAATTTGCCACTGTGAGACTATATCAGGGCCAATTAATTTTCCGAAGGGATATAGCAGAACCAAGTATAGTGGCCTAGAAAAGAAGAACCATCCTACTGAGGGGGAGGATATCCAACTGGCATAGTATATCCAGTCCACAGTCTCTGATTTTCCAAGAGAATTGATGGCGGTGAGCGGTAAGGTGGTAATTAATAATGTAATGAGTACTGTTAAGGTTATGGGGAATTTCATTGTTTCCGTTATAGTATCTCTCTTTAGCCCGTAGAGTATCCCGAAGATTAGGACCAAAGGAATTAGAATGGGGGTTCCAGCTTGAATTGCCATGATTGGTAGAAGGAGAAAATTTATTTTTATAGACATGAGGGCTAGTAATACATATATTATCCCAAAGGCATCTATTCCAAGGAGAACGTCCCTAGCGAAAGTTGGAATTCCCTTCACGGCTGTCAGCGCTAATCCGAAAATAATTATACTAATTAATTCAGGATGAATCAAATAGCTCAGAAATGAAATTGGAATCGCGTAAATATAGTAACCCTTGTTAAATGCCAAGAAAATAGAAGCAAGAATATTAAGTATAATGGAATACATCGGTAGTTCGTAAACGTTCAGAAATGTTGTTCTACCTAGTGTGATGTCAATCCCTTGGGAGAACACTATTGCCAAGAAGGCCAGACCAGCTGAAAACCACGCGAAATCCCGTTTAACAACTATCATCTAATCACCTTTTTAAGTATCAAAAACAGCTGGAGCGAGAGAACAATCCCAAGAAGGGTTATAATATTGACAGGGAAGAGAACGATATTCCCAGCTAACCCGTGCAGACTGGGGAGGGATTGACTGGTAAGTCCAGGAAAATTTGCGTAAATCAGCGTCATGTTTCCGTTGTTATTTACTTGTTCTAGCAGCACTCCCTTTGTGGAATAGATGTAAATTCCGTTTCTCATTACCTCAAATGCAGGGATAGAGAGGCCTTGGAGATGAAATGAGACAGGGGTCCCGTTTACGGAAGTAACTAGAAGAAAGCTAGGAATAGCAGACGTATAGTTTAGGATAGTGTGGGTAACAGGATTGACTGTACTGATTAATACACTATGATTTGTAAAGTTAAAGATATAGAAAATGTAAATTGGATTGCTAGCATTTGTGAACACTTCGTATCCTAGAAAGTAAGGCATGATAGTCTGTGGTAAAGCGTTTATTTAAAGAGAAGTTGTGGTTTCGACTCTAAGTCGCAATTGGGCATGAAGATGATATTTGTTAAGGATCGAGCATTATTGTTTCAAGTTCTCCGTTGATTTCCTGGATATTAATCTGTGAAGTATGCAGGGATTAAGAAAGCTCTTACGGATCTCATCTTAAAAATATATACACTCTTTTTAAAAATATATACACTCTTTGTTTTATTTCATGATGTCATTACAGTGGCACAATTTTCATGGTTCGTGATTGGATTCCTGATTCTATCTTCATGCGGACTCATTTATGCTGACATGACGACACCATGTTTTATTTCGTGGAAATATTGTTAAAGCTAGATATTATTTAAGATAAAATCTTGAAACTACCTTTTATTGTGTGATCCGCGTCGGTAAAATCATCGACTTTGGGTCGAAATCCTAGGGCATATTTAAAATGATGGTCCGTTGGAGGTTCATCAGAAAGTGAGATCCAAATGGGAAAAATTAGAGGTCTGGTCCAAAAATATAATAAATTGGTAAGGCGAAGAGGGCTAGCTGGATTGGATACAGCAATAATATTAATAGCATTTATAATAACCGCCTCCGTGCTAGCCTTCGTAGCTATAAATATGGGCCTATTCGTTACGCAAAAAGCTAAAACTACTATAAATAAGGGTGAAGAGACGGCTTCTACGGCTCTAACAGTATCTAGTTCGGTGCTTTATGCAGTGAACTATCCAAGTAATACAAAGAGCTACTGGATTTATTTCACAGTAAGTCCGACCTCCGGAGTTTCTAGCGTAGAATTAGATCCTGCCACAACTGGACTTTCATTTATAGCCACAGAGGAGGGCATTACACTTTCTAATATTTACAAATATACACTACTTACTGATACCCATTTAACTCCTGTATCTGCAAGTGGCTATTCTCTGACTCTTGAAAGTAATTTAACTAGCGGAGGTAATACTTACTATTATTTCTCAAGCCCGTATTTAGCATTATTAGCTTTAAATCAATCTCTATCCAAAGTTAGCGGACATTCACCAATTTATATCAATTACACCTCGTTCTCCAGCACCAACCCAGAGCCTTCATGGCTTAAAAATGATAATAATTTTACTTTCACTTTAACTATAGCTGGGCAAAAAGTATTGTACTATGTGTTCATTAATCAAACATTCGCGTTCTCATATCCTGTTGCTGGAGATCCACTAGTTGGAAGTGCCATTGCCCCTGCCGGATCTACAGTAGGCTTCATGATATTATTCGGCCCTAATCTGGGACAGCATGTATTCGAATATCAGACCATCAATATTCAAATAACGCCAAATATCGGTTCGCCACTGACTTTATCCGAATACATATATCAACCTGAAGGCACTGTTACCGCGATTGGATAATAGCACAACGAGGTAAGTTAAATGACCGACCTTTTTTCAAGTCAATTTTTTATTGTTTTCTTCTCCGTAGGAGTCCCTCTTTCTATATTCTTTGTTTTATTGTTCTTTTTTGTTTTAAGACCAGGTAGAATAAATTTCAGAAGGCCAACTGGCACAAACAGTTCTGCTCAATCTGCAATTCCTTCACCTATACCTCCTCCACCTCAACAACCTACTCAAACTTCTACACCTCAACCTCAACAAGACATCTCTAAAATAACATCACGTGTGGACAAGATGGAAGCAGACTTAGCAAAGATGATCTCTGATACCTCAACAGAGCTTAGACAGTCTGTAGAAAATCTGGGCAAAAACCTTGAGGATCTGGCCCTGGCTATTAAAGCTACTAAAAGCGATGCAGAATCTCCATTCAATTTGATTCAATTAAATGAGCAAGATCCTAAGACCTCAAGGGACAGCGTGGATGCTAAGTTCACTGGTTTGAATATTCCGAACAGTAGCTCGTCCATCACGCAGGATATTTCTCAAAATGAGCTTCCAAATATAAATTTAAAAAAACTCATACAGCTATCAATCCTTCTAGCAATTCTAGACTATGATAAGGTGAAGATTAGGGCTCTCCTTAACTTAGGCCTTATCTCCCCTCAAGACTTGGAGATGATATCTAAAATAGAGGACATCATCCATAAGAACCGTCCAAAAGTAGATGCTGCAGAACTTGCCCTAATAGCCTATGATATAGCAAAGAGTTACAACTCGGTGGATTCAGAGCTGGTTAAATTCATGTCGGTCCTGATAGGTGATGGAAATGGCAGGAGAGATAATCAGTGAGTCCATCCTGGTTATAGCCAGCATAACTCTCGTAGGGGTTTTAGTGGCTGGAGTCTATTTTTCACTGACTAGCATTAGCTCTGGTATGAGTTCTATGTCCCTCTCCTTGTCGCAGAAACTCACCACTGATCTGAAGATAGTTTATGCAACCAATGTTTCCTCTACCACAGTGGTAATATATATTCAGAATACGGGAGAAACGGACATCTTCATGTCCTCATCCACTCTGTATTTTGGCAAGGTATATCAACTTCAACCAACAGGATACTCTACCTCTTCTCCACCAAACTGGACCTCATCTGTCGCGGTTCTGTCTCCGGGCAGTACTGCAAAGATAACGCTAACTCTTCCAGCTCCACTTCAGCAGTATCAGTACTATGAGGCTATGTTTGTGGCACAGAACGGATATGAGACAGATTACGTGTTTGAGGTGATGTAATGGGGGTTTCCAACGTTATAGCATTCTCGCTAACTATATTCATAGGCTTGGCCACTTTTGGTTCCATATTTCTAGTTGTAACGAACGTTGTGGGTACTGTCGAGAAATCTGAGAGCGTAAGGCAATCGCTCTATCTAGATCAGTTGAATTCTAAGATATCAATAGGGAGCGTCTCCCTATCTGGAAATGACCTAATCCTCATGGTGACCAATAACGGCTCAATTCCCCTCTGGGACTTTCAACATTTTGCTGTAATTATACAATATTATGCCAATATAAGTAATAAATCTACTCTCCTGGTCTCCCTTTATAATTTCTCAAACTCTCCCTCCTCTTATCAATGGACTTCCTCTCAGATTCTAGAACCTGACGGTAGCTCAGAATTTCAGATAGTTCTTCCCTATCCACCATATCCCAATACCCCTGCGGTTGCAGTGATATCCACGAATTATGGTACTTCGGCAGTGTGGAGGGGTACCCTATGATTATCCCCACCACAAACGAGGAATTAGATAGAAGGTTGGGAGGAATACCATTCCCTGCCCTTATCATGATCGAAGGAGATCATGGGACGGGAAAAAGCGTAATGGGCGCCCAATTTGTGTACGGTCTGCTTTCTGCAGGAAAGTCTGGTTATATTATCACAACGGAACAATCAACTTACGGTTACCTCAAGAAAATGAGGGAGGTTAAGATAGACCTTATCCCCTTTTTCTTAAGAGGGAAACTAGGGATGGCCCCACTTAACACCAGTAGATTTAGTTGGAATTCATCTCTCGCAAAGAAGCTTCTGTATTTCATCCTCGAGTTCATAAGGAGAGTGAAGGACTTCGTACTAATTGATAGCTTCACTGTTATCTCTACCTTTGCAAGGGGAGAGGATCTTATGGAATTCCTTAAAGGATTGCGTGTAGCAGTCTCAAACGGCAAGGAGATCATCATTACTGTTCATCCAAACGCGTTTAGTGAGGATATGGTGACTAGAGTGAGGAGCGAAGCGGATGTCTACTTTAGAACATCATCTGCGTCAATTGGAAATAGGAGAGTTAAGGTTATTGAGAAGATAAAAACTAGCGAAAGTACCTTCGGTTCTGATTCTATTTCATTTGATGTAGATCCAAGCTTAGGAATCAAAGTGGTTCCACTAACTTTGTCGAGGGCTTGACCATGAGTGAGTACCTCCAGAGTTACATAAATGGACTCGAGGAGAGACCAGAAATAGTAGACGATCCATCTAGGTATAAGGGGTCTAAGGTTTTCAATATAATCTACAAGGTATCCGATTTAATTTTCATCCATGCCCTTAGCAGAAGGTCGGATGACGGATATTATCAATACTTCGTGATAGAGCCTCCAAGACCTCCAGCAAGTCTCCTTGAGGACGTGGAAATACAGTTTGCCAAATTAATTAACTACAAAGAGAAAGTACCTGACGTTTTGCAAGAGAAAGAGAAGAAGATGAGAGCTCTTCTGGAAAAGATAAAAACTAAGGGGTTTAACAGAGAATATATTATCTATCATTTTATCAGAGATAAATTGTATACTGGGCCTATAGAGCCTCTGATAAGAGATCCGTTCATTGAGGATATAAGCCTCCCAGGGTTAGGGAGCGTATACATTGTCCATAAGTTATTTGGACCCATGAAGACAAATATAAGGATAGAAAATCAAGAAGAGCTAGACGAACTGATTGTCACTTTGAGCGAGAAGACGTTAAGACCAGTTTCGCATAATAGGCCCATCATAGACGCAGCCCTTCCCGATGGCTCTAGGGTAAACTTCGTTTTTGGGACGGACATAAGTAGAAGGGGCTCCAATCTGACCATAAGAAAGTTCAGTAAGGTTCCAATGAGTATAACTCAAGTGGTAGCCAGCGGTACCATGTCAGCAATACTGGCAGGGTATATCTGGATGTTGCTAGATGAGGGGATGAACCTATTTGTGTGTGGGGAAACAGCGTCAGGGAAAACGACGTCACTTAATGCAATTACTGCCTTCATTCCTCCCAATCTGAAGATAATTACAATCGAGGACACCCCAGAACTTACAGTTCCTCATGAGAATTGGGTGGCTGAGGTAACTAGGGAAACTGGAGGCGAAGGGACAGTAAAGCTATTTGATCTGCTTAAGGCGGCCCTAAGACAGAGGCCCAACTATATTCTAGTGGGAGAAATAAGGGATAGGGAAGGTAACGTAGCGTTTCAGGCAATGCAGACAGGCCACTCAGTTATGGCCACATTTCACGCAGCTAACATCAGGACTCTAGTACAGAGACTGAGCGGTTATCCAATAGAGGTACCCAAATCGTATATCAATAATTTGAACCTAGCCCTGTTCCAGAGCGCTCTGTACGATAAGAAGGGAAATTCTGTGAGAAGGGTCATAGAGGTGGATGAGATCATAGATGTTGATCCAGTGACTAGCGATGTCATATTTGTCCCAGTCTTTACCTATGATCCCATCTACGACCAGATTAACTTTGCCGGTAAGGGATCCTCGTTTCTCATCGAGAACAAGATAGCGGTGAGGAGGGGAATAGATAGGAGGAACATGAACTTATTGTATGATGAGCTCAATCTTAGGGCACAATTTATCAAGACACTTGTGGAGAAGAAGATATTCAATTATTTTGATGTCTGGAATTGGATTCTTAAATCTAGACAAATGGGATTGGAGGAGGCGATCAGGCAAATTGCAGTTACGTAGTCAAGACGAAGTGGACTCCAAGTTTATCTTTTTAGTAGCGTACATACTGGCCCTGTTCACTGCGGATCTTCCGCCAGAGAGCATAGTGGTGACACTCTCTGGCCTTAAGTACTTTGGAGAGTACTCCAAGACCTTTGGTAGACTGGCCACGCTAATTCACGGATATAGATACAAGTTCTCCAACGCAATCAATATCGTGAGTACTAAGATTCACATTAAACCTTTCAGAGAGTTCATAGTTAGGTTTTCACAGGCCCTCTCCCACGGGGATGAGATGATCTCTTTCTTAAACAGGGAAATAGACATGACATTAAATGATTATAACGCTGACATGAACAGGAAAATAGAATCAATGAATAATTTTCTTGCAATTTATGGGAGTTTGAGTAGCTCGCTAGTCTTCCTGATGGTAAACTTGACACTGGTATCTATCCTGTTTGATGTGGGAACTTCAGTTCTTCAACTGCTTTCCATGGCAATGGTTGCCGTGATAGGTCTACTTACCCTAGTGGTTTACGTGCTATATAAACCAGAGATTTACGTGATCCTGAAGAGGAATGAGAAACTGGTTGCTGTAATAGGGTTGCTCTTATCCATGACAATAATGCTACTTCAAAGAAATTATGTTGCTGTGGCCATAGCGGGAGGAGTGTTAATAGGAACAGGAATGTTTTTCAGAATGAAGGAGAGAAGACTTAACATATTAGAAAGACATTATGTGGCATTTGTCACCTACTTTTCCAGGACCTATCATGTAGTCAACAATTTAATGGATACTTTCCTCAGTGTGATGAGGGGGGATCTGGGGACCATGAGACCTCTGGTTTCATCTTCCCTAAATAGGCTCAAATTTGGCGTGAGAAAGTCATTAATTTTTGAGATGATGGGTGAGGAGAGCGGTAGTGTTTTGATTTTGATGATGAACAGAATTATATCGGCTACCGTGGAGTTAGGAGGTAATGTAAAAGAGGTGGGCGAAACTGTCTCAAGGATAGGGACTACACTGCTCAACCTTAGGGCTAGAAGGGAGCAGAACGGTAGAGCCTTCGAAGCCTCGGTCTTCGCCATGCAGGGAGCCAGTTCGGCTATAGGTGGTTCGCTCTTGGCGTTAATCCAGGTATTCGAGAATATTTTCAGTACAAATGTTATTAACTCAATTTTCACTCTGGGACAGGTTAGTATTCCTCAGCTATCACTGCTTCTCTTGGCTATCCTAGTTGCGCTGTCCTTTGCTAACGGAATTTCTATTGCAATCGCATATGGTAAGACCTTCTATTCCTCCCTTTACTTTGTGGGAATACTTCTTGTGATTACTGCTCTCAGTTTCCATTTCACCTATGTTCTGACTCAGGGAATATTCTCAGGGGTATTTCAAGGATTACCAACAGTAACTAGCATTCCAGGCAATATCTGAATTAGCATGAACTACACCGCCCTTACGGACGGAGCATCCCCACCTCGCGATGGGGACTTCTACCCCCTTAACCTCCCAATGTTAAAATCATTTTCAGGTAGGAGGTAACGATACTGATGGATTTCCAGGTATTCACTCAAGTGAGCTTATATTTCTGGTATCACCAATTTCATGACACGCAAAAATGATTTATCTGGGGTTCATAGACTACTAATCCATTTGATAGGAAAGGAAATCTAACTCCATTAATCCTGATGAGAACCGGCAAGTAACCGGGTCTGATTGGGCATCTAAGGATATTAGATCGATATTATATGGTTTAAGATCATCTACGGATAAAAGCTCAAATATCAAGGAAACGGCGTATATGACGCGCGAGTTCATAATTTCTTATTAAGGAGAGAAGTTGTAGCGTATTTCAACTGTTAGCGCTCCGTGATAGGGAACATCAAAGGCCCTCTTGACTAGAAGTTTACTGTAGAGTTTCTTGATGGTGACGTAACTCTTTCCAAAGGCTAGCGTGGTTTTCACCTCTTTCCCATTCGTATCGAATCTAAGAATTCCACCGTCATCTCCTCCCTCCATCACGCATAGAACACCTAGGGAGTACATGGGCAACTCCAGTCCCTTGACCTCCCTTAACACTGACGAGACTGCATTCTCTGCGGAGATCATTGCTGCCCTAGCTGTCCTAGGGAAGGGAGTCTGGGCCAGGTCTCCTAGGGCAAATATCCTGTCATCCTTCCTAAAACTTGGTAACTTCACCTCAACGAAACCTGAATTTCCCGCAAGTCCAGCATCTCTAACCACCTTTGGCGCAGAGAGTGAGGGAAGCACGGAGATCACATCAGCCTCCACTTCTTGGCCGTCGCTCAAGACTACTTTCCCTCTCTTAATCTCCTTTACGGCTTTACCCTTGAGGACGCTTATACCCCTCCTCTCGAAGTATGAGTTGGCCTTCTCGTGAACCCAGTCCAAGGGAATTGGGCCAAAGACACCCTTGGGACTTTGCGTAGCCAGGTAAACCTTCCCCTTCACCCCTCTCCTCCTAAGAATGTACTCAGCTATGAGGGCGACCTGATACGAGGGACCCTCTATGGGACTCCCTGGCGCGTTACCTACGAACACGTTCCCCTCAGTGTTCCACAGCATTTCCTTAAGCTTGAGGAATCCATCCAGGGTGTGATGCATGACTGCGTTCTCATGTCCAGGTATCCTCCTGAAGTTCTCCTCATATCCTCCACCGAGGGCTAGGAAGAGATAGTCATAGTCAAAGGTTCCCTTGTCCGTCTTGGCCTCCCTGCTCTCAGGCAGGATCTGCGTCACCCTACCCTCCACGAAGTTCACTCCCTTCCTCTCCATGGCTACCTTGGCGTCAAATTCAGTTTCCTCGACCTTCACCTCGTCCGTGAGGAGAAGCGGGAAAATTGTGTTTTCTCTCACCACCCTAGACTCAGAGATAACGGTTATCTCGTCATTGAGGTACCTCCTCAACTTATGAGCCACGGTAAGTCCTGCATACCCTGCTCCAAGTATTAAGAATTTCATAAGATAAAATGAGATAAAGAATATTAATCTTTGTCGTCCCAAACAGTTTAATAGCCCAACTCCTAAACTAGGTGTGTTAGGCTTCATTTCCAATCAAATAACATCCGCTATCATTGACGGCACATCGGTTGTCTGGTTTCCAGTTCCCAAGTTCGACTCTCCCTCAATCTTCTCCAAGTTGGTTGATGAAAGGGGAGGGGAATTCTCCGTGGTGCCGGGAAAGGTAACTTACATGGCTCAGGAATACAGGGACCCAATGGTTCTCACAACTTACGTGGAAACAGACCAGGGAAAGATGGTTATCCAAGACCTTATTCCCATAGGGGAGACCATTATTATAAGGAGGGTGGAGAGCGAGTTTCCCTTCAGGGTTGTGTTCAATCCAATATTCCATTATGGTCTCTACAGACCAGTTCCCGATGGCAATAGGAGAATCAATCCAAGGGGGAGGGACTGTGTGGCGTTTCTTTATGAGTATGATGGAGAAGTGGAGATGGAGAGCGACGATGTCTGGAAATTCTCAAGCGGAAAGGGATATCTCGTAGCTAATTACTCATCAGATGCCAAGCACGGTCCATTGAGCGAGAGGACCTCCCACCTATCCCTTGACTTCTCCAGACCCTTTGAGAAGACCGTTGAGTACTGGAGAAGGTCCCTACCCAAGTCCAGGATATACCTAGAGGATTTATACACCACTTCACTTGCAGTTCTCCTGGGATCCATCTACGCCCCTTCGGGAGGTCCAGTGGCTTCCCCCACAACCTCCCTACCAGAGGTGATAGGTGGGTCCAGGAACTGGGACTACCGTTTTGCGTGGGTAAGGGACTCCTCTATTATCGCCGAGTCCCTCCTAGACGCGGATTACGTGGTGAAGGCCAGGGACATAATTAACTTCTTGCTCTCCCTGATTAACTTCTCGTCGAAACCTTTCTTCTACCCCCTCTACACGGTGGAGGGAACTATCCCACCTCCAGAGAGGAAACTTCCCTGGCTCTCAGGTTTCAGGGGATCTAGACCGGTTACGGTGGGAAACGGGGCGTCAACTCAGGTTCAGCTCGACGTCGAGGGATTTTTCATGGCAACGCTCTACAAGTACTTTGAGAAGACGGGAGATAGGGTATACATTTACGATGCCCTCGAGAAGATTTTCTATCTCGCTGACTGGGAGGCAGAGAACTGGAGAATGAAGGACTCAGGGATATGGGAAGATAGGGGAGAGCCTCAGCACTACATTCACTCTAAGGTGATGATGTGGGTTGCCATGGACAGGGCTGGGAAGATCGCGAGTACCCTAGGCATGCAGGATCGATGGAAGGACGCTAGGGAGGAGCTGAGGTCCTGGATTCTTGAACAGTCAGGAGAGTACTTTCCTAGATATCCAGGAAGTGACCAGGTTGACGCCTCGATCCTCTCGGCACCCCTTTACGATTTCGTTGACGTTAACGATAAGGTATTTCTAAATACCCTACGCAGGGTAGAGAGGGATCTGGTTAAGGACGGATTCGTCAAGAGATATGTTTCGGACTTCATGGGAGAGGCGAAACATCCCTTCCTCCTCACCACGCTTTGGCTGGCAAGGATTTACATAAGGTTAGGCGAAACAGGGAAGGCCAGGGATCTCCTGGAGAGGTTAGACAGGGTCTCCGGCAGCCTTCACCTCCTAGGAGAGCATCTGGACACCTCCACCCTAGAGTTCACCGGTAACTTCCCCCAGGTTTTCGTTCACGCACAGGTTGTTTCGGCACTCAAGGAACTGGAACGATTTCAGTGAACTTTTGAGTTTCAGTTAAAAGAACATTATACTAAACTTTAAAAACTTTAAACCCTATTAACTTGCATGGTCGTCAGAACAGGGGAGCAATATCTCCAATCCATAAGTAACAGGTCAAAGGTGGAGATTTACGTAATGGGCAGGGAAGTCAAGGACGTGACTAAGCATCCCTTCCTTAAGCCTTCTGTAATGTCCTTTAAGGCTACATTTGACGCTGCTTGGGAAGAGGACACAAAGGAGTTAGGCAGGGCATGGAGTCCCTACCTAGAGGAGGAGATAAACAGGTTTAATCATATTCATAGATCACCGGATGATCTGGCTGCTAAGGTTAAGTTGCTGAGAAAGTTGAGCCATAAAACAGGGGCATGTTTCCAGAGATGCGTTGGTTGGGATTCCCTGAACACGCTTCACATTGTGACCACTATGATGGCCAAGAAGGGCAAAACCGAGGTGAGGGATAGATTTGTGGAATATCTCAAGTACGTTCAGAAGAATGACCTTGCCCTTGCTGGAGCCATGACTGACGCGAAGGGTATTAGGAACCTTAAACCAAGTCAGCAACCCAACAAGAACGCTTACCTCAGGATAACCGAGGTCACAAAGGATGGAATTTACGTGTCAGGTGCCAAGGCTAACATTACGGGAGTAGCGGCAACAGAAGAGATGGTCGTGCTACCCACTAGGGCAATGGGCCCGGAGGATAAGGATTACGCAGTTGCGTTCGCGATCCCGACAGATACCGAAGGGGTCAAGATAGTCGTGGGGAGGCAACTGAATGATGCGAGGAGAATGGAGGAGGGTGAGATAGACGGACTTCCCTACTTCTACAATCACGAGGGTCTAGTGATCTTCGATAACGTGTTCGTCCCCATGAACAGGGTTTTCTTGGCAGGTGAGTGGGAGTATACGGGAACCCTGGTTGAGATATTCTCTGCCTATCACAGGCAGGGTTATGGTGGATGTAAGGCCGGACTCGGAGACGTGATCATAGGGGCAAGTGCAGATCTAGCAAAGCAGATTGGAGTTGATAGGGCGTCCCACGTTCAGGATAAGCTCACTGAGATGATCTTCCTTACCGAGACCATGTACTCAGCTGGAATCGCTGCGAGCCTTAATGCCGTGAAAATGTGTGATAACTGCTGGTGGGTTAACCCCATGCACGCTAATGTCACGAAACACCTGGTTGCTAGGTTCCCATCCCAGATTGCACAGCTTTCCATAGACCTAGCAGGAGGAATTGTGGGAACAGCCCCCAGTGAATGGGACCTAAAGAACCCCAAACTCAAGGAGTACATATCCAGGTACCTCCAGGGAGCTGAGGACTTCACGGCCGAGGATAGGTTGAGGATGGTCAGGCTCGTGGAGAACGTGAGCATGGGTGTGGCTTTCCAGATAGAGTCTGTTCATGGAGCAGGAAGTCCCGCAGCGCAGAGAATAATGTTCTCCAGGTTGTATGACCTGAACTTTGCCCAGGAAGTAGCGAAGAAGTTAGCAGGGAGAAAGAGCGAAGTGAAGTTCACGAGTAAGGCCGAGCCCTGGAGAGAGAGTCAGTCTGAGGCAGAGGCTAAGGAGGCCGGTCTCAAGAGTTAAGATATTCTCTCTGGATGAGAGTATACGTTAAAGCTTTTTCCCCTCACGAAACCTATCAGTGTTGCACCCGCATTATCTGCTATCCTTACTGCGTAGCTAGTGGGGGCAGATATTCCGCTTATTACAGGTATCCCGGCCATAATTGCCTTGCTCACGATCTCATATCCAAGTCTTCCGCTAACCTGGAGAACACTGGAGTTAGCCGGTAATTTTCTCTCCATGAGTAGTTTCCCCACAACCTTGTCCACAGCGTTATGCCTTCCCACGTCCTCATAGAGGTACTGTAGTTCCCCCTCCCTCGTGAAAAGTCCAGCAGCGTGGAGACCACCTGTCACGTTAAAGGCACTCTGTCTCTCTCTCAATTTCTCGGGTAACGAAAGGATCACATCCCTGCTCACAGTAGCGTTAGTGGATAGGATGTCCAAGGTGTAGAGGAGAGCTCTCCCGCATATCCCACAGCTCGAGTTAACCACTATCTGGCGGGACTCAAGTTTCTTCACGTCCCTTAGGTACACCTCTACCCTGTTTAGTTCCTGCTTTACCTTCACTACATCTTCTATGGAATCAATAACTCCCTCGGAGTAGAGAAATCCCAGACTAAGCTCTTGGTCATTCCCAGGTGTTCTCATGACTATTGCGAAGGTTTTACATCCACCATTACAGACAACTATCTCCAGGGGTTCCTCAACTGCCACGAAGTCCTCGTCTATCTCCGTATGTCCGTCTTTCACCTTGACTAGGTTAACCTTGCTTACTTGCACTTCCTATCGCCTTAAGTATCTTCAGCACTAGCAATAGCCCTCTCTTAACGTCTGGGTCGTTAAACTCCTTCAATATCTGGGTGAGAGACACGTCCTGCACCTCCTCATCACCGTTAAGCGCAGCGTATATCACGTTCAGTGTCTTGATTAGCCCAGTGTTCTGTTCCGTCAGTGTGGAGAGCGTGACGTCTAGGTTTTCCGCCAGTCCGATCAGGAAGGGGAGGATCCCAGACCTGTTGAGAGCGTTCACTAGCCTCAGGAACTGCTCAAGGGCCTCCCCGCTCTCGACGAGCTGAGCCATTACTCTGTCAAGGGTTTGAACTCCTCTCTCATCCATTTCTTGGTCACCTCAATCCCGATCTGTCTCTTCCTCTCCTGTACGTGAAACCTCCAGTTATCCCTTGGTAACGGAGTTCCCTCACCGCTGGATATCTTCTCGATCAAGACGGGCGTATCCTTATAGCCTGGAGTTCCGGAAGCCTTATCAAACTCTTGGCCTGTCAAGTTGTTCACACCCTTTGAGGGTTCTGAGGCAAAGAGGGGAATAAACACTTCCTCTCCTGACACTCTTTCGCTGACCAGCGCCCTTGCCTTGATCTCCCCTCCAAACTTTGACTTAACGAGTACTAGATCTCCGTTTTTGATGGAGTACCTCTCAGCTAGTTCCTTGGATATTTCCACGAACGTTTCTGGGAACTTTCTCCTAAGACCTTCAACCCTTCCAGTCATTGTACCACCGTGAAAATGCTCAAGTACCCTTCCAGTGTTTACCACTATGGAGTGTACCTCATCCTTCAGCGGTCTTGGTTTCCACTCCAGCGGGTAGAGGATTGCCTTTCCATCAGGAGTGGCGAAGGAATTCACGTAAAGCAGAGGGGTGTCAGTTCCATCTTCGTTCACTGGCCAGACCAGGCTATTGAAACCCTCGAGCCTCGAATAGGAAACGCCAGCAAATATTGGGGTCAGCCTAGCGATCTCGTCCATGATCTCCGAGGGATGATGATAGTTCCAGTTAGCTCCCATGGCGTTAGCTATCATTTGGATTATTTCCCAGTCAGGCTTTGATTCACCTAAGGGATCCATGGCCTTGTAGATCCGCTGTATCCTCCTCTCTGTGTTGACGAAAGTCCCATCCTTTTCAAGACTCGCCGCAGCTGGAAGTATGACGTCAGCTAACTTCGCTGTCTCTGTCATGAACATGTCCTGAACCACAAGAAAGTCCACGTTCTCCAACGCCTTTCTAGTAAGAGGAGTTCCACAGTCAACCATCACGGTATCCTCTCCCACGACGTAAAGGGCATGGATCTTTCCCTCGAGGACCCCTTCTATCATTTGTGGTATCTGCAGGCCAGGTTTTCTGTTAAGGGTCGTTCTCCACGAGTCCTCGAACTTGGACATAACGCTCTCCTCCATCTTTTGGTATCCTACCATGTAGTTTGGTAGACAACCGAAGTCGCTGACCCCTTGAACGTTGTTGTGCCCCCTCATGGGAAAAGCCCCGGTTCCTGGGCGTCCGTAATTTCCGGTTAATAGGAGAAGGTCGGATATGATGGTGGAAGTGTCAGCCCCACCTAAGTGCTGAGTTACACCCATCCCCCACAACACTGCTACGCCCTTTGCTTGATGTATCATTTCAGCTAGTTTGATTATCTGTTCCCTGGGCACTCCAGACACGCTCTCAACGTAGTCCAGCGTGAAGCCCTTGATGGTCTCCTTAAACTCCTCAAAACCATTAACTCTCTTGAGGAACTCGTGATCCACCCAATCCTGGTCCACGATATACTTCGCTACCCCTGCCAAGACCGCTGCATCTGTACCTGGCTTGGGCCTGATGAAGAGGTTAGCTCTCTCTGCCATCTCGTGTTTCCTGACGTCAATAACGGCAATCTTGGCCCCCCTGATCTTTTGGGCCCTCTTAACCTTACTCCCCACAACGGGGTGACTTTCCGTGGTGTTATGCCCCACTATGAGGATTAGATCAGCGTTCTCAATGTCCCTTATGGTCCCGGAATCACCTCCTATTCCAACGGTCCTCCAAAGACCCACTGTAGCCGGAGATTGGCAATATCTAGAGGAGTTATCTACGTTGTTCGTGCCCACAACTGCCCTAGCTAGCTTCTGAAGGAGGTAAGCCTCCTCATTGGTCATTTTATCTGAGGCAATGAAGCCCAGGGAATCTGGGCCATACCTCTCCTTGATTTCCTTAAACTTCCTCGCAACAAGCTGGATTGCCTCATCCCAGCTGGCTTCCCTGAAGTGATCTCCCTCTCTAATTAGTGGTTTAGTTATCCTATCTGGGCTATTGACGAAATCCCACCCAAACTTACCCTTGACGCAAGTCAGGATCCCGTTCGCTGGTGACTCAGGTTTGGGCTCTACCTTCAGGATCTTCCTTCCCTTAGTCCACACCTCAAAGGAGCAACCAACTCCGCAGTAAGTGCACACAGTCTTGGTCTTCTTAATCTGTGATTGTCTCGCCTTGGATTCTAGTTCGCTCACTGTCATGAGCAAGCTAAAGTTGTCCTCAACTTTCCCAACTGCCTCTATTGTCTTCTTCTTGAGCTCTGGGTTTATCCACGTAAAGAGTCCAGCCTCCCCCAACATTCCCTTCTCCATAAGGGCATTAACGGGACAGACTGTGACGCAGGTCCCACAGTTCACGCAGGAAGAATTTCCAATGGGATTACCCTGATCCCACACCACCCTTGGCGGATTCAGGTTCCAGTCGATCCATATTACCTCATTTACGGCGAAGTCTTGGCATGCCTCGACGCATCTCCCGCAAAGGATGCATTGTGCAGGGTCATAAACGTAAAAGGGCCCACTATTATCTAGGGAGTAGGGTTTCTCAACGTACCTTTGATGGAAGACCTTCTCCTTAATCACGGCCTCATGAAGGACACAATCTCCGTTATTGTTCTCGCAAACTGTGCAGTATAGCTTGTGATATCTAAGTATCCTAGATATGGCCTCCTTTCTAGCCCCTTTGGACTTATCGTCGTTAGTGGTTATTGTCATTCCGTCCTCAACCCTGGTGGAACAGGCCCTCATTAACTTACCATTTACCCTGACCAGACAAGTGTCACAGCTCTCTATGGGCACTAGACCCTCGTTGAGGCAGACGTGGGGTACGTAAATGTTGTTCCTTTTCAGAACGTCAATGATAGTCTCCCCAGGGTTAGCGGAATATACTTTATCATTTATCCTCACCGTGAGAGACATGACCTCCTTTTCTTGGGTACATTTAAAAGCATATCTCTATATTGTTGTTTAACTTTATATACATTTTATATACTTTAGATAAATGCGATGTGAAAATAAACAACTGATGATCCGAATTAAATAAGCTAGACATATTTAATTTTCTCCAACCAGCTTAAGTGATAGGGTTATTAAACGGTTATTCATTGAAATGATCTCTTCATTAAACAAGTTCCATCAACCCAAGTTCCATTTTAATTATTTTTATAAAAAAGTTTTTAGCTTATCTTAATCAGTAATCCATATGGACTTAAATTGGAATCAAATTCCTGAAGAGGTCAGATTTGGTATAAGGTATTTATCAGCCCATTTTTATCCCAAGAGGTACATGAGCCGGTGGAGCATTCTTAAGCCCCTATCCATGAAGTTCGTGGGTAACGTGAGGGGATATTCACCCCAGCAGTACCAGGAGGAGCTTGATCATTTCGAATTCTTTGAGAGTTATTTCAGGGATGATCCACTATCCGAAGTGGAACTACCTAGCTCATATATTGACTTCTTTGACGAACTTATGAAGGATTTTGAGAGCGGGGATATTCAGAGGATAGTCACCAGGTTCCACCTGGTCACTGAGGGAATTCTTGCCACGACCGGGCTAAACGTTCTCAGGAACGCTGGAGAGAGATATGGCTTGACGCGGTTCACTCAGGGAATAAAGCACATAATAGAGGATGAGGCCAGACATATCAACTTTGGCCTAAGTCTTGTCACAGATAAGACGTTCGCGCTGAGGAGGTTGAACGAGATATATCCCCAGGCCGTGAAGATAGTATCAGATGGAAGGAAGCATCTTGAAGCACTGACTCCTTTCCCAGACATTGTGAAGATGATGGAAGAACTAAGGAGGGCTAGGGAGGTTCAGCTCAAGATCTAGGGGCGTGCACTTACGTCAGTATCTCCCAGTGGGACTTCTCGATGAGTAAGTCGCTCATTGAGAAACGTCTCACCAGTTCTTCTCGTGTTAGACTAAAGATCTAATTGAAGGCGGAGCTCAGTTACTCTTACTTTGACGGAAAAACTTGTCATCATGTGAGTTACCAGTTCATGTACTTACCAGTTCAAGCAAGTTATCAAAAGTCCAGCTAAACCTTGAGAGTAATTCCCTGGCCACCTTCTCACTCTCATAGGGGTAAAACGTGGCTAGTATTGCCCTCTTACTTGGTAAATCCCCCGAGTAATCCTTGACATTGAAGTAAACGTTACTCTCTCTAGAGAGCGGAGATATCTCTTCCCTAGGATCCAGGATCACCAGCTTCACGTCAAGCCCGTCATTCAATTCCTCAAGTTCTTCAAGTGACAGCGTCCTAGTGTAAAGGTAGAGGTTGAGCCTCTTCCTGTTGACGTACTCCACTGTCCTCTTGGCCTCCCTCAAGGAGTACCCGTGGTTTGCAGGGTTCAACACCACGCCAACAATCCCCTTCCTGATCTGCCTCTCCAGTTCCACCTCTACTGGAACCCTGCACCTGGGATTGTAAATACCCAGCTGTATGTATCCCTTCCTTCCCCTCGACCAAAGATACTGTTGATAGAAACCGTCCACACAGCACTGACAACCTAGCCTGTATGACGGGTTAAGAAGAACCAGATCCAACCCTAAATCTCTTTCATATCCCCTAATCCCAACATGTTGAATGTCCACGATCATGAAAAACACTACACATGGGGATGGGATCCTCCCTTCTCCTCCCCGGTACACATCTTATAGAACTCGTCCGACTCAAGCCTTTTGAGTACGTATATCCCCTTTCTCTCTGTCATAAAGAAGAACGATCCGTCGTCTTCAACGCTCTGTAAAAACGTTTTATTATCGTCATCATACAAGGTCATTGAGATCTCCTTTATTAATGCGTTTAGGTCGTTAACGTTAGAAAAGGAGACATGGGTGTTCGAGTCCACAACGTACATCATAGCGTTCAACCCAATGTTCTTGGAGATAAGGTAAAGAAGCAGGTCAGTTGTCTTTTTGCTCGAGACAATCACAAACCTCCTGTCCGTCATTTCCCTGCAAATAGCGTCCTTTTTACCGTCTTTGGCATATTTATAAGCTAAGAACACAAGAATGTCCGTTCTCATCAATGGAATTTCTCATCCTAACTAAATAAGGTTTCCGTGGCGTAAATTATCATTTAAAACCTCCCTAGAACTTCAGGTTGTAGGTACAGGAGGTATAACCTTCAGAGCTTCCTTCACGTGAGATGTTGGATTCATTTGTGACGAATAAATTAACCTGATCTTTCCCTCAGGATCAATCACGAAGGTAACCCTACCTGGAATGAGGAGTCCCTTTGCCCCGTATAGTTCCCTTATTTTATCCCCTTCATCACTGATCAAGGTGAAGGGAAGGCCATACTTCTCCTTGAACCTTACGTGTGATTCTGGGGAATCTCCGCTAACCCCCAGGACCACGGCCCCCCTCTTTAATATCTCATCCCAGTTTTCCTTGAAACTAAGGGCCTCTGCCCTACATCCAGGTGTATCGTCCTTTGGATAGAAATAGAGCACAACGTATTTTCCTCTGAAATCTGAGAGCCTTACTTTATCTCCTCTCTCGCTTACTCCCTCAAAATCTGGAGCTTGGTCTCCTACCTTCAATTTCATGGCACAAAATTCGAAAGCTAGTTTATAATGATTTGTTCAACCCTGTTACTTGAGTTTATTTTTTAATGACTAAACTCAAAATAAACTCAATAATTTATCAAACTTGTATGACTTTTAATTTAATAAAAAGTATCTTAGGAGGTCGATTTTAATATTTGTAAATGTATTAATTGAGCAATTACTGGAAAATTTTATAAAAGAAATATCTGTAATTTTTCGACTAGGATAAATATGGCTCTACCCCTATTACCAATAGCTGTAGGATTTTTTGGTCTTGGTACGGGCTATTTTGTTTATGGAGGATGGGAAGTGACAAACTTTCCCAGCAGTTCGGAATCACTGAACAAAGGTCTTGGACAGTGGGGACTATGGATGCCAGGTTTCATGCAATTCCTTACTGGATTGATATTGTGGACTTACATAACTGTTTTCCATGTATCAACGACTAACGCGATTTACATGGCAGCTGTAGCGTTCACAGCTTATGGAGTTCATTGGTTCGCCATGGGACTAAACAAGCATTTCGGAGGAGATACGAGAATAGATGGCTACATGGCCATAGCCTTCCTGTGGCTTTCCATAATCGGTGCGTTAGTATTCTATGATGTTGGTGATGTTTCTGTAGGCATACTTTTCACCCTTCTGACGCTGGTGTACATCTCCGATATACCTGCAAGTCTAACCGGTTCCAGATTATGGATCAGAATTAAGGGAGCGTTCCATCTAATTACTGCAGTGTGGTTAATGTATCTAACTTTCGCTGCAATAACCACTTTTGCGTTGGGATGGACGCTTCCCCTTTAGTCTAAAAAGAATTTTTATACTCTTACTTTTCTCAACCAATAATAAATTGCCCCGATTATCATCCAGCCGGCGAATGTAGCAACTCCAATGAGAACGAAGGAATTGACTGCAGTTGTAACTATGTTGGCAAATATTACGAATCCTAGAATCGCATTTATGATCACCGTGAGAAGAACGTTCCACACGTTAAGTGCGCTAAACCTTCTTAAGATGAATAATAGACTAATGTTTGCAGTAAATATGGCAATCAGGAAACCGAACGTTGTGGTGATACCAACTGATAAGAAAACGTTAGCTGGCCCTATCGCTGCTGAGAAGATGAGAGTGTATAGAAGAGAGAAGGCAAGGGAGAAGAGGATGGCTACGTGGGGAGTTCTGTTGTTATCATGTATTCCCTCCAATCTCTTATCTAGGACGCCGTCCCTAGCCATGGCGTAGACCACCCTGGATACTGTGTTGAAGAAAGTTACAGAGTCTGTTAGTCCGCTGTTTATGAGCAGAATCGTTAGGATAACTGCCAGGACGAAACCTCCATATCTCATTCCCAGGACGATGCCTGGAACAAGTTGGCTAAAGAAGGATGACATGTCGTTGACCCCCCAACCCACAGTGAAGGCTTCGCTGGCCATAAGGTAGGTAATCCCCACGAGCAAGGCACTGGTGAAGACACCCTTAGTTATGGTGTTCTTAGGGTCCACAGCCTCCTCTCCTAGGACTGAGGTAGTCTCATATCCCGCGAAGGCCAGGAACACGAAAGCCATGCCTACTCCGACGTTGAATGCGGATGGCGGTGGGGCGTACTTGAGAGTAAAGGTGGCAGGATCTGGCGACACCTTAGTGAAGATTAAGAGGGAAGTTCCCAGAATGAACGCTATTTCAAGGATGCTCATGGTGAGCGTAAATTTGAGGGATGGTCTTATTCCAAGGTAGGAGAGGATTCCTCCAAATAGCGCGACGGCCACGACTAGGGGAGCCCATATCCATCCCGGAGTATTAATCCCAAGTACCTGCAATGCACCTGGCAGAAATACTCCTATGGAGAGGTAGATAAAAACTAGAGCCGTAAGAGCGTAGAGAACGTAAGCCCAACCCACAAAATAACCAACTTTCTTTCCCAAACCTTCTGAGATGAATGCGTAAATCCCTCTAGCACTTTGAACGTATCTACTTGTAATGGATAACCTAGTAGCATCAAGGAGTACCGCTACCGTTGCTAAAAGTACAGCTAGCGGGAAAGAACCATAGGCGTAGGCTGCAGCCCCTGTTAGCGTCACTAGGCTGGCCATTGCCGGGGCCGCTCCACCCACTCCTTGAGCCACTACTTCTCTATATGAAACAGATCCCTTTGCAAGTTCTTTCTTGCTCATTTACACCTAAGAAATCTGTGGAGTATTTAAGCATTTCAGGGTAGAAATGAACAAAATTTAGACAGGCAAGGTTCTGCGTAGCACTCTACGATAGGTTTAAATCCAAGATTAAAACCCGTCTTAGAAGAATTTCAGGTATAAACGTGCCAGAAATTATCGAGAAGAAATATGAGGGGGCGTTGAGCTTATCGAGTGCCCCCTGTTTGCCTAACCTCCACTGGGATCGGATTCTTCACTAGGAAGAGAGCAGGGCATTTTCTCTCAGCCCTCTCTAAAACCTTTGAAAGATCCTTATCGCTGATCACCTCAAGGACCAGTTTCTTTATTATGGGGCCCTCCTTATCCGTGACCACAGGAGCGAGATCATAGTATATGTGTCCCCTCACGTTGAGCCTCTCCATAACTATTCCAGCCTGTGAGGCTTCTAAGGCGAGAGTTGAGGCGAAGCACGCCATGACTCCGAATAGAACGTAGCTTAAGGGTGTTCCGTGAACTCCCTGTCCGCCAAGGATCTTGGGTTCGTCAGCCGTTACTATTACCTTTGTGGTTTCGGTCTTCATTTCGGCAACAAACATAGGGGAGCCTTCTAGTCTAAACTCTCCCTCTATATGCCTCTCCATGGGAATTGATCCTTCCCTGGATCCCCTTTCCCTCAAGGTCTGAAGCGCATCTTGGTCTATGTTGTTGATTCTCATGTTACTCCTCCATTGCTATTACCCTGGCCATCGCCCCGCTTCCCCTTCCTACCTTGATTGGGAGCGCGACGATAAGGTATTCCTTCCCAGGTTCTAGCTGATCTAGATTGGCTAGGTCCTCTATTACCACGATGCCACTACTGAGTAGCTTCTTATGAACCCTGAAATCGGTGTGATCATAGGGCTCAATGCCCAGGGTATCTATGCCCACAAGTTTGACGCCATGGGAAATGATAAACTCCGCCCCATCTAGGGAGAGTCCAGGAAAATCGTAGAGGAATTCCTTTGTAAAGGCCCTCTTTTTATCCCATCCTGTCCTGATTAGGATGGTCTTCCCGTCATACTCAGGCTTCCACACTTCCTTCAGTGCCTCTGCCGTGATCTCCTTTCCCTTGGTCTTGGGTGAAATACAGTATCCCTTGTTCACTAGTACGTGGAGGTCAATCTTGTCTACAGTAACTCCATACTCGTCGAAGTGATAGGGAGCGTCTATGTGAGTTCCAGTGTGAGTGGCAAAGGATATGGTCTCGACGTTATATCCGTCTCTGCTCATTATGCCCACAGGTTTTATCTCCACCATTGGATTGGTGGGCCAGATGGGCATGTAAGGCTGGAGGGTTACGGACAGGTCATAAATTTTCTTGGGACTCATAATATTATATTGATCGCATATCCTAAAAAGCAAAACGCAATAGTTCAAGTTGAGATTTGTTAGGTTGAAGTTTGGGTATCACTGCCTAAGGAATCAGGTAGCTTACCTTGGACAGCTAGGATTCGGATTCTACTGTTTAGCCATGACATCCACTCCTGAAGCTCTATTTGAAAACAATTCAAAGTCATGAGGGAGGAGGATATTAAACCCAAAGTACTTTTAGAGATCATGTTTCTTGTGATTCAAAATTACCCTATCGAGGGATTGGGTACGCTGAAGCAAGTACTAGATTCCAAGGGAATACGTACCCTGACGGTAAGCGCTGAGGACCTAACGGGAAAGGAGGAATTCGAAGGGCTCATCGTCCTCGGAGGACCCATGGGCGTGTACGAGATGGAGAAATATCCACATCTCAGGAGGGAGGTTGATCTAATCCAAAAAGCAATAGCAGAGGATAAGAGGGTCCTAGGAATCTGCTTAGGGGCGCAACTCCTCTCCTATGCGCTTGGGGGTAAGGTTGTGAAGGGAGCCTTCGGTCCAGAACTGGGTATAGGTAAGGTCAAGTTCATGGGGAAACTTGCAAACCTAGGCGAGGTTGAGGTATTTCAGTGGCACGGTGATACGTTCTCTCTCCCCGAAGGATCTGAGCTTCTAGCCTACAGTGAGAAGTATTTTCAAGCATTCTCATTCAGTCATGCCCTTGGTCTTCAATTTCATGTGGAGGTGGACGGAAAAATGGTAGAGGAATGGATCAGGGAATACGGTGGCAATCAGGATTGGGTGAAGGAGGTCGAGATAAGGCAAAACAGTCTCCTAAGAATCGCGAGTTACCTGGTGGAGTGGTGGCTTAGATGAGACCCAGACACTTTTAGTCAACATTTTTTAGTTGGTTTAGCCAGTTAAACCATAGTGAAGCCGGATTGACTCTTAGGGTAGAGGTAGGAAAGAAGGGTTACATGATAATCCCCAAGAACGTCAGAGACCTGCTCGGCATCAATGAGGGCGACTTCCTGGAACTCAGGGTAGAGAATGGCAAGATAGTCCTGGAAAAGGAAAGGAAAGTTGATCTGGAGGAGGTGGAGAGGAAGTTTGAGGAACACGAGAGAAGGATCGCGTATGCAAGAAGGGCCAGCCTTGGAGATTTAAAGGGCGTCGTGTTGGAGGAGGAGTTTGACGATTGATATTCTTGGATGCAAACTTCTTGGTGTACCTAAACCTGGGAGTTGACCCGGTCAAGAGCTTCTACCTCAGGATACTTTCCAATGAGAGTATGGGCGTTGACCCCCTGGTCCTAGACGAGGTGATCTACGTCTCGAGGAAGAAGTATGGCGTGAATTTCGGCGACACATTGCGATTTCTGGACGAGCTAGTCTTACCTTACGTAGTGGTATTTCCGATCTCCCTGAGGGAGTACCAGGTTAGCAAGGAGCTCATCACTAGGTATTCCCTCTATCCCTCAGACGCGTTTCACGTGGCAGTAATGCTCAACAACTCCATAAAGAAGATTCTCACCGAGGACTCCGACTTCGAGAAGATCAAGGAAATAGAGAGGATCTGGATAAAGTGAGCTCCAGGACTTTCACGACATTGATTTAATACCTTGTACCCAACTTATTCCTAGTCTTGAGAGTTCTCGCAGTGGTGGACTTCGGCCTCGTGGAGCATAGTGGTGGGTACAAGAGAAACCTGGAAATTATGAGGAGGTTACCCTCCTACCTCGAGGTGGATATAGTTCCCTCATTGAGGAATGTGAGGCTCGCCTTAAGCGGGCATAGGGATGAGTTGATCTCCTTACTGAAGGACTTGAAGGCTACCGTCTCCCTCGATGCGTTAAGGGATGCAAACTCACTGGAGGAGTTCCTTAAACTCCTGAGACCAGGTAAATACGATCTCGCCCTCGTGTATAGTAACTCTGGTGAAAACGTGGAGTTAGCCTCGACCCTGACCAATTCCCCCGTCGGCGTTCAACTGCAACTGGAACCCTTCTATAGGGATCTCTCGACCCTCTTCAGGATCAAGTTCAGGGGGTCAACAGGGAGAGCCCTCACCAGGTTTCAGAGGGCAGTTCAGGAGTCCAAGGAGGAGGAGAGAACCTGGCTATCCCTGATTAGGGCGGGAAAGTTGAACTTCGCCATTTCCGTGAGCAGGATTCCCTTAACTTATTCAGGCCTAGATCAGATGATCCCATATGACGTCACGACCCCGGGGAATGCCATAGATCCAGAGGTGAGCAAGGTGAGGAGGGAGAAGGAGGATTACGCAGTCTACTTCACCAGGTTAATTCCCGAGAAGGGACTCTTTGACGTCCCCCTAATCTGGAAGAGGGTAAACGAGCATAGGGACATGAGGCTTTACGTGATGGGACAGTTCCTGAGCGAGGATGACCGGGAGGAGTTTACCAGGCTCGTCCGCAGACTTAACGTTAACGTGGAGTACCTGGGCTTCAGGAGTGGGGAGGATTTGTACAAGGTCGTGGCTGGGGCCCAGTTCACGCTTTATCCCTCGCACTACGACAGCTTCTCCCTTGTGGTGTTGGAATCGTTGGCCCTGAACACTTCCGTAATAGCTTATGATACACCCGCAATCAGGGAGATATATCGCGGTGTTAAGGGCGTTCACACCGTGGAGGAGGACAACTTAAGCGGTATGGCCTCCCTGTGCCTGAAGCAGGAGAGGAGTGAGGTTAACGTCCCTGAGATGTATTCCTCCTGGGACAAGGTAGCCCTCGCTGAACTCGCCTCAATTAATAGAATGGCCAGGACGTTCTCGATTAACGGAATTTTCTAGACCGGAGGGGACTTACGTGAAAGGATATCGCTAATAGCTAGATTGCGCCTCCGAAGGAAATCTTTTTAATATGGATAGCCTATCCAACCCCCATGGATTTCAAGCTGAAGGTTGGCGCATTCTACGCCTTAAACTTGACCATACTTGGAATCCTCTTCCTGGAACTTGTAAAATTTTCACAGGAGGCGAGATCATCCTCGATCTCGTTCTTCTCCCTGGGTATACTGGCTTTCTTCCTGGGATTGAGGCACGCAGTTGACGCGGACCACTTGGCAGCAATAGACAACTCGGTCAGAAAACTGACGCAGGAGGGGAAGAGCTCTCTCCTGGTTGGAACCTTTTTCTCACTTGGTCACTCCAGCGTGGTCTTCCTCCTGTCGTTTGGACTTGTGCTGAGCACCAGATTGGTGGAGGGAAGCATTCCAAGCCTTGAGAAACTCGGTTCCTTCCTCGGAACCGCGATCAGCGGAGGGGTTCTCTACCTGTTGGGGTTTCTGAACTTCTTCGTTGCCCTTGAGATATACCAACTATACAAGGGTGTCATGAGGGGAGAGGTAGACGAGGAGAGGGTGGATAACGTGCTACAGAAGAGAGGGTTAATGGGAAGGTACTTCAGAAGGCTATTCTCGCTCATTAAGAATCAGTATTACCTCTACCCCATAGGTTTCCTGTTCGGGTTAGGGTTTGATACGGCCTCAGAGACCGCACTCCTTGCCATCACCGCGACCTCATCTGGTCTCTTCAGTGGAGTATCCACATGGTACGCCCTCCTATTCCCAGCCCTATTTGCCGGTGGTATGACTCTCATAGACTCGACCGACGGATTCTTCATGAATGGGGCGTACAGGTGGGCCTTCTCCGGAGATCCACTTAGGAAAATCTGGTACAACCTCACCATGACAGTGATCTCAGTTATGGTGGCGTTCGTGATTGGATCCCTGGAGTTGTTGGGTCTCCTTCAGTCAGAGCTCGGACTTCAGGGTGGGATGTGGAGTTGGATAGCCTGGGTGAATGGAGGTGCAGAGTGGGGCTATGTGGGGGTCTTCATAGTCTCGGTTTTCGTGGTAGTCTGGAGCCTATCTGCGACGATTTACAGGGTAAGGGTGAGCAGACTCTCCAGGTCAATGAGCAGGTAAACCCTTTATTCCTGGTTTCAAGTTTAGGGTGAAGTTGAAAGTCCTGGTTATAGCTCCTCACCCCGACGACGAAACCTTGTGTTGTGGAGGTTCCATTATACGTCATGTGACAAGGGGAGATGAAGTTCACGTCATTGTGGTCACGGATGGGAGATACGGAGCCCCTAAAGAAGAGCTGAGGGGGAGCAAGGAGCTCGTCGAGATGAGAATGCGTGAGTTGCATAGGGCAGTGAGGAGGCTAGGACTTACACCCAATGACGTAACCTTCCTGGGCTTTGAGGACGCGCATGTGAAATATAGGGTTAAGGAAGTGACGGATGCCCTTAGGGACGTGGTGAGGGACTTGAACGCCTCGTTACTGTATTCTCCACTTCCCTACGATGGTCACCCTGACCATTCAACCGTGGGGAAAATTGTAACGGGAATTAACGTCATGACAAGGTTCTATCTCATCTGGATTCCCATAGGGACAAGAAAAGTAGGATTGCTCCCACTGAGAAGGTGGAAGAGGGTGAAGGTTAACATTGAGGAATATAGGGAGAAAAAGGTCGAGGCCTTGAACGAGTACAGGTCTCAACTTGGGGGACTTACGAGGATCCTGGAAAGGTTGACTGGCAAATATGAGACTTTCTACCTCAGAGACACTTCCACTCCTTGAATGAAGTAAAGACCTCTGAACGAGCAGGGCAAAGAAAGAAGGCCTACCCTCCCAACTCCCTCCTTAAATTAATAGTTTTTCCACGTTCCGCCCACAACCCACACAGGCTCCTCCACAACCTCAAGCGCAACAGGATCGGTTTTCAACTCCTCCAGTATCCTCTCGTTAACCTCAACTCCTATGCCAGGTCCATCCGGTACCTTCACTCTTCCCATCTCAACTGGAGTTCCGTTATTCACGAGATCCCTTTTCCATTGTGGGAACCAGTCGTAGAAGTTCTCCAGCAGGAGTAGGTTAGGAATAACCGACGCCAACTGGATTGAGACCGCGTTCTGTATTGAACCGAAGGCATTGTGGAAGGCAACTTCAACGTCGAAGGCCTCAGCTAGCGATGCTACTTTCCTGGCAACTGTAACTCCACCGATGTTGGTCAAGTCAGGTTGTAGGATGTCCACTAGCCCCTCCCTCAAGTAAACCAGAGTTTCTTTCAAGCTCACCAGTCTCTCTCCCATTGCCACCCTTAGGTTGGAGTGTCTTTTGTATTTCCTATATCCCTCCAGATCCTCGTGGTGAACTGGCTCCTCAGCGAACAGTGGTCTGTACTTCTCGAGCCTCTTCGCAATCTCAATAGCCGAGTTTGCGTTGAACCTCCCGTGATGTTCAATCAAGATCTCGACCTCTTCCCCAACAGCTTCCCTGACTGCCTTCACCCTTTCCTCTGCCTGTCTCAATCCATGTTCATCAATCCAATCGTAGTATGGTCCAAAGGGATCAAACTTCATGGCCCTGTACCCCCTCTTAACCACGTTCTTTGCCTCCCTAGCGAAGTCCTCTGGCGTAACACAGTCCTTGTACCACCCGTTCGCGTAAACGGGTACGTGGTCCCTAAACTTTCCGCCCAGTAGCCTGTGAATCGGTGCTCCCAACTCCTTTCCCACAAGGTCCCAGAGCGCAATATCTATCGCGCTGGTTGCCGTTGCGGACTCGAAGGATCTGCTGAGATAGAAGTCCTGCTTGTACCATTCGTGGTAATTCCTTTCTACTCTTTCGACCTCCTTTCCCAGATAGCCCTTGCTAACCTGTTGGATTGCACTAAACACGGGCTTAACCCTCAACGTAGGCACGGCCTCACCATAACCTATCATTCCGTCACTTGTGGTCACTTTCACCACGATCATGGTAGAGGCCCAGGTTGCAGATCCCCTCTCCTTGGAGGAGAGGACAAACGGCGTAATTTCTTGGATTTTCATAAAAATAGTACCCAGTTATCCATAATATACTTTCCACTACCTTAGCTCCTTAATAATAAGACTTTAAATCTTCTTAGCAGAATAATTTTCATGTTTTTAGAGGAAAGGGGGTTGGTCCCTTGAATAGGAACCTTAAGGCAATAAAGTGGTTCATAAACACTCAACTTCTCGGGAAATGGTACAGCGTTGCTTACGCTACCTTCAAGGTTACTTCCCACTGCAATCTAAGGTGCACCTTCTGTAATCCGTCGTACTACTCTGGGACCCTGCAGGAGGTAGGCACGGAACAGCTGAAGAAGATCATCGATAATCTCAGGTCCACTGTGGTTGTTCTGTCCTTTGAGGGTGGAGAGCCAACTACTAGGCCCGACATTCTCGAGCTTCTGGAGTACGCCCACGATGGATCATTTTACGTCATGTTAACTACGAACGGATACAAGTTGAATGATCCGGACTTTCTCTCAAAGTTGGCCGATAGGATAGACTTCCTTCACTATTCCATTGACGAATACCATTGGAACGTGAAGGCCTTTGATACTCTCTGTAAGTTCAGGGAATACGGCCTAAAGGTTAACGTTCAGACAGTAGTTACAAGGTATAACATAGACAAACTCGAGGACAAGGTGAGAAAGGTTAAGGAGTGCGGTTATAAGATCCTCCTCATGCCCGCAGTTGACTACCCTGACTCTAGGGTTAAGCTAGCCCCCGACAGGGAAAAATATTTCGAGGTACTGTCCTATCTAAAGAGGAAGTACGGTTCAACTCTGAACAACTCCTGGGGATTTATACGTGCAGTGGGAGGTGAGCTCCCCAAGAAGCTGACGAGTTATGCCATAACGGTTTACCCTAACGGCGATCTGCCTTATCCGGACGACGTCAACGGCGAGATAATAGGCAACCTAACTAGGAACAGGCTAGAGGACCTCCTCGCCTCAAGAAGGGCTGATGAGCTCAGGAGGAAAATGCTAGAGGACGAGGCCAGGTACGAATACCTTCACCTCCAGACAGCGTCATTTAACAGCCTGAGGGACCTTGCAGAGTACGTGAAGGAAATGGGTAAGTGGGCATTCACTGGAAGAGCGTGATTGAGACAAGGGTTAAAATGGAGCCAGAACTATTTCTATTATGAAGGCAATTATTGTAAGGCCACCTAATGAGGGTGTCGAGGTTAAGGACATCACATTGAGGGAATCCACGGACGGGAAGATAGTTGTCAGGACTAGACTCAGCGGTCTGTGTGGAACAGATAGGGGTCTAGTCACGGGAAGGCTTACCTTCGCAAGGCCTCCACCGGGATACGATTTCCTTATCCTGGGTCACGAGACTCTTGGTGAAGTGGTAAAGGGTAATGGAGAGTTCAGTCCCGGGGACCTAGTTGTTCCAGTGGTCAGGAGGGGTTGTGGATCCTGCCTAAACTGTATGCTGGGAAGGCAGGACTTCTGTGAAACCGGAAGATTCACGGAGATCGGAATAAGGGGAGCTCACGGTACCATGAGGGAGGAGTTCTTAGAGGACCCAAAGTACCTAGTTAGGGTTCCAAGGGAACTAGGAGATGAGGGAGTTCTATTGGAGCCTCTCTCAAATGTCGTGAAGGCCCTCACAGAGATGGAATATCTTCAGAGGAGGTCGTGGTGGAGGTGCGACGATTCCACCTACTCGTGCAGAACAGCTGTGGTACTGGGGAGTGGACCCATAGGTCTCCTGTTCTCCATGGCCCTGAGAAGTATGGGCTTCCGCGTGATTGTGGCGAACAGGAGGCCCCCATCCCAGGTTGAGAGCGAAATAACTCGAGATATAGGGGCAACCTTCCTCAACACCTCTGAGCATGAGGACCTTGAGCCAGATCTCATTGTGGACACCTCTGGGCATCCCTCAGCCGTCGTCCCCTTACTTCCTAGAATCAGGAAGAACGGTGCGGTGATCCTCTTTGGAACAACTGGGCTAGAGAGATATGAGCTAACTGCAGAGGAGATAACCATGTTGGTTGAGAACAACATCCTGATCTTTGGGAGCGTGAATGCCTCAAAGGCCGATTTCCAGGCTGGAGTTAACCTTCTAGTGGAATGGAAGGCCAGGTATCCAGGCGTCCTCCAAAGGATGATCACCAAGAGGGTCAGCGTGGAAGAGGCCCCCCAAGTCCTGAAGGAAAAGGTCCCGGGGGAGATAAAGACGGTCATAGACTGGACTGCTCGTGAGAGTTAATGGAGAGAACCGAGTTACTGTACATAGTGTCAGGTCTCCTCTTTCTCACAATTTTTGGAGTGTATCTCACGTTAAAGGATTTCGCGGTTGGTTTAATCCTCACTGTGATCTCTGCAGTGTGGGCCCTTTTTATCTACGTCTTCATGATAAAGTTCTGGAAGGAATCAGAGTGAGTGACACTGTTCCACGAACGCCACCACGGTGGACATCTCCTCGGCACTTGCCTCCGGTCTGCTCAAGTTATGTCCAGCTCTCCTATTTACGAAGAGGTAAACCTTGTTTCCCATCTCCCTAGACTTAGCAACGTATTTCAAGGCGTGCATGGGATGGACCCTATCGTCATTAAGCCCTGTGTACACTAGGGTTGGAGGTAGCCCTTTCTTCAGGTTGTGATAGGGACTGTAGGAAAGGAGGAACTCGGAGTCCTTTTCAGGGTCACCGTACTCGGGTACCCAATACATACCAGCGAGGTACTTGTGAAATTTCAACATATCAAGGACAGGGTAACCTATGACTCCACAGTCCACCAGGGACGTGTAGAGGTTAAGGGTAGCTCCCACCAGCAGTCCACCGTTACTTCCACCCATGGCTATTGTCCTTCCTCCCATCATTTTCACGGTCTGTAGGAACTCCGAGAAATCCTTGAATACGTTCATCTTGTTCCTG
Source organism: Metallosphaera sedula DSM 5348 (assembly GCF_000016605.1). NCBI lineage: Archaea > Thermoproteati > Thermoproteota > Thermoprotei > Sulfolobales > Sulfolobaceae > Metallosphaera > Metallosphaera sedula. Next base: position 1,279,279 of record NC_009440.1, on the reverse strand, counting down.
AGCATCCCCGCCTTGTGCCACTCCTCCCCGTTCTCAAAGCCTCCCCTGAGGTTTGTGACTAGGACGGAGTAACCAGAGTCCATAAGTTCGAGGAATAGAGGATTGTAACTGGGAAGGAGCGGGATCGCGAACCCACCGTAACCGTAAACCACAACTCCCCTATTACCTCCCTTACTTAGGAGGAACCCGTGCAGGAGGACGTCTCCCTGGACGTAAATCTCCTTGACCGTGAGCCTCTCCTCCCTCCCCCTTCTCAGCACCTCGACTCTCTGATCCTTTATCCTGGAGATGGTGTATGACGTGTCAAATGATGTCTCCAGGACGTAGATCTGATCGCCAACTGTATCGAAGGTGAGGATGTGGTCCGTCGTGTAGTTCCAGGTCTCCCTCCCCTCCTCTGAGTACTTCACTAGAGACGTCTTGTAATTCCTGATCTCGAGGGTCAGAATCCCATCGTCCATAACCTTCATGTCCAGTGTGGGTCTTGAAATCTTGAATAACTCCACACCATCACGCATGAGAGAGTTTCCCTTCACGTAATATATCCTTCCTCCCTTCATGTCGTAGGAGGTGATATCGCCTTCATCCACCTTTTCAAAGTCTCGATAGAGTACCTTCTTGCTCCAACCTATTCCCCTAACCAGGAGAAGGTTATCTCCCTCAGCCTTAACTGAGATCCACTCACCCCTTCCAGGGTAAAAGGGGAGCATCTCCTCCCCACAGAACAACCTTTCCACTGCAGGAGGAACTCCATCAGGTGAGCTCTCTGTCCTATACTCCCTAACGTAACACAGCTTGCCCCTTAAGAAGAAAAACTGGTTAACGAGCCCCTCAACCCTTCTCACTACCTTACCCTGCTCATTCACTAGGATCGAGTAACCCTGATCAGATCCTCCTATCCCTACCCCTATTCTCACCAGGTCTGAGTTCCATACCCTCTCCAGGGAATTGAAGATGTCTTGTTCCCTCTCACTCCTGATGATGTTCCCGTTGACCTCAGCGTGGACTCCACTCTTGGACCTAACTAAAATTGCCACTCCCTTTTCCGTGCCCACCAACGTGATGGGCCTTTCCTCGGTGAGTCTCTCGAGAATGGGCTGATAGTGAAGTTTTGCCCTCTCCTGAAAGAAAGAGGAGTTCCTCGTTTCCTCCTCTATGAATGCCTTAGTTCTAGGATCTTCTAGGTTTTCAATGTATTCAAAGGGATCCATAAATCAGATAGTGGCACAGGATAATTTGGTTAATCCGCTCTATCTCCCTTCACTATAACGGTTATTTTATCCCCCAGGCTCGATAGATCACCACCGCTCTCTAGGTCCCCATTCCTAAACCTCAACTCAACCCTTCTAGAACCATCGGAGATGAGGACAAATACCTGCGAATTCACGCTCCACAGCATGGCCTGTTCCAGGACCTCATCCAGCTGATCCTTTCCAATTTGTGTGGAGAGAAGAGTCCTCATGTTCAAGAGGAGTTTTGCGTTACTCGGTGCTCCACGTTCCTCCTTTCTTTCCACCTGTACGGACTCTAGATCCCTCTTAAATATCTCTACGCCCCGCCTATAGAACTCCTCGGTCTGCCTCTTGGCAACCCTCTCGAAGGGACCCTTGTAGAAGAAGGTTAACCTAACCACGGTTCTGTCCCTGGTGGGAAGAATGATGAAGCGGAGATAAGAGTTAATCTTCACTAGTCCTTCCGTCTTCTTTATGAGATAGGTTATCTCATCTCTCGATTTTTGCATGGTCACCCTAAGCGTGACTGTGATCATCCAGGAAACTTGAAGCTCCCATCCGTTCTCAGTCTCCTTGAGGCTTTTGAAGCTCGGGACGTACTTCATGAGATTACGTGGGTCGGATAGGTAATCCTTGACTACGTTGCCGGCCTGGTCGTTTCAAATTCGTATGTGACTTCCACATTTTTATAATAATGACTTATAGTTAATAAATAAGGGACGATGGAATTATGGCTAAAATTCAAGGCATATTCCAGCATGATCCAAGATGATCTTTGTCGTCACTACATGTAGTCCCATACACCCTTTCCCTTGTAGTTGTAGACCACCGTCTTGTAGGCAGTTACGTACTCTATGGTGTACCCTATTCCCTCCCTTCCTAGTCCCGAGTCCTTTCTTCCTCCAAAGGGGAAGTAACCTATCCCATGCCTTGGAAAGTCATTTATGTAGACCGCTCCCACTTCAAGTAGTCTTATGGCCTTTCTGATCTTATTGATGTCCTCTCCAAATACCGAGGCATCAAGCCCATATCTCCTGGAGTTGCTCAGGGAGATAGCTTCATCCACGTTGTTCATCTTAACTAGAACTGCAACCGAGAGGAAGACCTCCTTCTGATAAAGGTAAAGGTTCTTCACGATCTCCTTTGAGGCCTCGATCAAAGTAGGTTCAACATAGTTCTCCTTCAGCCTTTTGCCCCCAAATAAAACCCTGGCTCCTTTCTCCTGCGCGTCCTTGACGGAGAACTCTAGCTCATCCACCGTTCCCCTGTCTATGATCGGTCCCATGCTCACGTCCTCCCTGGGATCGCCAACCTTTATCTTGGATAGCTCGTTGAGAAGCGTCTGCTTAAGTTTGTCATAGACGCCAGGTTCAGAGAAAATGAACTTTATTGAATCGCACCTCTGTCCGCTGTACGAGGTGATCGAGGTAACAAGCTTCTGTCCAGTGGAGACAGGATCAGCATCATCTAGGACAATGGCCGAGTCACCGCCTCCGAGCTCCATCACGTACTGTTTAACGCCTCCAGCCCTAATTACCCTCTCTCCAGTCTCCGTGCTTCCGGTGAATGAGATGACTCCAATCCTTCTGTCCGAGACTACCTTATCCATGTCCTTCCCAGGTATGGTCAGTATTCCCAACGCGTGCTTGGGAAATCCCGCAAGTTCCGCGATTCTCGCGAAAAGGATTGCGGGCACTGGAGTTTTACTAGCAGGTTTGATTAGGATGGCGTTACCTGCAACCGTAGAGTAAACGAACTTGTTCACCACGTCGAAAAGTGGATAGTTGAAAGGAGTAATTGCAAGAACTACTCCCAGTGGTTCCCTTCTCACAATGGCCTCAGTCTCCAAGCTCTCACTACTCCAGTCGCCTGGAACGTATTCTCCATAGAGTTTCCTCACGTCCAGGTCTGCCCTGATTAATCGTTCTATGGACGCGTTCACTTCACCGTTGGCAGCTGCCCTAGTCTTTCCGTTGCCTATCACTAGGACTTCAACCAGATCACTCCTAAATTTGTCCAGGAGCGAGGCCATATCATGAAATATTTTCAATCTCTTTTCTCCTGGAAGGTCACGGATCTCCCATCTCCCCTTCTCTGAGATCTTGGAGAGTGCACTGTCCACCATCTCATAGGGAAGTCTGGGAACCCTGGCGAATGTGGTGAGGTCTATTGGGGATATAACATCTTCGAGCTCCCTTGCTGACACCCAGTCACCGGTGAGATAAGTCTTGAAGACCGTCGTGTTAGACTCTAAGCTAGTTATCTCCTTAAACTCTGGGGACAATTCCTTGAGGTTCATAAATAGAATGTACACATTACTTTTTATCCATTTCCTTGAGGAATGCCTCGATCTCGGACAAACCTGGGAGGTTTTCTTGGTCCCCCCTTATCATTACGTTAAGGGTTGAACTCACGATGGCGTAATCCAACGCTTTCTCCATGCTGAACCCTGACATAACTAGGGATAGGAAGGTTCCTCCTAACGCATCTCCTGCTCCTGTAACGTCCTCTACTGGGACCGAATAACCTGGCGAAAAGTACTTTCCTCCGTCGTGATAAAGGGATGCTCCCTTTGGCCCCTGCTTCATCACTACCACCTCGGCGTATTCCCTTAGGATGGCAGAGGCCCTATCTGGATCTGACTCACCCACTAGAATCCTGGAGTCATCAACATCAGTTATCAAGTACTTCACAGGGTAATCCTTAAGAAGCTTCATTATTGTCGTCCTCGCCTCCTCTGGAGTCCATAGCTTTAACCTAATGTTGGTATCGAATGATCTGTTCCCGTTAAGTGAGAAAGCCTTGAACACCGAATCTCTCGCTGAGCTAGAAATGGCCAAGGTTATCCCAGTGGAGTGGACGAGGTCACCGCCTCTCACAAGGTTCTCATCCACGTCCTCCGGCGATAGTCTGCTTCCAGCACTTCCCTTTCTATAGTAGATTGACTCGCTATGAAGCGGAACCGGATAATCCCTCTGTACGAAAAATATACCCGTGGGATTATCGTCAAACTTGACGTGATCGACGTTAACTCCCTTTCCTCTTAACCATTCTATTGCATTATGACCGAACTCGTCGCGTCCTACCCTTCCTATGTACACGCAATTGTTCCCTAGCCTGACGAAGGCCACACAATAATTGGCCTCGCTTCCCGCCACGTGTTTCTCAAAGTAATTCACGTGCCTTAATGGTCCCGAGGTAACGGCGTTAAGTTCTATGAGAATTTCTCCCAGGGTTACCATAGTTTTCAAGCTTTAACACCGAGACCCTTGATGAAGTTCTCTACCTCTTTTTTGAGTTCCCTCTCCTCGCCTTCCTCAAGGGGAAATATGGGCGGTCTTGGTCTCCCAACCGAATATCCCTGCGTCATTTCAGTTAGGACGTAAAGTGCACCAAGTTGTCCATATTTCCTTGCTAGCTCCACAATGGAGGTAATCAGTCTCTGGTGAACTAAGGCCTTCTTCACGTCTCCCTGTGAGATTGCCCTCTTCATCTCAACGAAAACTGTGGGGAGACAGTTGGACATTGAGGCTACCGTCCCATCGAGTGATAACAAGGAGTAAAACGCTAGGGTATCAGAACCGTTGTACACCTTCATCTTAGGGAAAGTTGTTTTGAATTTCATGGAATGTGCCAGGTCCTGATTCGTGTCCTTTACCCCTGCCAACTCAAGGCCAAACTTGGAAAGTAGTTCAGCTGATATATCATAACCTGTGGCCAACGGGTAGTTGTAAAGGTACACTGGATGGGAGGAATGGGAGGCAATAGTCTGAAAATACTTGATTAACCATTTCTCTGGAAGCCTCGGGAAATAGTAGGGGGAGTAAGACGCTATAGCCCTTACACCGTAATCAGAGGAGAACTTAACAAGTTCCAGCACATTGTTTAAGTTAAGCTCTCCTACCTGGAATATGACCCTGTCAGCCACGTCTGAAAGGGTTCTAAGGGTTTCCTTCTTTTCCTCCTTCGAGAGGGCTGGTCCTAACCCTGTCGTTCCGTTCAAGAAGATTAGATCTATCCCCTTTTCAAGAAGATTGGTGGCGTGGGTCTTCAAGGCTTCCCTGTTGATGGTCCCGTCTGGATTGAAAGGCGTTAGGATGGGAACAACGACTTCCATAGAAATTAAATTGAAGTCTTAAATAAAAACCTACGCATTCAAGTTCTGAGGCGATCTTCGCACTATCTAGTAAAATTATTTTATGGTGAGGGAAATCATCTACATGTGTCTATCTCCAGGACGTTTACCATCCTACGAAAGATGACGCCGAGGCTTTTGAAGTACAGGGACTTCAGGAGAAGGATCCTGAAGGGAGAAACCATCCCCAGGGAGGAGCTCGAGGAGGAGGCCAAGAGGTTCGTGGATACCATGATAGAGCTAGGCCCAACCTTCATAAAACTGGGTCAAGTGCTCTCGGTTCGCGCTGACGTCCTTCCCCAGGAGTATATGAGGGAGTTGCAGAGGCTTCAGGACGAGGTACCCCCAGCACCCTTTGAAGAGGTAAAGGAAACGATTTTCAAGGAGGCTGGAGACGTGATAAGGGAAGTAGACCCGACTCCCCTGGCTGCAGCAAGTCTTGGACAGGTCCACCGAGGAGTGAGTAAGGATGGGAAGGAGATCGCGATCAAGGTGAACAGGCCTGGAGTTGAGGAAATTCTGAAGGCAGATATCTCCGTGATAAGGACCTTTCTCCCCCTAACTAGGTTGATTCTGGACTCCAGTCTAGTGGAGACCCTCAAGCTTATCTTCAGGCAGTTCTCCACAAGGATATTTGAAGAGCTCAACTACGAGAGGGAGGCCTTCTACACGGAGAAAATTAGGGAAGAACTAGAGGGATTCAGGGTAAGGATACCCAATACCATAAAGGCGACCCGGCATGTCCTTGTGATGGAGTACATTCCTGGGTTAAAGATCACGTCACAGGAGGCCCTTAACAAATTTGACAGGAAGGGCCTAGCCTGGAGAGTGTTCAAGGTGTTTGTTTACCCCGTGTTGAAGGGGGAGTACTTTCACGCGGACCCTCACCCTGGAAACATAGCAGTGGATGAAGACGGGAACATAATCCTTTACGACTTTGGAATGGCGGGTTACATTGACAGGGAGACCAGGATAAAGTTGATTCGCATGTACGTTACCATCAGCAGGGGCGACCCTCTCATGCTGGTCAACGTTCTGGATCAGTTAGGTGCAGTTCAACCCTACGCTGATCGGAAGGTCTTAGCTAAGGGTTTCGAGCTAATGATAAAGGAGATGAAGGGGGTCCCCGTGGACCAATTGGAACTCGACGACTTTAACAGGTTAGCCAGCGAGGCGTTCTTTAAGTTCCCCCTTAGGTTACCGGAGAAGATAGCCCTTTACTTCAGAATGTCATCTGTCCTAGAGGGTACGTGTAGAATGATTGACCCTGAATTCGACTTCCTCCCTAACCTGGTTAGAATCGTGGAGGAGGAAGGGCTAATGCGCGTGGCCCTGGTGGACGAGGTAATGGATTACGTAAACTATTTCTCGACAGGGATTAAGGAGAGAATGTTAAAACAGCCAAGCCTGCCCAGGAAAAGGGAGAGAAAATGGATTGGTATACCCGTGGTGGCTGCCTCGATCCCAGCCTACTTTTTCCTAGGTGACGTAGTTTCCCTCTTGATAGCCCTTCTAGGGATAACGGTTACTCTATCTTTACCTTAGCTGCGCCCTCTATGGGAATCTTTAACGTGAGAACACCGTTCTCATATTTCCCTGTTACCTCAGCGTCCTTAGGAACCTTGACTGGTAACCTGATTTCCCTCATCATCCTTGAGGGTCTTTGCGCCACGTGTTTTATTCCAGCCTGCTCCACGTCCCTCTTTCCCTCAATTCTGAGAACTCCATCAGACGATAGCCTTATACTAATGCTGGACTTGTCGAAACCCGGCATGTCCACAATAACCACAAGGGTGTTACCCTGCTCGTACACGTCTATTGGTGGGAGCACCTTCTCATAAAATTCCTTGGTCAGGTCATTCAACTGTTTACCAAGTTCACGTAAAAGGATCTCCATATCATAACTTGCGATGCGGTGGGTAAAAAATCATTGCTTAGTAGAATAGGAAAAATAAGCACTTCCTATCTCTTTCTGAATATTCTCAACAGCCTCAAGAGAAGAAATAGCAGTTTCCACTTCATAAACTAGAATGCGGAATCCTCATTATTAATCCTTATTTTAGAAGAGCCTCAGAACTCTCAAACTGCAAGGACAGACATCATCACGTATACCAGGGAGAGCAAGGGTATGACGATCGAGCTCCCTGTCTCCCCAAGAAATGAGAGAGATAGGGAGGTCAGGATTACAGAGGTACCTCCAGCTAAAACCGCTGAAAGCTGGTAGGCCAACCCGGCCATCATCACTCTCTGTTCCCTATAGAGTTCAGCTAGGTAAGCTCCCTGCGGTGCGTAGCTTAGGGAGTCTCCAAGGCCAAAAACCAGAAATGATGCCAAGACCAGGATACCACTTCTTAAGATGGCGGAAATGCTCAACATGGCAGAGGACAACAACATTGTCAGCATCCCAATCCTTATCACCGTCCTTCTCCCCATGAGATCTGACGCTATCCCCATGGGTATCATTAGGAACATCTCCTCCACAGAAACAAAAAGGATCGGAAGTGTTCCTAGGTCAAGGCCAGCTTTCAAGAGAAAGGGGATTGAGAAGGATGTGAACTAGTAGAAGTTCGAGCTTTCCCCCACCTTAATCATGATCCCTTTGATCAGGGATCTGAGACCACTTAGCTGAGCACCAATTATCCTTCCCCTCGTCTCAGGCAATCGGAATGTCACTGGTATCAAAAGCGCGGAAATCAACGCTGGCACAAAGAGGGAGAGGGGCGAAATTGCCACCGTGAGCGACAGGATTAGTCCAATGGGTACGGACAACTGCACCAGGCTTGTCCAACCACCTCTCATGTTTTCCACGCTTTCTGCCATTAGGACCGAGGCGCTCCCCCACTCTCCGCCAAGGGCAAGACCTATGAGGACTGGCGAAATCACCTCTAGCGGAGATCTCAGCGATATGAGGAGGTCACCCACGAAAAGGAAGAGGAATACTAGGGAGAGCGAGAATCTCTTTCCCCAGCTATCCCCCACCCTCCCTAGGAGGAAGGCTCCCAACGGTCTCCCAACAAAGGCTGAAAAGTAGAAGAGGGCAGACAGGATTAGGGAGTGAAAGGGCGAACTAGATGCTGAAAGGATACCCACAGAGAAGAAGGAGTACCACGAGATCACAGTTCCCAGGAGCGCCACTAGGGGAATCCTTAAGTCCATGGATTCACCGTGAGAAGTCCATGCACACGAAGGGTTCACGTCCCCTGTACTCCGTCTCCACCACAAACACCGAACCGCCTAGTTCTTCCCCTGCCCTAGATGAGGAGGTCACGAAAAGCTGGTTAAGTTCAGGCCCTCCAAAGACGACCGAGGTCACTATCTTTACAGGCATCTGGATCTCCAGGACTGGCCTCCTAGAGAAGGGCTCCCACACGGTCACCAACCCTCCTCCATAATGGGCTACCCAAATTAACCCGGAGGAGTCCATGGTCATTCCGTCAGGAACTCCCGGGTAATCGGAGGTATCCACAGCCGCTCCAAGACTTTCAAGTTCGTCATCTCTAACCCTGAAGGCGTAAACCCTCTTCCTGGGACTATCCACGAGGTAGTATACGTTCTTGAACCAGTCCATTCCGTTGGATATTATTAGATGATCCACGAGGGGAGTAAACTCGCCGTTAAATCGGTAAAGGATCCCCAGGTCCCTCTCCTCCTTGAGATCCATTGTTCCCACCCAGAACTCTCCTTTAGGGCCACATTTTCCGTCATTGAATCTAACTCCTTCCGCAGTGATGCTGGAGATGGGAGTGAATTCCCCTGAGAACTTGTATAGGGTTAACCCTGCGGACGTGATCAGTGTCCCAGGTTCGTGAGTTAAGCCCAATGAAGAGATCATTTGGGGTGCATCTATGACGGTATCCTTTCCATCCCTTGTTACGTGAAGTTTTCCTCCCTCAATATCGACCCAGTAAAGAGTCCCCGTCCTAGGATCCCACAGCGGTCCCTCTCCTAACCTTGCGTTGCTCCTAACGTAAATAGACGGCTCCATCAGGTCTTCAATGATTTAAGAATTAAAAAAGCCTCGCTTACGAGATAATGAAGACTGTGTCTAAAGCTCCTAGACGCGTTCACTGGGATATCCCTTTGCGTCATAGCTAAATCAAGGATGAGGCACGCGTTATCTCCAACTCACGAATCCATGTCAAGAACGTGATCAAGGGTACCGACATCTTAACAATGCCTCTGCCACCAAGTCCTTTTTAGGCAGTTGTGATTCTATCACCCTATGGATTATTCCTCGGCCTTTGCGACAGCTCTGGAAAGGCCAGATCTGTACTGGTCGCCCTTTGCCTCAGCACTAAGATGGTTTAAGCCCTGGAATTCAGTCCTAGAGGGCGGGAAGTGGTTCGTGAACGGGGAGACCAACATTGCGCATAACGTCCTTTCACATGAGGGCACGGCACTAATCTGGTATGGTGAAGACGAGAGGAGAGAAATCACGTACTCCGAGCTGGCCAGGCTGACAGAGAGGGTGGTCAACGTCATGAAGGACAAGGGAGTGACTCGGGGCGATAGGGTCGCAATCTACATGCCAAACCTTCCTGAAACCATTGCCTCACTCCTCGCCTGCGCCAAGATGGGAGTCGTGTACTCCGTTATCTTTGCAGGTCTTGGGGAGCAGGCAGTCAAGGCCAGGATTCAGGACCTCTCACCCAAGCTTGTGCTCACCACGAGGTACACCCAGAGAAGGGGTCAGAGGATTCCTCTCCTCGGTGGTGATGTGACACTAGAAAGGAACCTCACCCCCTGGGAAGATGACTTCACTCTCCCTGAGAGGATTGAGGCAAATGATCCCCTCGTGATAATGTACACCTCCGGTACCACAGGTAGACCTAAGGGGATAGTTCTACCCCACGGCTCCTGGATGGTGGGTCACTACACCGTGTTCGATATCGTGTTTTCCCTGAGACCTGGTGACGTGGTATTCACCTCAGCTGACGTGGGATGGATAACGTTTTCCAGGATCATGTATGGCACTCTTCTTCATGGCGGAACACTGGTTTTCATGGAGGGAGCTCCTGATCACCCTAGGGATAGGGTTAGGAAGATCATGGAGAGGGAGAACCCCAAGGTATTCTTCACATCCCCAACGCTTCTACGCCTGTTGAGGAGTATGGACCTATCCCTGCCTCGCGTTGAGTACATTGCCACTGCAGGCGAGATAATGGATGAGCCTTCCTGGGATTACGCCATAAGGTTCGCCGATAGGGTCACGGATATTTACGGCCAATCCGAGACAGGATATGTGGTGGGGACTCCGTTCTCCCTGGGTGTGGAGTCAAGGAAGGGATATGCCGGAGTTCCGTTCCCTGGAGCACTGCTGGAAACAGTTGATGAGAACGGGAATAGGGTTGAGGGTGAGGTCGGCCACCTAGTCCTGAAGAGTCCCTTCCCCACGAAGTTCATTGGGGTCTGGAGAAATGAAGAGAAGTTCAAGGAGTATCAGAGGTACGGCGGACATGACACGGGAGACCTGGCAATCGTGGAAGGCGGATACGTCAAGATTGTGGGCAGGAGTGATGACATGATAAAGGTCGCAGGTCACAGGATCACCAGCGGAGAGGTGGAGGACGTGGTTTCAAAGGTTCCAGGGGTTAAGGACGCGTCTGCGGTGGGAGTTCCCGACCCCGTCAAGGGGGAGAAACTTGTCCTCTTCATCGTGGGAGACGCAGACCCTGAGAGAGTTAAGGCGGAGGTTAGATCCAAACTAGGGCCAATATACGTGGTTGACAGGGTGGTGAGAGTGCCTAGGCTTCCTAAGTCCAGGAGCGGGAAAGTGGTGAGGAGGATCTTGAGAGACCTACTCACGGGAAAGGATGTAGACCCGACGATACTGGAGGACCCTGAGGTGGTGAACGAGGTCAGGAGAAGTTTAGGCTGACCTCACGATTTCGAAAACCTTTGTTCCCTTAGCCTGCGATAGGCAGAACTCAACCTGGTCCGGGAATCCTGCAGGCGGGACCATCAACTTTACGCAGTGTATCCTCGTGGTCTCCCTTTCCTCTTCCCTGAAGCTATCTGACCCGCACTGGCAGATTCCCCTTGGCTCGAAATAGGCCTTACCACATGAGTTGCACACGTAGACTATCACGGCTCATCACCCACTATCGCGACTGTGGCAGAGTTACCGAAACCAGCCATGCTCAAGGTTAACCCAGTCCTCGCGTCCTTTACCTGCCTCTCGCCTGCCTCTCCCCTGATCTGATGGAACGCCTCCACCAGTTGAGCAATTCCGCTGGCACCTATGGGATGGCCCTTAGAGTTGAGCCCACCACTGGTGTTAATGGGCATCTCACCGTGAATCTCGGTCTCCCCCTCCAGGTAAGATCTCCACCCCTCTCCTCTCTTGAGTAGACCCAACGCCTCTGCCTCCACAATCTCCAGGATGGTGGCCATGTCGTGAAGCTCGGCGAAGTCCACGCGGTCCACCTTGCTAGTTCTCATTGCCAACTCGCCTGCCCTTCTCACTGACCTCATCTCTAGTAGGTCCTCCCTATCGGTTATGTGGGAGGAGTCAGAACCCATGGCTATTCCCTTGATGTAAACTGGTCTACCAGTGAAGCTGAGCGCGTCTTCATCCCTTACCAGGAGGAGGGATGCTGAACCATCACTGATCGGGCAGAACTCGTACTGAGTCAGCGGATCGGCAACCACGGGAGATGAGAGAACCTCGCTCAAGGATACTTCCTTCCTAATATGGGCGAAGGGATTTTTGGCCCCATTTCTGTGGTTTTTCACTGCCACTTCAGCTATGGCTTCCCTCCTAGCATTATATCTCGCCATGTACTCCTTCGTCATGATGGAAGCAAGGGAGGGTACAGAGATCCCCACCGACCTCTCCCTAGGAGGCAGAAGGGAGGAAATAACTGAGGTAACCTCCCTTGTCCTCATTGTGGACATCTTCTCCACACCTATCACGAGGACAGCCCTGGCCGTCCCTGACTCAAGAAGGCTCTTTCCCACCAGAACGGCGCTCCCTCCACTTCCGCTCGTGTTATCTATCCTAACTGAGGGAACGTGTTCCAGAGAAAGGTACGTGGAGATGAGGTTGTTCAATCCAGAAACTCCATTAAATTCCCCTGAGTAAGAGTTTGATACAACCACGAAATCCACGACATCCCTGTATTTTCTCACAAGTGGCAGAGAGGACTCCTTAGCCAGGTCAAAGATGCTCTCCCTTCTCTTTCCGAAGGGCGTAATCCACGCATCTACTACGGCAACCATCCCGTGGATACAGTGGGCTATGTTTAAATTTTTAACTTGAAACTTAAATGTAACGCCTTCTATTATATTCTTAATGACGATTAAATAAAGTATTCTATATTGATATCCAACATTCTATCGCGATTTGTGACTCCGAAACGTTATTTTCTAGCTGTTGTAGATTTGGCCTTGATTAGCACTATTACTTAAAAATTACTAGATATACTTATACTTTATTACTTGAATTAATCTATATACTAGTATGTATAAAAATCTCAGATATATTTAAATAACATGAAGTCCAATATGAGGAAAGTGATACCCTTGTTACCGAGAGTTAATTATAAAAAGGCAGTTAGGGGGATAGCCAAATCTGTTGTAATAGGGATAGTAATTGTAATAATAGTTATAGGTGCAGTGGCAGCTATAGAGTTAACAAGTCATAGGACAACGCCCCCAAGTGTAACTAACACCTCAACTACCACAACGACTCCTCCCCCTGTTACTGGGAATGTGACCATAACCTATTTCGACGACCTCTCCCAGTCAGAGGCTTCAGTAATGCAGAACGTAATCATTCCGCAATTTGAAAAGGAATATCCCAACATTCATATCAACTATGTGGATGAAGGTGCAACGGACATCGTGAAGAGTGTTGAGGAGCTTGAGCTAAGTGGTAACGTTGGACCTGTAATAATTGGAGAGGATAACCTGGTTATTGGGGAGCTTCTGAACGGGAACTATTTGATGAACCTCACGCCATACACGAGCGAAATACTTCAGAACGTCTCCCTCATACCCTCAATGGTGAGCCTCGTAAAGTATGAGCAAAGTGTTTACCACGGGGAGTTCTTCATACCATTGAGGGGTAACATACCCCTAGTGTGGTATAATGCAACGCTGTTCCAGGAAATGGGAATAACTCCGCCTCAGAACTGGTCTCAGCTAATGCAGGTAGCCTCTGAGATAAAGGCTAAGACTGGTGTGGCCCCAATCATGTTCCAGGGTCACGGCGGAGCCAGCACCTACACGGAGCTTTACCAATGGATGGTACAGGCTGGAGGAAATCCATTCCTCTTCAACGACTCCGGTGATGTGTTAGCCTTCGAATATCTCTATAACCTCTCCAACTACTTCACTCCGGGTTACGTCCATGGGTACTGGGGTAGCTATAAGGGACTGTTAAGTGGAGAGTATTACATGATTGACTATCAATGGCCCTACATCTATAGCACCATGGCTAGTGAAGGCGTAAACATGAGTCACATAGGCTTCTATCCGGGCCCTGTGGGACCTGCTAACGGAGACCATCTGGTGGGCGGAGATGTCCTGGCCATACCTAAGGGAGCAACCGACATTCCTGCACTAATAGATTTCGCGAGGTTCCTCCTATCGACGCAGGTTCAAAGGGACTTTATCATATACTTGTCCTGGCCAGCAGTAAATCAGCAGGCCTACAACAACTTGCCAAGCAATATCAGCGCATTGTACAAGGCAGAGGAGGAGGCCATGAGCAACGCGTTCTTCAGGGAACCCGTTCCATGGATAACTGTGTGGGGACAGATCGCTGACAAGGTATTTGACACGATTATTGTAGATCATGCACCCTACTCCCAGATACCCAGCATCCTAGGCCAGGCGAATCAGGAGATGTATAACTACCTAGTCCAGAACTATAACACCACTGTGGCTCAGCAATACGAGCAGGGAGTCTACGGTCCATTGTACGGGTGAAAAACTTGAGGTTAACCCCTTTTTTACTGGTCCTGCCTGCGGTGGGGTATATTGTTGCTTTCTCTTTTTTTCCCACTATTGACGCCGTTTATCTAAGTTTTCAGGATCCTCACGGGGGATTATCGCTTCATAATTACCAGGAGCTGGCCTACTTTAATGTAGGGGGAGCAGTCTTAGACACAGTTCTCGTCACTGTGGGTGCGCTTCTAATTCAGCTGGCCTTGGGTTTTCTAGTGGCATCGGTATTAAGCAGGGAATTCCTAGGAAAGAGGGCACTTTCCACAATAACTATCATTCCCATGGGCGTGGCTACAGTGGTCGCTGCCATAACCTTTAGCTTCATTTTCCAGACCAGTGGCGGTTACGCCAACACAGTGTTGCATTCCTTATTCGGGATCAATGTTAACTGGTATCAAACTTCCCTATCATCCCTCCTTGTAGTCATGCTAGCTGATAGCTGGAAGAACACTCCTATAGTATCCCTGATTCTCTTGGCAGGAATGTCCTCGATCCCAAGGGAGTTATATTACTCCGCAGCCATAGACGGAGCCGGTTCGGTGAGGAGGTTCATTCACATTACACTACCAAATCTAAGGAGCTTCATAGGTGTAGCCCTCATCCTCAGAGGGGTTCAGGAGTTCAATATCTTCGCTCTTCCCTTAATCTTGATAGGAGACCATCCTCCCCTACTTACCACCTTGGTGTATAACCTCTACACGACCACCTTTCCTGAAGTGGGCCTAGCCCTTGCTGCTGCAACCGTTCTCCTAGGTTTTATCCTGGTCTTCATGGGTGTTGTGATAAAATTGACAGGAGGTAGATCCTCATGAAGTGGTCCTACATAGGTGCAATTGTGGTGGGCGCATATTTCCTGTTTCCACTCTATGTCCTTTTCCTGTTGGCCTTCAATTCGCCAACCATCACTATACTGGCAAGGTATCCTGCTCTCCTACCTATCTCATTAACGTTGAATAACCTGGTTGTGTCCCTGCAAGGTTCAGCGTTCATAGACCCCTTGGTAAAGAGCCTAGAAACTGCCACCCTGGTTGGGGTGATTACCCTAGTACTCGCAGTTCCAGCAGGTTACGGTCTCAGCAGGCTTCCTAGAGCTATTGCCTACCCCTTCTTAGTTCTCCTTCTTGTGACAAATATGATGCCAGCTATCGTTATTGGGATTCCCATAGCAGTGGAGTTCATTAAGCTCCATCTCTTTGAGAGCGTTGAGGGGCTTGCCCTAGCGCAGACTCTGATTACCCTTCCACTGGCAACTTTCATTCTTCAAGGGACTTTCTCCTCAATACCGTCAGACCTAGAGAATCAAGCCAGGGTCGATGGTGCGGGCCTACTGAGAAGGTTATTCTCGATCCTGTTGCCCATAGCCGCTCCTGGAATAGCAGCTGCCTTCCTAATATCCTGGATGTTCTCCTGGGACGAGTTCACATATGCCATACTATTGATTCCGTATCATTCTACGCTTCCAGTCACCATATACTCTGATGTAACTAGGGGTAACCTGCTCGCAGGAGTTGCGTTTTCCCTGGTCTTCACGATTCCCGTAATAGTATTAACTTTCGCGTTACAAAAGTATCTAAGAGGAGAATATTTGGCAGGGGGGATAAAGGCATGACCGTAGAGCTAGTTGAGCTTGTGAAGGTTTACGGGACCAAGAGAGTCCTAGACGGTGTGACAGAGAAGATAGAGAGCGGTGAGTTCTTCGTGATTCTTGGTCCCAGCGGAGAGGGGAAGTCCACTCTCCTTAGGATCATGGCAGGAATAGAGAAGCCCGACAAGGGTAAGATACTCGTGGATGGAGTCGACGTAACTAACAAGCCTCCAGAGAAAAGGAACGTGGCAATGGTCTTTCAAAATTACGCACTCTATCCCAACATGACTGTGAGGGATAACATAGCCTTCCCGCTCAAGATGAAGGGAATGAAAAAAGAGGAGATCCAGGAAAGTGTTGAGAAGGTTGCAGGTCTTCTAGGAATATCCGAAATTCTAGATAAAAAGGTCACGAAGATAAGTGGAGGTCAACAACAGAGGGTGGCTATAGCTAGGGCAATTGTGAGGAACCCGTCTTACTACCTTCTGGATGAGCCTCTCAGTAACTTGGACGCTAGGATGAGAACTGTGGCCAGAGGTGAGCTCAAAAGAATTCAGAAGGAGTTGAAGGGTACGTTCATTTACGTGACACATGATCAGAAGGAGGCTCTCAGTTTGGCTGATAGGGTTGCAGTTCTTCATGCAGGGAAGTTTGAACAGGTAAGTAAACCCAAGGACTTGTATGACTATCCCAGAACTAAGTGGGTTGCCGAATTCATAGGAGACTTCCCCATGAATTTCGTTCCAGGGGAAATACTGGGAGAGAAGGCCGAGGAAGTAGGGTTCAGACCAGAGTGGGTCAATGTGGGGAAGGGGGAGCTAACATGTTCCGTGGAGTCGGTGGAGGCAGTGGGAGATTCCAGGTACCTCATCTGCGTTTTCAAGGGGTATGGCATAACGATCCTCTCCGAGGAATACTATGACGTGGGCGATGAGGTCAAGTTTGAGATAACGCAGTATAGACAGTTTAAGGATGGACAGCTGGTAGAAGAATAAAAATCAATTTTTCTTTTCATCTTTCTCTTTTTCAGTCATTTCCAGGATCCTTACCCAAGTCATGAAACAATCCTCAATGATCTTCCCCTTTTCCTCTTCCATGTTCTCACCCCAGAACCCTGGTGAAGAATCTGACGGTTCTATCCCATGCATCCTTCGCAGCAGCCTCGTTGTAAACATGTCCCCCTTCAGTGGCAAAGGCGTGATATGTTCCAGGGTATATCTTCATGTCCAGTTCCTTCTTGTACTGGATCATGGCTCTCACCATGTCAGGGACTCCCTGGTTTATGGCAGAGTCCTCACCTGCGTAATGAGCTAGAACGGGCCCCTTGATCTTGGCTATGTCCTCGAGCGTTCTGGGATTTCTTCCGTAATACACGACTGTGGCGTCAAGGGGGACCTGAGTGGAGAGCTGGAAAGCTAGACCTCCTCCCATACAGAACCCTATGGCGCCAAACTTGGGGAGGCCGAGCGACTTGAGGTAATGAAACGCGTGTTCTAGGTCCTTTAACATTCTGTCCTCCGTCGAGGCCCTATTGACCACAAGGTCTTGGTAGATCCTCTTCTCCTGTTCTGTTAGTCCCTCAACAATCTTGGCTAAGGCCTCCCTATCCCCCCTCTTCTCTGGTGGCAGGGAGAAGAACCTTCGCATGACGCTGGAGATGGTCCTCTCGTTGAAGATCTCGGAATCCCTGGAGTACAGGTTAGGTGCCAGGGCAGTGAAGCCTAGACCTGCGAGACGCCTAGCAACGTTCCTCACATACTCCGTAATCCCCCAGATCTCGGAGATTACAATGATTCCAGCCTTGTTTCCTCCTGTGACGAGGAAACCTTCTACCTCTTTACCATCAAAACTAGAATACTTAATTACTTTTTCTTCCATACCAAGTTTAGACATCTAATAGTAAAAAACCTAACTTTCGTGGCCCTTGAAGGATAGCCTGCCGAGTTCCAGGATGGCCCTTATGGTCCCCACGGTGTTGTTGATGTTGATATTCGAGAACTCCAGGGACTTCTTTCCCTTGCTTTGCTTTAGGTCCCTGAAGAACCACTCTATGGATGAGAATATTCTGTCTATCATGAATCTCACGATACTCCCAGTCACTCCCTTGCCTCCAGCCAGCCTTGGAGCGAGTTTTCTCGTAACCTTCATGTTGTAAGTCCACGCAATGTAGAGGAGATCCCAGTACTTGGAGGGTAACCTCTCAAGTGCAGGGAAGGGATTGTCCTTTATCCTAGTGGTCGAGATGGGAATCACGGGTAGCGGGAAGATCCACGCCATGAAATCGTGGTCTATTATCTTCTGAACCAGGTCAATGCTCTCCTGGACGTCGCCGTCTGTCTCCTCCTTGTAACCTATGGTCATGGTGTAGCACGGGAAGATGTAGTTGTCGTTCATGATTGCTGTGGCGTCCATGATAACGTCACTCCACTCCCTTGGAGTCCACGGGAAGGCCTTCGCTGGCATGTACTTTTCCAGGATCTTGAGGCTTCCGCTCTCCAGTCCCACCACCGGCATTACCGACCTATCGAAGTCATACCCTGCGATATCTGCCATGGCCTGGACAGTCCTCGGACTAGACTTAACAGCTGGGGCAGAGATATGGGGCCAGAATAGCCCATCCACACCCGTGCCTTTCACCTCTGTGAAGAGCTTCACGATGGCCTCATGGTTCACCCTCAGCTTCGAGGATCCGTAAAGGAGAATGTCATCTGTGATGAGATCAATGTTCCTTATACCTCCCTGAAGGTTGACCTCAACCTCCTTCTTGATGGTATCTAGGGGGATTGTTCTGAAGGTCTCAGGAGTGATGGAACAGAAACTGCACCCTCTAGGACATCCCCTAGTCACCTGTACCTCTCCCCACCTAGTTGGCCCCAGGATTGGGGGAATCTCCTCCACCTTCGGATCTCTTCCCTTCACCAGGGGAGGTACGCTTTCACCCCTGAGCATGGACTTCACCAGGGGAGGTAGGGTGACCTCTGCCTCTCCGAGCATAAGGACATCCAACCATTCGGGTCTATCGCGAGCTAATTCCCACGCCCCAGGTCCACCCGCAATGACCTTGAAATTGTACCTTCTCTTTAACCTCGAGATCGTATCTCCGAGTTCGTCGAAGAACTGTTCCAGCCACGATTTGCCTCCCCCAAAGAGAAGAGCCAACTTGAAGGTTACGGGGTCCAGGCCTCTAGGGTCGTGGACCGATATTCCCACGATCTTGGTGTTGTGCGAGACTGCCTTCTCCAGCCTCTCTGGTTGGACAACTGCCACATCAGTTATCCCATTGGTAACTAGGCTGGCCTCAATTTTCCTTAGCGCATATGGCGCGTAAAGGGCTCTCCCCTCCTTATCCACATCCTTGATCGGGGGAGTGAAGAACCTATCCATGAAAAACCTCGGGACTAGCCTCGCCGGCATGCACGCCACGTATCCCAAGACGCTGGATGGCCCAAACCTAGTAAACGAGCCGCGATCAGAGGTTAAGACTACGCTCCATCCGGGCATGAGTATACATGGGACGCTTAAGAATTTAAAGATTAATTAAATGATGTTCAGTTAATCAATTAGTTTCTGATATATAGTAAAAATCTCTTAAGATATCCTAATTAAGTATGGCATCAAGTTAAATTATAATATTGGGACATTAGAGGAATATATTCATATGATTTTTAACGAGTTTAAGGCAGAGACGTATAACTTTTAGTACGCTGAAGCATCAATGGGGGTGTCAAGCCAATAGGACTTGAAAATCTAATTAAGGATCATAGGGACCTAATTCATGGGAGAACCTTTTTACTTGAGATACAAGGATTATTTATGATTATCTCAACAGAAAGGTTACCCGAGGAGTGCCACACCCTGCTGGATAAGTTTGGGGTTAAGGACTCCAACTTAACAGACTCGGATCTAAGGGAAGGGGAAGTGTTAATGACTTGGCCCTCTAAGGTTGCTGGCCTCCTGGAGAAGATGCCGAAGCTCCGGCTTCTCCAGACTTTCTCGGCCGGAGTTGATGATCTTCCCTTCGAGAAACTTACAAAGGTCACGGTGATGTCCAACGCTGGGGCCTACTCTGAGTCTGTGGCTGAACACGCGTGGGCCCTGGCCCTCGCCCTAGCAAAGAGGGTGAACTTGAGGAAAAAGGTTGAGACTTACTCCGTCATGGGAGGGACCGCCGTGATTCTTGGGGCAGGGGGAATAGGGTCTGAGATTGCTAAGATCGCCAAGTTCGGGTTCTCGATGAAGGTGGTGGGGGTGTCCAGGTCCTTCAAGAGACCAGAGTTCTTCGACGTTAAGCTCCACCCGACGCAGTTAAGGGAGGCCATCCCGCAGGGAGACGTGGTGTTTGATGCCCTACCCCTCAACAAGGAGACCAGAGGAGTTCTGAACTATGACCTGTTGAGGCTGATGAAGGAGAGGACAATACTTGTGAATATAGGAAGAGGGGAAACCATCGTAGAGGAGGATATCATCAGGATTCTCAAGGAGAGACCTGACCTGAGGTTTGGGACAGACGTATTCTGGAGGAGGAACGGGAGGGAGAACTTTGACAGTTCACTGTGGGAACTCGAGAACTTCGCAGGAACGTATCATACCGCAGGGGCATCGGCTAGCGGAGAGGTCTTGAGGAGGGCAATGATAAGCGCTTGTGCCAACCTGGAAAGGTATCTATCCAGGGGAGAGACGAACAATCTAGTGAGGATCTCGGACTACCTATGAGGCCAATCATAGTCCCGTGGCAATTACCTTCACGGTATACAGGCTCGTTAAGAAGCATATAGATGACATAATCCAGGCAGATGCCATGTACATAGCCTGTACCGGCCTGGCAACCTATGACGTTCTAGGATATCTTCACGGGGATTTGGGTATGTCAATAATTTCCGAGAATTCAGGGGCAATGCTGGAGGCCCTAGACAGGCTCAAGATATCTTATAGGGTACCGGGAATGTAGGAAGCGTTTCACTACATCGTACCAAAATTTGAGAGCCTGAAAGAATCTCTAGATAGAAAAAGTAAAAAACGCTTTATAACAACTTATGCTCGTACTTGGTTACTGGACTTATCATCTTCACTTTCCAGGTTATTCCCATCTGGCTGGCAACGTTAGCAAGGTCCTGCATGCTTGGCACTTCCCACTCGCAAACTGCTGTCTTGTTAGCCTCATCTACGTTCAACTTCTCGAGCTTAAATCCCTTCGGAAGCTTCTTTCCCTTCGCCATGTCCACTAGCCCGTTGAAAAACTTCAGGGCCTGATCCTTCTGCGTATCATCCCATTCATGTATCACGTAAACCTTTGCCATAGATATAATATCAAATCTATAAAATATAAGATTTTCCATCATTAACTTAATGATTTCAATCGCTATTACGAAAAGATTAAATAGTTAATAGTTAGTACTCTAATCATGCAGTACAAATGGATAGCCTTGAGCAATACGACTTTGGGAGTCCTAATGGCGACGATAAACGGCACGATCACGATCATCTCGCTTCCCGCCATATTCAGGGGGATAGGGATAAACCCACTGGCCCCCTCATCTTTCCAGTACCTTCTCTGGATCCTCATGGGCTACAACGTTGTAACCGCGACGCTTCTCCTTTCCTTTGGAAGGTTGTCTGACATGTACGGAAGGGTCAGGCTGTACAACCTCGGCTTCCTGGTTTTCACCGTGGGCTCTATCCTTCTCTCCTTAACCTTTGGAAGTGGGGATATGGCTGGCCTCGAGCTCGTGATATTCAGGATAATCCAGGGAATTGGTGGAGCGTTCTTGATGGCGAACAGCGCGGCAATCCTCACAGACGTTTTCCCCGTCAATGAGAGGGGTAGGGCACTTGGAATAAACCAGGTAGCTGCGCTGGCAGGATCGTTAATTGGGCTTATCCTGGGAGGAATTCTATCGGTCATAAACTGGAGGTATGTCTTCCTCGTGAGCGTTCCAGTAGGGGTATTTGGAACGGCGTGGAGTTACCTGAAGCTCAAGGAGACCAGTGCAAGGAACAGGGAGGGGATAGATTGGGTCGGTAATGCGGTGTTCGGCCTCGGGTTAATCCTTGTACTAATTGCAATGACCTACGCCCTTATGCCCTATGGCTCAGCGCAGACCGGGTGGGGTAATCCCTTCGTCATACTCTCCATGGTTGCAGGGCTGGGACTTCTGGCCTCTTTTCCCTTTATCGAGACTAGGGTCAAGTACCCCATGTTCAGAATGGAACTCTTCAGGAATAGGATGTTCGCTGCGGCCAACTTTGCTGGATTTCTGAGGTCCATAGGCTACGGAGGTCTCATGATCATGATAGTGATCTTCCTCCAGGGGATATGGCTCCCGCTTCACGGATACTCCTACTCTGAAACTCCTTTCTGGGCAGGGATATACACGATCCCCCTAATGGTTGGATTCGTGAGTGCGGGACCAGTGAGCGGTTGGCTCTCAGACAGGTACGGATCGAGGGGGCTAGCTACTGCGGGAATGGTTCTGGTCGGCATAGGTTTCTTAGCCCTGACCGCGCTACCCTACAACTTCAGCTATCCAGTGTTTGGAGCAATCATCTTCATGATGGGAGTCGGAAATGGGATGTTCGCTTCTCCAAACACTTCCTCGATCATGAGTAGCGTCCCCGCAAAGCACAGGGGAGCTGCGTCGGGGATGAGGTCAACGCTTCAGAACACTGGACAAACGGTGAGCATTGCCATATTCTTCACGATTGTGATCCTTTCCCTGAGTTCGTCGTTGGGGCCGTCATTGGCTCACGCCCTAGCTCAGGCAGGCGCTCCTCAGCTTTCGCCCTATGTACAAAAGGTTCCAGTGACCGGGGCCTTGTTCGCGGCCTTCCTTGGATACGACCCCGTGAAGGCCCTACTCGGAACCTTACCCGCTTCAGTTGCCTCCCAGATTCCCAGTAGTGCGATCTCGATCATGGAGCAGAGGACCTGGTTCCCAAGCGCAATTGCCCCCAGCTTCATGTTAGCCTTGAGGGAGACGTTCTACTTTGGGGCTGCGCTCTCCTTCATAGCGGCAGTAGCCTCAGCCCTGAGGGGAAAAGCTAAAATCCCGGAGGAGGTTGTCCAATATGATGCAGAGAAAACTAGACGTTGAAGTACTCGTGAGGATCTCCAGGGTCTACCGAGCGGTGAAGAGGGAGTTCAACAGGAGGCTTGAATCGCGTGGACTCAACTACATAGACTTCCTGATCCTCATGACCGTGAAGGAGTCCCCGAAGTCCATGGTCTACCTAGCTAAGGAGGTGCTGATGACGCAGGCTGGGATCACGGCAGCCATAGACAGGCTAGAGGAGAAGGGGTTAGTCAAGAGGGAGAGGGACAAGGAGGATAGGAGGATCATTAACGTGCAGATCACAGAAAGTGGAGTTAGGGCAACTGAGGAGGCAATGCAGGTCTACGAGGAGATGGCCTCAGAGCTCATGAGGGATTTGGGCGTAGAGGAGAAGGAGAAGCTGATTGCTTTACTGGACATTCTCCAGGAGAAGATCCTGCGCCAGGAGAAGATGGCCCAGCAGTCATGATGTTGTGGATTTAGCTGTGGGCCCACGTGGTATCGAGGGAATTCCGAGCAATTCTGCTTGTCATGTACCCAACTTGGAACCAAATCCGGATCCAAGCTACGCTAGTTTATTCTATTTTTGGATCAAGTTTCCGAAATATCCATACACAAGACCGCGTCATTAAGGTTTAACTGCTTTCCCTATGGCAGTTTGTTTGCGTATAGTTAACGTGCCATTTCACAAGAGAACCCATCAATAGTTGTCCTAGGCCACTATGAGACTATATAATTTTTATCATCTTTTTCGCAAGCCTAAAGTAAATTTTAGCCCTCTCCTCGTTAACCACGTGAAGCTCAACCGGCGAATCAAAGGGTAGACCATACTTATCGACTGCGTTCAGGAAAATCCTAGTTCTTAATTCCCGTAATTCCTGGACACTCTTGCCAGGTAAAATGACAAGGATATCTATGTCGCTCAGGACCGTTATCCTGTCCTCAGCTACACCACCAAAAACGTAAACTTCCGCCTGAGGATAGAGCTCCTTAGCGGATTTAGCGATCTTTTCAGCATACTCTCTCCACCTGGAAAGGTGCATGAATCTATCCTTTACCCAGCTTGACATTCTTGCTAATCTCCTCCAGCTCATTTATTATGTTCATGGCCACGTTGAGTATCTCCTCAGTGGTCTCCTTATCATATTCAATGTCCTCGTATCTCGAATCTATGTAAGCAACTTCTAGATCGATTAGCTCCTTCCTGAACTTTTTCACGAGATTATCGAGGTCGTTTGCTAGATTTTGATACCCGTTCTCTCTCAAGAGTTTAGATAAGGATGAGATCAAACTCCTTATTTCATGTGATTTAATTTCAGACGCAAACATTTCGAAAAGGATAGCTTTCACGTAAAGTTGAATAGCCTGTTCCGCGTAAAATACTGCAAGATCGTAGATACCCTCATTTAAGTCCCGCCTCGCGTCCTTAAGGAATTGCAAAGCCCTTCGTTTCAACGTCTGTACCTTTACGCCACTCATCAGGTGAGCTTTTCCCTTGGATACTAAATACTTTGCTGATCAGTAAGGTTGCGCCTATGCTACAACTTCAACGAGAACCGGGATTACGCGCTCACATTCAGGTCATTAACCGCGATCACCAGTTGAAGCGCTGGCAGGTAAGTTCCCTCTGACCCTACGTAGAAGACCTACGCTAAATAAGGTGACACTGGCTCGGCGATTCCGTACCTCTTTACGTGGTATGTGAAGTCATCTATTAAGAGGACTGGGTCGTCCCGAACGATGGCCTTGACCAACCTCACCAGTGTGCTGTTAGAGATCTCATCGAGCTTAGACAACGTGTTAGCGTAATCGAACCCCCATGACCTGCGTCACGCTCGATAGTCCTCGCATCGCGGCAAGCCCCAAGCTTTGCGAAGGTATCACTCCTAACCTCTCTCTGCAATTTCGCGATCCTCTTTACCTATTTCGTGAACTCGCGATGAATCTTCAGTTCATCAATACGGGTATACATTAACTAAAATAATCAGGCAATGTCAATCTAAGAAGTTTATAGGGAAAAGTTAGACCATGCCGATCTCCCATATAACCTAATAATTTTGATTGGCGGTTCAACTACAGGGGAATGCCTATCATTCATTCACCTTTTTAGTAAATTATCGGAATTTAGTATTTCTAACAAATAATAAAGACTAAAGAAAAATCTATTTCATTTACTTATCTCTTCTTAATAAACACGAAGGCTAAGGCAATAATAACCACAACAGTGACTATTAAAATCAAGAATGTTAGATTGAAAGGAGATCCATTACTTTTACTGGAAGTAGAAGACGGGATGCCTGAGGATGAGGTCGATGTGGAACTTGACGAATTGGTCGAGGAAGTAGTCGAACTCGTATTGGTTGGAGGTGTTCCAGAAGTAGGGGAAGACGTGCTAGAGCTTTTCGGCATAATTACTGATACATTATTTGAATAGTAGTTCATTACGTACACGTAACCATTGGAAGGATCGTAGAGAGCGTAGACTGGATCTAAGCCAACAGGGACGTTAGCTACAACATTATTACCTGAGATAACAGAGACTGTATCTGAAGGAGCACCACCAACGTACACGTAACCATTGGAAGGGTCGTATATGGGAGGAGTCCCGCTACATACTTTCAAATTACCTACAACATTATTAGCTGAGATAACAGAGACTGATGTATTTCCAAGCGCGTATAATACGTCTACGTACACGTAACCATTGGAAGGGTCGTATGCAGCCTCCCTCGCTCCAACACCAACAGACACATTACCTACAACTTTAGTACCCGAGATAATAGACATATAATTTGAATGTAAGTTCGTTACATATACGTAACCATTGGAAGGATCGTTAACTAAACACGTCGGGTCTGAACCAACAGGGACGCTAGCTACAACTTTAGTCCCTGATATGACAATCACTGAATTTGAATGTGGGCTACCGTTAATCGCGTATATGTAACCATTGGAAGGATCGTAAAGAGAATAGGTCTGGCCAACACCAACAGGGACGTTACCTATAACAGTAGTACCCGAAATAACAGACATGTTATTTGAATCTAGGTTCGATACATACACGTAACCATTGGAAGGGTCGTAAACTAAAAACTCCGGGGCAACACCAACAGAAACATTGGCTACAACACTAGTACCTGATATAACAGAGACTGTATCAATA
The DNA here is from genome assembly GCF_000016605.1 of Metallosphaera sedula DSM 5348. Taxonomy (NCBI): domain Archaea; kingdom Thermoproteati; phylum Thermoproteota; class Thermoprotei; order Sulfolobales; family Sulfolobaceae; genus Metallosphaera; species Metallosphaera sedula. Next base: position 1,253,163 of record NC_009440.1, on the reverse strand, counting down.
GCAAAATTCGTTACATACACGTAACCATTGGAAGGGTCGTAAACAGCATAAAGTGGGGTGGTAAAATAACCAAGACTAATATTAGCCACAACCTTAGTACCTGATATAACAGACAGTATACTTGAATTGTAATTTACTACGTACACATAACCATTAGAAGGATCGTAAATAGCGTAATCCTGACCACCATCAACAGATATGTTGTACACTGTAAAACCTGATGTACTTGATGGATCGTTATTAGGAACCATACCTGTTTGTTCACTCTTGTTCCCATTCGATATCATGGGATTAACTGACCTAGTGTAGGTGTAATCGTTCATCACACCTAAGCCTATGTAGTTCATTGACCGAGAATGGCTAGTCGAATCTGACCCAAGTCCTTGGTGAACTAAATTATAGGAATTAGCTGATTCTCCAACTATCCCCGAGCCCATAGATGTATACGAGCCAGTCGCAGGGATTAACACCGATAACAAGAACATAGTTGTAAATAATACAATAAAAATAAACGAAAATTTTAAGAATTTCATTTATACATCAATATTTTTGTGAACGCTAGTATAAAAATCTTTTTAATATGTTTGTAACGTTATCTTGAAGTTATATTCTAGAGTCAATTATTCTCTCGTAGGCTAACCTAACTTAGTGCCTCACATCTCGAGGCTTATATTCGCATTATGGTCCCATTGAAACTGACGAATCCTGAGGCTATACCCTGGAGTTAGGATGAAAGATAGTATGCGTGGATAGGAGGATCACGTTTTAGTTACATCTTACCCAAGTACCCCCTTCGAAAGGAACAGAAGTTCTCAAGTCTGCTCACCTCTGTTACTGGAAACGTGATGTGACCAGTCTTGCGAGGACGGAGGTTAGGATCTATGAATGGATCATCTTGTCTAGGAATCCACATCTAGTCGGCCTTGATACCCTCATCCAAAATCTGAGTACCCCAGATCGAGGAGCTTACCAGGCTACCCTATCTTTAACCAGGTGAAAATCATAAGGATACCCTGAGACCTCGAGATCTCCGTGCTGGCCCGTTTGGATCCTCAGCTTTCACATGCTACTATCGTGGCGGAGCTTAGCTCACAGGAACTAACCTCAATCTGGAGATTTCTTTCCCATGTCTAGCCCTTCTTGACTTCGTTTCCTCGCGAGAAGGAACTTCTTCCACGGACTGGTTTCCCAGGGAAAATCTGGTTACGAAGATATTCGTAAATTCACCACAATAATATGAACTAATTTTACCGAAACACCTGGATCTATTCACTTTTTCAGAATTATATCGTTATGATGTCACCGGGGTAAACTTGATTTATTTAGTTATATATTTTCTAGAAATCTAGAATAAATGTAAAATTTAAAGTCTGCCGAGAGAAGATCTGTATTGACCGGAATGACGATACAGATTTTGTTCGATTTCTCAGTTATCTATATTGTAATCATGATGCTGATAGATTTTTGGATATTCGGTTATGTTCTAAGGAAGGAATTTGTGAACCTGAAGGCTATCCTATTCCTCATCTCAGTTACCCTGATCATGTCAAGCGAGAGTGTCTCCATCGCATACATCGCTGTTTTACATGGCTCACTTTTTATGGAACCAGTTACCCTAAGTGTAGCATTTACTCCCATGCTCCTTTCCCTTCTAGTAAAATCTGAAAGAGTTAGCGTGAGGAGAAGCCTGAGGCTTTCAGCAATTCTCTCGATTGCTCTGCTGGTAGATGAAGTTTCCATGGGATATCTTTATGGTTCCTTCGCCCCTCAACCAAATCCAATCCTGACGGCAGTAGACAATCCAGCGTTCGGTCTCATGATGTTGGGGGATGGGGTTTACTTCATGGCAATCTCCAGAACTAAGAGCGTGGTGGATTGGTCATTAACCACGTTCGCCTTGTCCATGGCGTTCATGCCGTCCCTATACCGCGTTGCGGGGGTGGAATTGGTAACCTCCTTAATGTCCTCCCTCATCATGATAGTGAACATTGTCATGCTTTACATCATAGAAATGAGACAGACGACCTTGAGGGGACAATTGGTCTCCATATCCCTCGCATTATTTGATTTTGTTATGATGCTTGGGCTTTCGTTTTTTGCGGGATTTAACGATCTATACGTGATCACCTTGGCCATGCTCATATCCATGGTTTGGTACTTTTTCCTGATCTTCTTTAACGTCCCTTCCTCGAGGATACAGATGAAGCTAAGGTATCCATTCCTTTTTCTAGTTCTGGTAAACTTGGCTGAGCTAGCCATGGGCTTTGGGGAGAGCGTATTGGGTTTCAATCTTACCAACGCGATCTTTTCTAGTTCCGTGATGCATCACGGCACTTCCATGTCGCACTCGGGGATGGCCATGAGATCGCCCTTCACCAACCCCTTCTGGTGGTTATTCCCCATTAATCCATTGACGATGACAGAGATGTATCTTCACAAGGGTTTCTTGATATCCCTCTTCATGACCCCTTTCATGCTCGTAATGAGTACGACGATGTCACCATTCTACGTAATCATGATGGGGGCGGAGATGTCATTCCTTGTATATCAAAGGTACAAGAGGGTTAAGAGCAGATACCTAAGGAACTGGACGCTCGCAATACTAGTTGGAGTTCCCATTTTCGTTGTATTGATCCCCTATTACACCAATTTCTACGTGTTCGGAATGAGCGGTATGATATTCCCCGTTACGTTGGCAACGTTTGCCCTTTCCCTGGGTGTTATAGTGGTAGCGTCTATCCTATTCGGTAGGGGAAGTTACTGCAATCTAGTGTGTATGTCTGCCCATATGTTCTCCAACATATTTTACGAACAGTTTCAGGCCAAGACCTCATCCAAGATCTGGGAGTATGCGAGACGAATCCTGATGATCCCCATGTTTCTGTTCTTAGGACTCTACGTTATGCAGGAGTTACATGGTGTTAATTTTCCGCTTGATCCCCTAAACTTCTACGGTATGTTCACCCTAAACTATGTGTGGTGGTTCTTCTATTTCCTGACCCCCATATTCGGGACCTATTCGTGCGCAAGGCAGGGATGGTGTGGTTTTGGAACCTTCACTGGAATTTTCAACAAGGTATTATTCAAGATAAGAGCCAAGAACCTAGAGACGTGCAGGACTTGTTCCACAAAGAATTGCGATTCCTCATGCCCAGTAAAAATCCCCGTAAGCCAGGACATCATTAGGCAGGGCTACACCAACAGGGTAAGTTGCGTGGGATGTGCGAGATGTGTCGAGGTCTGCCCACACGAGAACCTTGAAGTAAGAAACATCCTCTCCTTGCTCAAGTAAAAAACTCAGGAGAAGTACATCATGGGATCTTCGTATTTCCTTTTCTTCAATGAGTTGTAGTACTCTGGATACTCTATCTTAAGGAAGTCCTCAGGCATCTTTGCCATGTCGTAGGGAACTTCTTTCCTTCCAAGGAGCTTAATCATCTTATCACCGATTTAATCTAATACTGTAATGTTTAAAAAGTTACTGTGCCTCTTTAAGTATGCTTAGACCAAACTCGGAAGATAAAGTATTCTAGGATTCAGTAGAAAATATTTAGATAAATGAAAAATAGATTTATAGGTTTACCACATTCTCCATGAAGGCGTCCATCTTTCTGAGGACGTCGAGGTTGGTTATGCCGAATTTTCTCCCTATCTCGCTGGGCAACTCGTATACCACGAATGTCCTGTTACCGGAACTCCAGATGGCGAGCCTCAGTGGCAGCTCATAGGCTATGTCCCTGTTCTCCTGCATGAGGAGGGTCCCGACCCTGGGGTTGCCGAATATGAGGACCTTCGTTGGCTCCAGTTTGAGGCCTACCTTCTCTGCATTAAGCGCGTGGTCAATTTCGGCAAAGATTTCGGCACCTAGGTTCTTGATTTTCTCCTTGATCCTGGGGAGTACTTGATCCATGGGAACGGGGAACTCTTTCCTGATCATCGGGACCAGATATGGGGTTCTCTTTTATGTCTTTGCCCAAGTTAGGCATCTATGGGTTTCCTCAACTTCACGAGGATGTTGTACACGAACCCCGAGAGTTGATATACCCACAGACCCACGGATATGTATGCGAACACCAGGGCGATGAGCGAGACACCAGGAATTCCGGTCACCCTTGCCGTAAAGTAAGTTCCAAGGTCGTACACCGCTATGGGAAACACCGCACTCCAGAACTGGAAGTCATACTTGAGGAAGGATATGTGTTTCGCGAGGTGCTTCCAGGCAAAGAGGAGAAAGAGTAGGGGCATCCACCAGGTGCCATAGGCCCATACCAACACTCCAGTACCAAGGAGGAATGACCTCAGCTCTAGGAGAATTGGGAAGGAGGGACTGGCATGAAGGATGAGAAGGGAGGACGATAGGGAGGCCAGTGCTGGAAACCCTCCGTTGATCCAGTAAGCTGGGATCACGTCTCCCGCCTTCACCCTAGATAGAAAGAGCCTAGATGAGATCAAGACCGTGATGACCAGGTAAGTTACCCATCCCACAAAGTACGTGATTAAGCCAGGGTAGATTAACTGAGGGACTTTAGTCGACAGGTCTAGGGATAGCACTGAGAGGGTAAGGGTGGACACGGGAAGAAGTAACCAGAGACCGTTAACATCCTGAATTCCTCCCTTCTCCTCTCTCACCGTCAGTGTGAAGAGAAAGTAGTACTGAAGGAGTATCCAGAGAACCAGGCTAGCTCCCCACAGTACAAGGGATATGCTCTCCATGTGGAGGACCAGGACTAAGTCGTCACCAACCACGTCCGTACCGGCAATGGCCGTGAGGTAACCCAGTCCCCTACCCGGATCCAGGAGGTCCTCCCTCACCCTATCCCTGTAACTGATTATCCTGACTAGGTTAAGGAGGACTAGGGAGGTGTACAAGATCAAGTTCAGAACCGCAACTAGAGCCGCGACTGAGGTCAGACCGTATAGCTTGAGGATGATGGAAACGACGCCAGTCGCCATTACACTGCCGAAATAGGAAGGTGAGAGGACAGAGATCTCAAAAAGTATCCTTTTGAGCATGGGAACTGCTATTACACTCAAGAAAAAATCTTACCCTGGTAGGTAGGGGGTCCCGCTCAACTTCCTGTGGAGTGCCTTTTCAAGGGCAATGAAAACTGCAGGGAGGGCCCCAGTGGTTCCGGCCTCACCGACACCCCTTGCCTGGCTCAAGGTGTTGGATGGGGTAGAGAAGGACTCTGAAATTACCCTGCGAACTGCCTCAACCGCAGTGGGGAACCCGTTATCTGCGATTGATCCATACACGGGATTACCGTTCTCGTCATACGGTGCATACTCAAGCAGGACCTGGGAAGCTCCCTGTAGAACGCCTCCCACGATCTGTCCCTCAACCTCTGATGGGATTATTGCCCTCCCAACGTCGTCGATAGCGTAATACTCGAGGACCCTGGCGAAGCCCGTCTCCTTGTCCAGGTCGAGGACTGCCATATGTATTCCAGGGGTGTAGAGGTCCGAAGTCTTGGTGAAGGTCTCAGCCTCGAAAACCTCGTCTGAGTTTATGGCCTGCCTCACGGTGAGACCCCTTTCCCTTATCTTCTGGAGGACTGCCCTGGAGGCCTCAATCACGGCTGACCCACCGGCAGCTGCGCTCCTACTCCCGAAGCTACCTATCCCCTCCTTGATTAGGGAGGTGTTGTTTACCTCAACCTTGATCTCGTTCGGGTCAATCCCAAGCACCTCTCCTGCTAGGAGAGCGAACGTGGTTCTGTGGGCTTGTCCGTGGGGTCCACTGCCCACCGCAATGAAGACTTCTCCCCTTCCTACCCTCACCTTAGCACCCTCGCCGGGGGACGCCCTCACAACTTCAGTGAAGGCTATGAAGGAGATCGCCTTTCCCTTGTGCCTCTCCTTGAGAGTGTGGTAAACCTGCTCGGCCCTTGTAAACATCTCCCTGTACGCAGCCTTATCTATCTTTACTCCCAGGGGGGTTGTGAACTCTCCGTCCAGGAGGTTCTTCTTCCTAACCTCAAGGGGGCTAAGACCCAGCGTCTCTGCCAGATCTTCAACAAGTGTCTCAGTGATTAGGGCTGCCTCAGGCCTCCCGGCTCCGCGGTATGGGCCGGTGGGAGGTTTATTCGTGTAAACGCCTAGTGCCCTCAACTTAGCGAACCTCATCTTGTAGGGACCGTTCGTGAGGGAGGCAATGAATGCTGGGGTGGTTGTGTTGATGGTGAAGGCGTAAGCACCTAGATCCACGGCAATGGTCCCCTCAAGGCCTAGGATTGTACCGTCCCTCTTGGCGTGAAGTTTAACCTTAGACCAGACTCCCCGCCCTTGGGTTGGGTTGGTAAGGTGTTCCCTCCTAGTCTCGATCCACTTCACAGGTCTTCTCAGCTTCATAGAGGCCAGGGCAGTCAGGACGTACTCCGGATAGGCAGGGACCTTGTTCCCAAAGCCTCCACCAACGTTTGGAGGAGATTGGACCACAATCTTCTCGGGTGAGACCCCAAGTGCTTCCTGGAGATCTGCCCTCACCCTGAAAGCCGACTGGAAGGATCCAATCACGGTGAGTGTTTCACCGTTGTAGTACGAGATGACACCCTTAGGCTCCATGGGGTGCTGAACTATCCTGTCTTGGAGGAGCTCCCTTTCGACCGTGACCTCAGAGTTCACCAGTTGCTCTAGATCTCCGCCACTTAGATCAAGGTCTATTGCAATGTTCCCTTTCTCATGTATCTTGATCTCCTCCCTCATGGAGTCCTTCACGGAGAGGATGGGCGTCTCTTGGGCGTAGTCCACGCCTATCTCGTCAGTCACGTCTTCAACCTCGTATCTGTCCTTAACAACGAAGGCGACCACGGGCTGGCCAACGAAGTTCACTCTCCCATCGCTCACGATAGGCATCTTTACGACATTCTTCGTCCTAGGGTCTGGTCTAACTGGCATGTAAGTTGAGACTGAGTCCCAATCCAGGAAGAGGAGGACATTATCGCTTCTCGAGATATCGAGCACCTTTCCCCTGGCCACCTGCGATCTAACCACGCCAAGATAGACAGTGTTGGGGAGATCCACATCATCTATGTATTTACCGTGTCCCGTGATTTCATCTAGGTGTTCCCTAATCTTGATCATAACGATTGCCTATAAGATGGACATTAAAAGCCTTTCTTGAACGTGTTTCATTACCACGTGATCAGTGTAATAGTGCCAAGCTAAGGTACAACTTTGCTTTTGGCCTTAAACGAACTTGGTGTCGAAAACTTACATTATGATCATGGCTTATCTATCCCCTAGTGTGGTTAGCCAGTCTAGGTAACTACCTATGTGAAGACTTGATACCGGGATATCGCTTAAGTGAAACCTTAGCAGGTTCATAAGACATGGATTTATCACTCTCCTGTTACTCGGGCGGAATCTCTTGAAACACTTCCTTGAGCTCAATGCCTTGTCTCCTCCTTAGCCAGCTTGCGATGGCGTAAATTATTGCCCCGCTCCCGACCAGTGCCACAAGGTACCCGGTACCAATCACGTTTATCCCCGAGCTAGAGACTACCCCGAAGAAGGGATTGGTCACAGACTCGTACGCAAGGAAGGCCATAAAGGCAGACGAAAGCGCTCCCAGTATCATCAAAGGCCTGCTCCTCTCCTCCTTCCCCACCTTCATTCCCGTTAATCCTACCAGGAAGAGGTAGATAGCAGCTAATGGCGTGTACGCATACAGCGACTCAGCACCATTTACGGAGATCAGCGGAATTGCGAGGAAGATCAGCGTCAGGACAAGGTCAAGTATGTGGGCCAGATAAGGAGAAGATGCCCTATTTAACTTGGCAAAGAAGCTAGGGAAGACCCTGTCAAAGGAGAACGCGAAGACGTACCTCGAGAACACGACGACTCCGAAGGCCATGACAAAGAAGTTCCAGGAGATAAGACCAAGCCCCAGTATCCACTGTATCAAGGGAGGCGAAACTGCTATTGCCGCAGTCCAGAAGTTGTAGGTGAAAGACGGATAGAGGGAGGCATTATAGGCGTACCCTCCCACTAGGTCCATGACCAGGAAGGGTACTGTAATCATTGCCGTGGTTAGTAGGCTTGCGAGCACGAGGTTAAGTTTCACGTTACCCTTAGCCTCACTTGCAACCGCGGGTCCAGCGTAGAGCCAGATATACGCATAGGACGCGAAGTAGGGAATCATGTAAATTGTGGACCCCCAGCTGAACGACGGACCAGTATAACTAGTTGGCGTAACGCCCTCCCTAGAGAGGAAGACCTCCACGGCCTGGTGAAAATCGCCGGTGTTCGCTAGGATCATCACAACCCCGAGTGCCAGGGTCGCAGAAGCGAAGATTCCAAGCCACGTCGTTAACGTGTATCCCCACCTCGGCTTCACTATGTTCAGGAAAATGATCACTAGAAACGCGAGAGCTGACAGTCCATAGATCAGGAGTTCTTGCTCCAGGGTGAGGGTTCCGTAGGGATTCACGAACACGTTATTGCTAAGGTAGACCAACGATTTCACGTTGTCCAGCACCCCGATCTCTGAGAGCACTGCGTTGATCGCGGACACCGAGAAGAAGGCAGATAACGCAAAGAAGGGAGGCATGTTGAAGGCTATGGCTATTCCCATGATGCTACCTAGGGCACCATTTAACTTCCTGGATAACCACACGTAATCCCCACCCGTCCTTGGCATCCTTGTCATGAGTGACGTGTACAGGAGGACGAGCGGAAGCGAGATAAGGAAGGTGAGGAGAGAGGCCACCCACAGCCTTGCCCCAGGAACTATGTAGGGCGAAATCCCTTGGAAAACTGCCAGCCCTGCTCCCATGTTTGCAACGTTGAGCATTACGAGATCCTTGAGGGTGGCCTGTTTCACGAGCCCGGAGGACTGTCTGAGGAACTTGGACATGTTAACCCAAACTCTAAAATAAGAAAATGTTCATAAATCATCATTATCCTAACAGAATATGCATACTGGGTAGGAGGGGATCGGCAAAAAATGCCAGATGCCGTGAAGAGGGTCCTCCTCCACGGGGAGGGGGACGGCAGAACAAGGGAGAGGGTGAGGAGACTCCTGAGGGAGTACGGGATTCAGGAGGTTTCAGAGGGTTACGACGCAGTGATAGAGGTGGGAACTGACGGGGATCTCCTGAAACTCCTCCAGATACTAGGCGCTCCCAAGGTTCCAGTGTTCCACGTGAGCCCTCCAGGTTACTCCACCTTCTACTCCTCGGTGGACTGGGACCAACTCAGGCCCGGGTTAGAGAGGCTTTCCATGGGCGATTATCGCGTGGAGCAACTCACGAGGTTAAGGGTTTGTGTCGGGAATAACGAGCCAGTGTACGCCCTTAACGAGCTCGCGCTCTTCCCCTCTAGGAGTGCAACTCTCATGGAGTATTCCCTCGTCGTTGATGACGAGGTCCTGTGGAGCGATAAGGCTGATGGTATCATTGTGGCCACGCCTGCAGGATCAACCGCCTACGCTTTCTCCGCCGGAGGTCCCATGGTTCTGAAGGGGGCCCCCGTGTTCGTTCTAGTTCCCGTGAATTCCCTAAACCCCATAAGGAGAAGTCTTGTGGTTCCAGACGGGTCGAGGATGGTGATAAGGGACATCTCAAGTCAGGTGAACGTTGAGGCAATCCTCGATGGGGTCGCTAGGGTCAGGGTGAATGATGCGGTCACTGTGGAGAGAGGAGAATCAATATCCCTCATTAGGTTCACCGAGAAGGTTGGAGAGAACATCGAGAGGAAGGTAAAGCTTACCCTCGAAAGTCAGGACATACCACCAAGTGCAAAGTTTGTGTTAAAGATGCTTCAGATTTACGGTGAGGCCACACCGAAGGAACTAGTGGAGAAGACGGGTCTTCCAGACAGGACCATAAGGTACGCCCTCTCAATTCTCGTAAAAAAGGGGATTGTGAAAAGAGTTGCGAATCCTCGAAACATTCAGCAGAGAATCTACAGAGTCAGTAGAGCATGACTAACATCTTGACCCAGTCTCAAATGACTATTAATATAGTGAAAGATTCGAAGTTAGAGCTTCTAGATAGTGATTGTCATGTTGTTCCATTGCGAAGATAAAACATCTCTTAAGAGGAATAAGTACCTTATCCAGAGTTTTTAACTGGTCCTTTCTAGTTGATTTTACTAATTTCGATCTCTTTCAGGCTCCCTGCACGAGAGGTCATCATTGATATTCTGAATTCCAGATCCTCTACCTCTTTCCTAACATTTTCGCGTTTCACCAGAAGGTCAAGCAGTCTTTGGCCCTTATCAGTTAAACACCTTAGATTACCGGTTGTAACTATGAACCCGTTCTGCTCAAGATCGTTAAGGTACTTGTTAAGTAGGTCATAGCTTAAGTTTGCCCTATACATAATTTCAGTCTTCTTCCCTCCCATGGCACAGATCGACAGAATATCAAGGTAAATTTCTAGTTTCCCACGCCTTTTCGTCGTCATGATAAATAGATCTCTCGGGAATATTTAAGAAGTCTCTCATGTTGCGTATGTATCATTTGACAGAAATCACCTAACGCCTGTCAAGTTTTTCTTGGTGTAAGGCTATCTAGGTTTTCCATTTGATCATAACTTTGGTACTCTAACGGACACCTGATTGACCTTGATTGTCGCAACGCCGTCAATGGCTATGCCTTCATGGAAGACGCGTGGTAAAAGGGGGAATCGTAACTGCAACTACAATAGTTATGAACTCATTCATGACCTTGTGGAACTTAACTTACATTCAGATTTCCAGGTTCAAGGAGGCCCTGCTCATCCTAAACTCTACATAATCTGAGATCATGAAAAACGGTTTTAGACGCTTAATAAGAATCTTTATCAGGTACTGTAAATCAGAATTTAGAGTAGATTTATATGAAATAAAAAGAGATTCATTTATAAAAAAAAAAAAGAAAATATTTCGTGTTACTCGGTTAACTGATAGCCGTAGAGGTTCAGGTAGTAATCGAAGGTTGTCTGTTGAGGAGCACCTGGGTTGTTGACTAACAGTTCTACTATCAATATATCATAGCCAGGCTGTCCACCAGTCAAGGTTACACCTGATGTAGCGAAGTGTTGGTTTATATTCTCTGTTGTCAGCAATGTGAACGTAACTCCACCAAGACTTATTTGCCCACTTTTAGCTTGGGTAGCTGACTGAGAGATTGGGATCATGTTACTGGAGAACAACTCGTTAGAGTTTAGGGTTGAAGTGTTTGGATAAGCAAGTATAAGGAACCCAATATTTTGATCTACGCTAGATGGAGAGAAGTGTGCGTCCTCGATAGAGGCATTAACCATTAATGTACCATTTCCATTATATTGTACATCAACTACTTTCCAGACATATATAGCCGTATAATTATTCCCCTGATCATTAACTAAATTTGTAGCTGGAGCACTACCAGGTCCTACCTCAGGTAGATTCACAGTCAACTGACCTGCGCCGTTAACAGTAGCGAAGTTTTCAAGAGGTTGAATCTCTATTAGAGCGTCATGACTATTAATGTTCACAACGCTTCCACCAACGTCAGTCCCAATGCTGAAACCCACTAAAAACATCTGGGCAAACAACACTGTAGCTAACGCGACTAACACGGATATTGCGGTTACAGTTTTCAGATTCACGGTTTCACTGAAAACATAAGAGCGAGACCAACTATTTAAATTAAGTTCATCATGTTAAAATAAAATATATATCAAAAATTGTGTGATATATATCTAGGACTAGACATCGTATCTACTAAAAAGAGTAAGAATCTAACTTGGTCGATTTCTTGAAACGGGCCAATCATCGTCAAATGAACTACGTCAACTCATCCTTTGTCTGCCCGCTTAAGATGACGAAACGTTACCTATTACTGTGATTCTTGGTAGAGATGACACTATCACTATGCCAGTTCAATGATACCTATAATTCCGCCCAACGTTATCAACGCTATTGTCACAAAATACAGGATTAGTCTCGCCTTGCCATATGCATATCCTCCCATGATTTCGCGTTTGCTCAAAAGTATCCCTATGAGTATACCTGGCAATGCAACAACTATGGGCGACAGCGAGAGTAAGGTCAAGGCGAAGTTAACTATCGTCGAATAATTACTACCCACTAATAAGATGATAAGAACTGCGGGAATAGATTCCAGGATATATAACTTTATAGTATTATTGTAGCTGTTTCTGTTAATGGCCTCTAAAACTCCCCAGGCACTACTTAAGGAGACTACTACGAGTGTAAGAAAACCTGCAGTAATTAGGGTCACACCAAATATGAAACGGAGCTGACCTAGGACATTTCCCAGCTTTAATGGATCCTCTGGGTCAACCCCACCTAGGATTGTTCCCACGATCTCAGCTATTACAACAATGATCTCGGTCACTATAGACCCCGCGACTGTCTCCAAATTGAGCCAGGACACCTTTTTTGAGGTATCTATCCTTAGGGAAGAGTATTTGGTTGCCGTGGCAGAGCTCTGGTAAATCAGCATACAAGGAGGCGTGACCACGGCACCAACGTTTATTGCTAGATAAAAGAAGTAGTTCCGAGAACTCGAAAAATAAACCAGGCTCTCCCCAGAGTTAATTCTTGGTGCCACTATAATGAGGGACGACAAGATCAAGATAACCGATGTGAGAATAAGGGATTTCTCCGTAATCTGATAATTTCTGGTTACAATAACCAGAACATGAAGTCCAAAGAACATCAGTAACCCGACTAGGGGATTTATTCCCACCAAAACAGATCCAATAGCTATCCCAGCATATTCGCTGAGATAAGTGAAAAAGTCGACCACGAAGATTGGAATTGTAGCCAGTATAGATGTTCTCCTAGAGTAGTTTTCCCTGATTAGTGTGCCAATACCTCGATTTGATACCGCTCCCAACCTCCCAGAGGCTTCCTGAATAATGAACAGAGGAATGGAAAGAACTAGCAGGAACCAGATTAGCCTGTAACCAAATTCTTCTCCGGACGATACTCCTCCTAAAATACTGGCCGCGTCGGAATCTGCCAAGAGAGCTATCCATGCAGGTCCAAAAAGTTTAGCTGAATCCCTTATGCTCATTTTCTTCACCTCAGTTAGAAAGTAGATGAGGTAATCTCACACTGTTGTCCTCGATGGCTAAGACATCCCTGAATTTCATGGTTCTGTACACAATTCATAAACATCCTACCAGATCTTGCTACTAACTAAATTATAAGTATTCTTATCTAAAATTAACTTTCAACAACTATTATTTCTTACTATTAAGATCATGTTAGGAAGATTGGAGTAACTCTTAGTTAGAATATTTTATAATATAGTATTCATTCTAGATTATGAGGGTGAATAAATGCAAGATAAACCTCAAAGGGATGAGCCTACGGTAGTGGGCGTAGAAATCCTGGAAAAATCTGGATTAGATGTCAAGAAACTCATAGAGAAGCTCGTGAGAGCAACAGCAGCGGAGTTCACGACGTACTACTACTACACGAATCTCAGGATGCATCTATCGGGTATGGAAGGAGAGGGATTTAAGGAGATAGCCGAGGACGCTAGATTAGAGGACAGGCTACACTTTGAACTCATGTCGCAAAGAATCTACGAATTAGGTGGAACATTACCTAAGGACATAAGGCAAGTGGCTGAGTTGTCTGCATGTGCTGATGCGTACCTGCCCGAGAACTGGAAAGATCCTAAGGAGATACTGAAGGTGCTACTAGAGGCGGAGCAGTGCGCCATAAGAACATGGAAGGAGGTATGTGACATGACCTACGGAAAAGATCCCAGAACCTATGACCTTGCACAGAGAATATTGCAGGAAGAGATAGAGCATGAGGCTTGGTTCATGGAGCTACTTTACAGTAGGCCATCGGGCCACTTCAGGAGAAACTATCCAGGGGAAGGTCCCTTCTCTAGGAAATCAAGATATGAGTGATTTTTTGGGATAAAGATGTTCGTGAAGGTATGTAGAGCACCGGAACTTAAGGAGGGAAAACCCACTAAGTTCCGGCTTGACCATGTGGACGTTGTTATTGTGAAAGTCGGGGATAGGATATTTGCCATGGATGCGTACTGTCCGCATAAGGGAGGAAATCTGGAGTATGGAGACGTCTTATGCGACGGGAGATGCAGAATAAGGTGTCACCTACATTATTACGAGTATGATTTGTGTGATGGAAAACTAATACCAAACATTTACAGCAATAAACCGGGATCGTGGTTTCGGTCCCCAGATTTGAAAGTCTACGATATCAAGATAGTAAATGATGAGCTATTCGTTAACGTAGACTAGTGTGGAACATATCAAAATTAATGTCATTCGTGAGATCAGAACTATTCAAATTGGCGCCAAGTAATTAAATACTACACACACTAAACGTAAACACAATAAAATGAAGTTTGACAAGTGGGACTTGATCGATTAGTTGCTTATTCTAGGCATACCGAACGTCAAAACACAATCTCGAGTGGCTCAATCGATCCATTAATTTGTCTTGTTCACTGATGACATCAGTTTAACAGTGTTGGAAACATGAATCAAGAGAACAATGATGATCAAAATAAGAAGGATAACGTTTCCGTAGAGCACGACCTGAAACTGAAAAGAGCTCATTAGTCTAGAGAAGGGTCCTAGCACTGCCTCTATCACAGCTATGACCGAGAGAATCTTGATCGACCTTGTGATAAACCTAGAAGAATTGATTCTATTTGTCAAGTCACCTATTCCATTGGCCTTACTTAACACGAGCTCCAGTTGCCTCTTTATGGGAACAAACTTGCTGATAACCTCAGAGTATATATCGTTCCACTCCTTTCCCTGAAGATTCGTTATGTATACTAGCAGATCTTCGAGAAGGTTCATTGCGTCTCCCTGGGTTAACAGGTCAGTGAGCGACATCAAAAAGTCAAGGACGACTCCGTTTATCGCCTTGTTCTTCATAGATGAGATCATCTTATCGTAATAATCAACTAATTTCCATAACAGTATCAAACTGGTCGCGGATAGTACAAGGTTAATTAATTCGAGTAATGTCAAAAACATAACATCATGGTTAATTATATGAAGAGTTAATAAAATGGGACTGAGCAAAGCTTAAACTACTATATATCTGCCCCAACAGGTAATACATGAGTAACGAGACACGGATCAAATCTTCTAGATGAAGACTTTCCGCAGGGGTTAACTACCTTGTGGAGATTTTCGTGACTACCAGTGAGATAGTCAAGTATGTACTAGGGCAGGATTAAATGAGAGTATTTTAAATATTTTTCAAACAGTCAGTAGATCATGATATTAATTAGCTCAGGCTATGGAGTTGAGAGTCCTTGAACCCTGTTGTCGACCTGACCTGGGAATACGTTAAGCCTATCCTAAAATTGCTGTTTAAGGTTTTCCTTGTCATCCTCTTGATCTTTTCAATTGCCGTAATCTCTGCGAATCTCGACGGAAGACCCCTATTCGTTGCATTTACTAGCGGATATAGTATGTATCCCTACCTTAAGCCGGGGGAGTTGGTGTTTATTGTACCGGAACCCTTTGCAGGAAAGGTGAATGTAGGAGACATGATCGTGTTTCACGATCCAGATTACGGGAAGATACCGGGATATCCACCTTACATAATCCACCAGGTGGTAAATTCCACTGCCAAGGGGTTCATCACCAAGGGGATAAATGATGATTATGTGGATCAGATATACATGCCCCCTGTGAACTCCTCAGAGGTCTATGGGAAGCTCCTTATCCTAGGTGGTAACCCCGTAATTGTTCCGGGAATAGGATCTATAGTCTATTTCCTAGAAAATAACTCCTTGGAGGGGGTTATAATTCTCACGCTGATGGGAATATCCTTCCTTATCCTGGATACGTCCTTCAACAGAAGGCATCAACGCAGAGAGCTGAGGATTTCCACGAAGGGAATTATGTTGGCTATAGGTATTGTGGTCATCTCCTTTACGATTATTGCCTCCCTCGCGATGTCCTTCTCCGCCACCTTTTCGTATTTTACCTCTAATACTCCAGTTGAGATCGGAGGTGGAGCTCTAAACACGCCCTCAATAAACCTGGGGGTCATCTTACATGGACATTCATCTTCCTACGTCGTTAACGTGACTAACAGACTTCTCATACCTGAATATGTCGAGGTATCCTCGGTCAAGGGTTCGAGCTCAGCTTACTATAACGTGACTCCAACAAACATGATCCTTATGCCCTCTCAAACTCTTCACCTGAGGTTCACCGCAATAGGAAACGGATCTCAGGGACTTAAGTTGGTTGTGGTCAAGGCCTTCGTAATCCCGACCCTTTTCCCTATTTCTGCGCTGGCAGAGGGTCTGAAATACTATCCCCTGGAGTTGCTATTGATTAGTTCGGTCATTAGTACATTGCCATTTATAATGTTCGTGTACATTGTGAGGTTGAAAAGTGATGATTGGTAAGATAGCTCTAACCATGTTCATGATCGCAGTTGCATCCTTTCTGGTTCTCTCATCCTGGATGCCAGGTTTTGGTGTCTCGAATCGTGGGGTCTTTGAGATAGGACCCACAATGGCATATGGCTCCATTTCGTATGAGGGAAATCAAACTTATGATCTGTCGCTAAATGATGTGTACCTAGTATCCTATACAAACCAAATTCAAGTGGTTATTATCTGCCCCCACGCTTCCATAGTTAGCGTGAAAACAGACGGATCGTACACGCTCCAGAACGGGGAACTGGTGATTCAGTACTTTAATCAAATACCATGTGCTGAGGTCACACTCAACTCAACCTCAGTACCTACTCCAACCGTGTCCATGCAAATGTTCATTGCTCAAGGTAGCTTAGGGCTGGTAGGGGTTGATCTCTCATGAAAACTAAAACTATGTTGGCACTTGCAATATGCCTCCTATTTCTGTCGATTTCAGGGACCATGATCTATTACGGCTACGCCTCCAACGTTCCTTATTATAGGAGTTATGAGGTCCCAACGTATAGCTATCAGGCTCAACTAAACCTGTGGAGCAATTTCCATATCAACAACTCCATCCTGTTTAACAACGCCTCGTGCGTGAACGCCAGTTCAATGTTCTCCAAACTCGTGGAGGGCGTGAATCTACACGCCAACGTTAATGCCACAGGAAGTTCGCCCACCTCGTACAATGGAAGTTACGTAGTTTATGAATATCTTTCCACAAGCGATTGGACAAAGTACTTGGGAAGCTTTCATGGGGTGATCCAAAACTCCTCAGGACAGTCACTCTTCTTCCAGTACTCTCCCAACATAACTCAGTACAATAACTTAACCCAGAAAATTAATCAGCAGGTGGGGATCAGTTCCAGTAGATTTACAATAAAGCTCGTGGTTGTCGCCAACCTGACTCTCCACAGTAGTCAGGGAAATATTCCAGTGACCCTTGATAAGAGCATGGAGGTGTATTTCGGCTCGCTGAACTATACTTTCTCTCAGGATCCAGGGGGTAACGTGACCCAGACGCTTTATCATCAGAACCTTGTGAAGGGGATGACTGGGTACAACAAGATGCTGTTCATATCTGGAGGAATATTTGCACTGTTTGGAGGAGTCTCCTTCGTCTATGGACCTAAGGCAGGAGAAGCCATGAATCCGGAGGCAGCGGCAGAGAGGACATTGAGGAAGTTGTCAGTGAGCGGGACAAATCCACCAGTTACTCGAGAAGTCAAAGTTGAAAGCGCTAGGGGGCTGCTGAAACTCACGAAAACCTTATCCAGAACTCCTGTGAGGTTCGAGAAGGGATATTACGTTATCGACTCAGATACCGCTTATGTTTGGTATAAAAGTTAATTATTTTTAGTTTTTTATTAATCTTCACCGCACTTATTTTTGAAGAGTTATGTAGTGTGTGGAGTATCCTAAAATTAACGTCATTCTCCGAATCAGAACCATTCGTAGATTTGGCGTTAAGTAATCAAATACTCCAGACAGTAAGAGTCATATGAGGTTTTCAGGCTTATATCTGATGATCCGCCTTCTCCTGGCGCCTTGTTCATGGAACCTCAATAGAAGAATGTGTGATGATCTTCTGTCTTCGTTATCCTTAAAGTTCTAGAATTACTCACTCAATGAAGATAGAAAACATCGTGAGTCAGTGGACACCACTATCACTCTCTTGTGCTGGCTCATCAAGTTTTTGTCCGTATTAGGATATAAAGATTTGACAAGTGGATCACAATTCTGTCAAGGTTACGAGCTCACACGTACATTTAGTTTATAAGTTAAAGGTTGTTAATTTAACCGGTTATGATGATAAGAAGAACTAGACAAGAAATTGTTTTAAGTATGCTAGAGGGCTGTTCGGGTATTGGAACCAATAAGACCAACTTGATGTATAAGTCTGGTCTCAACTATGACTCATTTCTTAGGTACTTAAATCATCTCATGGACCTCGGTCTAATCTCCTTCTCCGAAGGGAAGTATAGGTTGACGGGAGAGGGGATGAAGACCATGGATAAGCTGAGGAAATTCAAGGAACTTAAGAAAAACATGCAAAAGATGATGGATGACATTGCTGACGTTTGAGAGGTAGAGAAGGTACTCCCTCTACGATCAATTTTCTTTTTTTATACGAATTAAATCCTTAAAAATCGTACATCTTTGATGTTGATTAAATAAAAATTCTTCCTAAATCCTTGGTATCTATAGTTATAATATTCATCTTCTACGATATAAAACTAGGGAAAACTAGATTATTTTAATCATTATATATCAATCTTCATTATTTTACTGAATTCTGTCGATAGCATGAAGTAATCCCTAAACCAGATCAGGATTGCCTTCTCCCTATCCATCTTTACGAAACCGTAGGGATGAATTATTCTAGAGAGGTTGCTGTAAATCCTTTCGAGTGTCCTAGAGTCATGGCCCAAGAGGTAACACGTGAGTCCAATCAGTGCGCTCACCTTTGGCATAGCCAGCGTTAAGGCCACGGCCGGTGCACCGCACTTACATTTCACCTTTCCCTTGATTCTAAACCTGGAGATATCGCTGGAGTACTCTGGAAAGGTTAGATGTTTCCTACACACCGGTTTCCCAGCGAGGAATATACCCTCTCCCTCGAGACTGGCCTTCGTCCCCAATCTTTTCCTTCGGGAGAGGGCCTCACCTAGACTCGTGATTATGAACCCGCTATCCACAAGTCTGTGCCAGGTTCTACTCCTTATGAGATCCAGGTAGATATTACTCGTCCTCTCGACGAACCTAGAGAGACAGAACCTTTCCAAGATAAACCTGTTGCTCTCCTCAGCAGAGTGGAGATTCCCCCTTAGGGCACTGTGATAACCCTCGATCACAGCGTGACGTATCTCATCCTCAAACACTAGACCACGGTAAATGACCATAGACTTCCTGACGTATTCCCTCACTAGCTTGTTGAGGCCTGACCATCCGGACGGAACTTGATCCATGATATCCAGTGTGTTCCTCCTAGTTCTGAACAGGTTATCCGACACGAAAAGGAGGGCCTCCTCGCAGGCTCTCGATCTGCATCTCCTTATCTTGTCCTCTATCCATCCCATTTAACTCCCTCGATCAATACAGAGGACGCAGTTATCACAGGTTTTCCTCCCTTTAACCTGTCAAGATAGGGAAGTGTGGACAGAATGGTACAAGCAACGTAAACTATTTCTGCCTCGGGATTTTCGTGGCCTATCTTCACAGAGCTCTCTACAAGGTGAGGAGGAGTGCTCGATATTGCATCTCCACCTGTTCTTCCCAGAGCCACTGAACCTACTACCTTACTAAACTCTCTCAGCCATTTGACCTCGTAGTCATGCCTGTACTGATTGTACGGTGACACAAGGAAAACCCTCTTTTCCCTAACGCGTTTCGCTATCTCCTCGGTGGAGATGATCACAGGTTTCGAGAAGAATGAGTGAAGTAGTTTCCATCCTTCACTTGAGAATACACCGTAGGATCTCGCGTATATGATAAGGTCAGCCTTCTCTATCTCCGCCTTCATCTTGGAGAGCTCCTGGAACATTCTTCTTCTCTCCTTGGGGGTTTCACCATGACCTGGGTAGTATCTCATGTAGAAGGCGTTAACGTCAATTAACCTGGAAATATCCCTTTCCAATGCTTTATTTTCCTCAGAGATTATAAGAGAAATTCTCATTTTACATTTTAAAAGATTAATCAATTTTTTACTTATAAGTTTATTGGAAGGCGAGATTCAGAGAGACATAAAGTTAAAGGTTGAGGAGATTGGTTTGATCCATGAGAGTCGTGGTCACGGGAGCCGGTGGCCTCCTCGGTAAGAGGATAGTTCAGGCGTTCAAGGACTACGAGGTTGTGGGGGTATACCACAGGAGCCAACCGGAGACCTCCCCTTTTCTCGTCCTAGATCTCAGCTCCCTAAACTTGAGGCCCATTGAGGAGCTATCGCCGGACGTCATCATCCACGCCGCAGCTCTCACAGACGTGGATAAGTGTGAAAGGGAACCAGATCTCGCCAGACTCCTCAATGTCGACGTAACTAGGGAGATCGTAAAGGTTAGCAAGAGGACCAACGCTTTCCTGGTTTACATTTCAACCGATTACGTCTTTGATGGAACCAGGGGGAATTATCGGGAGGAGGACGAGACCAACCCCGTAAACGTTTATGGCCTAACGAAACTTGAGGGCGAAAAGCTCGTGAGGGATGTGGATAGCCTAGTGGTTAGGACGAGCACGCCCTACGGGAGTAACCCTGCTAGTGGAAAGGACAACTTCGCGCTTTGGTTGCTCAAGAAGCTGAAGGCTGGGGAGAGGGTTAACGCCCTCGTGGATCAGGTTACTTCTCCGACCCTCAACACGAACTTTTCCCTTATGTTGAGGGAGGCCGTGGACAGGAGGATTAAGGGTGTGTTGCACCTCGCTGGCCGATCCCAGGTTAGCAGATATGAATTCTCCCTGGCACTCGCGAGGACCTTTGGGCTAAATGAGACCCTGATTAACCCAGCTCACTTCAACGAGATGAAGTGGTTCGCTAGGAGGCCCATGAATTCCTCCCTCAACGTAAGTAAGGCAATGTCGCTTGAACATAAACCCATGAGCCTTCAGGAGGCCTTGAGTGAGTTAAGGAGGGAAATTGAGGCCAACGATATAGTCTGGAAGTGAGGCGAAATTAAGATTTCGAGAAATCGAAACTTCAATCCCCCTACTCACTAGAATCCCTTCTCCGTTGTCTCTAGCATCCAGTATCTGTATCAGTATTTGTGACGGTAATTCATCCATTAATTCTCAGTATCGCATCAACTCCCGTGTACTTGACATGTGGAACCTTTATCGAGAATCTCATATCTTTCTCCTAATCCTTTCAAGTCTAATCTCTTCGTTCAACTTCTCCAGAAATCCTCCAATCCACCTGTCTCGAGCAGTTAGGGAAAACACGCGTTTAAACACTCCCTCATATTCGAACTTAAGGATCAGCTCGTCATCCCTTGGAGCGAAGGTTAATCTTCCCGTCCCTATTCCACCACTCTTCACTTGGAAGACATATCTAATCTCTGTTCCCTTGAAAACCGTTCCCGATATCTCGAAGTCCCTCATTGCATATTTTCCGCTACCCCTAAAGGAAGAACCGTTAACCGTGATACTTTTGACCGGTGGAAAGAGTCTAGGAATTACGAACTCAGGATCAGATAGAATAGTACTGACCGCTTCCCATTCATGATCCAGTTTTATGCTTCTCGTTATTTCCATACATAAGAATGAGGCGACTTATGCCTAAAAGTATTTTTGAAACGGAATTTAATCACGGGTATAAATCTCTTGTTATTCATAAGTAATCTAGGGCGTGATCTATCACATTTAATATAGAGAAAATCACCTTTTTTAAGCCCTGACTCGAATCATGCGAAGAAACTTTAATAAATAAAGATTAACCCTCTAATTGTATGGTTCAGTACAAATGGATTGCTTTATCAAACACTAGCCTTGGCGTCTTCATGGGCTTCATGAACGCCAACATCGTGTTGATCTCTTTACCGGCGATATTCCGCGGAATAGGAGTGAATCCCTTCAATTCATTTCAGTACTTGTTGTGGATTCTATTTGGGTATAGCATAGTCTCAGCGATCCTCGTCGTGAACGTGGGGAGGATCTCAGACATTTTTGGCAGGGTGAGGATGTACAACCTTGGGTTTCTGATCTTCACTGTGGCATCGATACTCCTCTACCTGACTCCCGGACAGGGTGATGTGGCAGCCCTTCAGCTGGTGATTTACAGGGTGATACAGGCAGTTGGGGGAGCACTCTTAATGGCGAACAGCGCGGCGATCCTGTCAGAGGCTTTCCCTCCAAAGGAGAGGGGATTTGCTCTAGGCCTCAACGGAGTCATAGGAATATTTGGAGGAGTAGCTGGGATAATTATAGGGGGTATACTGGCCTCAATCTATTGGAGAGACGTCTTTCTAGTTAACGTCCCCATAGGAATCCTAGGGACAATCTGGTCAATGAAGTCCCTCAAGCAACTGAGCAAACCGGAAAGGAACCAGAGGATAGACATTCCAGGTAATGTCCTGTTCGCGGTCTCCCTGATCCTAATCCTTGTGGGAATAACGTACGGGATACTCCCCTACGGGAACCAGGCGACCGGGTGGTCAAATCCATACGTAATCTCGGCGATTGTGAGCGGGTTAGCCCTGTTGGGAGTCTTCCTCTTTGTGGAGACCAAGGTTCCAGATCCCATGTTCAGGTTGGAGCTCTTTAAGATTAGGGCTTTCTCCATGGCCTCTGCGTCGGTGATCTTGGCCCAATTAGCCTTTGGCGGTCTCCAGTTGATGCTTGTCCTCCTGTTACAGGCCATATGGTTACCCCTTCACGGTTACAGTTATGAGGTAACCCCATTCTGGGCTGGGATATATCTACTTCCTCTATTGGCAGGGTTCGGAATAATGGGTTCAATTGCCGGAAAGCTCTCCGACAGATATGGGGCTAGGACCCTAGCTACCCTTGGGCTGGTGATTCTGGGAGTTGGGCTTTTGGGACTCACCACATTGCCTTACAACTTCAATTATCTCGAGTTTGCCACAATCATCTTCTTCATGGGTATTGGGAATGGACTTTTCGTGTCCCCGAATACGGCATCCCTCATGAATGCCTCCCCTCCACAACACAGGGGATCGGCATCAGGGATAAGGGCAATGCTCACCAACACGGGAAGTACATTGAGTATTGGTGTATTCTTCACAATAGTGATCGAGGTACTTTACCTAGTATTACCGACAACCTTATCTACGGCATTGACATCTGCGGGAGCTCCTCAGTTAATTCCCTACATGACCAAGATACCGCCCACTGCAGCAATATTTGCGGCGTTTCTTGGTTACAACCCGGTTTCTGCCATTCTGTCACAGCTTCCGCCTTCAGTTGCTAGTTCAATCCCAAGCTCAGTCGTTTCCACGATAACTGCGAATACCTGGTTCCCGAACGTCATAGCGCCTGCGTTCATGCAAGCGTTGAGGATAGCATTCTTCACCGCTTCAGGACTTTCCTTTGCCGCAGCAGTAGCCTCAGCCCTTAGGGGTAAGACAGTGATTTATGAGGAGAGAGTTGTGGAGACTACCAGGGGACAAGGTAAATGATCCTTTTTACTCGGTTCTCGCTTAAGCTTCCATGGACAGGAAACTGGTACTTCTGGCCTTAACCCTTGTCCTTTCCACGATGTTAATAAGGGCTTCAAGTAACGTTATCTCAACTACTCTACCGATCCTGGCCAAGTACTCCCTCGGGTTCTCAAACCTGTTGGTTGGGGTCCTAAGTGCCATCTTTACCGTTGCTACCTTCGTGGGAAGTGCATTCCTAGTCAGGTATTCCAGCAGGGTAGTCCTGGTCACGACTCTCCTGGTTTACTCCCTGTCTTTGGCCCTTCTCTCTGTGGTCTCCTCTCTCTCCGTCTGGGCCGTGACTGGCATCTCTGGGGTCACTCTCGGTGTCATTATGCCTAACCTTATCACGATCTCAGGTAAGGCCGAGGATAGGAGGACAAGGGAAAGGCTACTGAACATCTATGCCCTGTCCCTTAGCATTGGCCTAGTTATGGGTCCCCTGATCGAGGCGAGACTAATCCCATTCCTCGGCGTCCGAGGCGTTTTCCTAGCATTCGCCCTAGCTCCTCTAGTGGCCATACCCCTCCTTCATGGGGCTTCAGTCTCTTCAGGTTCAGGCAGAACCACGGTGAGGAACCCGGCTCTCACGGTGGCGATCCTCAACATAGCTAGCTATGAACTGGTCTTCTCTTTCCTTCTTACCTTTGGTGGGATCTTCATGAGGGAGAGTTTCGGGTCTAGTCCAGCTGAGATTGAAATCGGATTTTCCCTGTTCTTCCTGGCATCTCTCCTAACTAGGTTAATCCTCTCTATTTCCCCGGTGGAGAGGGTGAAGAGGGGCGTGTTGCTGTCACTTTTGCTCACCGTGACTGGAGTTGTGGTCATGATAGTCTCAAGATCCTTAGTTGACTTCATGATATCCTTAACGATACTGGGAATTCCCCACGGAATAACAATGCCCATGTCCACCGTGATGATTACAAGGGGAATCCCGCCTGAGATGAGGAACGTTGCAAACGGTCTCTTCTTTGCGTCCCTAACCATGATAGGATCTACGACCGCTTTCCTTTCCGGGATAGGGATCACCCTCCTAGGATTTAGGGATGTCCTTCTCACTATCCTTGGTCTCGTGTTGTTAATAGGTGTTGTACTCATGAGCAGGGTTAGAATAGTGGATACATGGACAAGTAGAAAGATGAACAAATAGAAAGAAAAAAGAACTAGTATGAATCTGCGAAGTTCATCAGCGAGATCGTGTTAGCTATTTCCCTTAAGGACACAATCCCCAAGGGTTGGTCCTTGTCCTTCACTAGGAGATGGCGAATCTTCTTCTCACCCATTAACTCGAGGGCCTCAAACAGGGGCAAGTCCCTGTCCACAGAAATCACTGGCCCCTTTCCAATCTTTCCTGCAGGAGTTGAGTAGTCAAGCCCGTCCGCAACAGCCCTGGTTATATCCCTCTCCGTGACTATGGCCACGATCTCTCCCCTCTCGTTAGTGAGTACAACCGAGCTAACGTCGTTTTCCCTCATGACCTGAGCAACTTCCCTAATAGACGAGGTAATGGGTAGTGAAACCATCTTTTTTACAACTAATTGTCCAACATTCATTATCATATATTATAATAACTACTACTTAAAAAACTTTGACTTACCCGTACCTGAGGGACATTCCAAGGCCATACCTTGGGTAACTCCAGGCTATGTTGTGGAAGGGACACGCAATCCTGCAGGCACCGCACTCTACGCAGTTCTCGTAGGATAGCACAAGCTTATGTCCGTCCCACGTGTAAACGTTGGCAGGGCAGACTGATATGCAGGGTTGCGGAGTTCCATACTCCTGTTCACACTTGGCACATTGTGCCTGGTCCCTTATCCTCAGATGCGGTTCTTCGTCCCTCTTGTACCTAAGGGTGTAAAGTTTCTCCTCGACTCTCATTATAGAGCACCCATGAGTAGTAATGCATGTTTAAACAGTCTCCACGAGTTCCTCTTGACTGGGTCAGGGGAAAGCTCGCCTGAGACCCAGGACGAGGATAGCTCGGTCGCCATGGAGATATACGACCTCATGTTCTCCTCTCGAAGGAGCTCCTTTACCAGAGGTCTCAGCTTAACTGACTGGGACACGATCCTGTCTCCTAGGAGAGCCCTCTCATATCCATGACATTCTCCCTTGACCGCGTACTCTCCCGCGAGTGCTCCTGAAATTACTGCAGGACCAATACCGTTAAAGGTGATCGGATTGACCAGACCCAGGGCGTCTCCAGCTAGGAAGACGTTCCCGTGGCAGGGCCTCCATGCGGGGAAACCGTTCTCTGGGATAATCTTGGCAGAGTACTCCCTAAGCGAGAAGCCCTTCACCAGTTCCTGAATCCCAAGGGTTCTCTTAACCTCCTCAAGGACGTCCTGCGGTCTAATCTTGTGGGAGATGAGGGAGGTCATGTGAACTCCTATGCCAAAGGCGATCGAGTCCTTGTACGTATAAAGGAATCCTGCCCCAGGTACGGGGTCCTGAAACAGATATCTCACGGATAACCCCTCCTGATCACTGGACAGACCTAGCCTCTTGTTTACCTCGTCCTTGTTTAGGGAATACACCTCCTTCACCGTCTGAACGGTTTCCTCGGGGGTTAGGTCTCTCCTTAGGCCTGCCCCCATGGACACGAGTGCGTTGGCACCCTCTGCCAGGATTATGGTTTTCCCCTGAACCTCTCCCCTATCCGTGATAACTCCCTCAGGTCCAAGTTTCAGGGCAGTGGTCTTGGTCAGGACCAGTGCCCCTGCACCCTCGGCTTGCGAGGCCATCCACTTATCTAGCTTAAGCCTGCCCACGTTTATTAACCTCTCCCTTGGCCTTATCTCCAGCTGGACCTCCCCACTGTTACCCATTACAAGTCTGACTCTCTTGACCTCCCTTTCCACAGGAATACTCTTGACATCAAACACCTTTAGGTCGTCAACCCTGACCATCGCCCCAGATACGTTCTTCGCTCCCGGTTCAGATCCCCTCTCCAGTACCAGGGTCTTGGCCCCCAAACTCGCAGCCTTGAGCGCAGCTGCGCTCCCCGCAGGCCCCGCACCAACAACTATTACGTCGTACATCCTCACAACCTCCTGATGAGTTCTGGTATTATCTCAAACAGGTCCCCAACAAGGCCGTAATCAGAGTTGTTGAAGATCTGTGCATCGGGATCGTTGTTTATGGCTATGACCTTCTTAGCGCCCGAGATGCCCACGAGGTGTTGAACTGCTCCCGAAATTCCCACGGCGACGTAAAGCTTGGGCCTTATGGTTACGCCTGTCTGTCCCACTTGCCTTTCCTTGGGGTACCAGCCAGAGTCGGCGAGGGGTTTGGTCACTCCCACTACCCCACCCAGTTTCGACGCCAATTCCTCAATCATCTTTATGTTGGAGGGATCCCTGATCCCCCTTCCAACGCCCACAACCACCTCAGCCTCAGCCAGCACATTTCTCCTCTCCAGAGCCTTTCTCTCTAGGACCCTGAACCTTGTGAAGAGGTCCTCTATCTCCTCCCTCACTATCTCCCCCTTCTGCTCCAGTCTGATTGGCCTAAACACTCCAGGTCTAACCGTGACCATCACTGGTCTCGAGGTGGGACATATTATGGTGGACATCTCCTTTCCTCCAAAGTCAGGTCTGGTGGAGTTCAGGACCCCCTTATCATCAACCTCAAAACTCGTGCAGTCAGCTATTAACCCCGTGTTAACTGTGATCGCTGTGGTGGACGCAAGCTCCCTCGCGTTCCTTGTCCCTGGGAACATGACCGCCTCTGGCTTGTATTTCTGAATGAGACGGGAGAGTGCCTGGGTGAAGACGTCGTTATCATAGTAGTTGAAACCCTTGGTTACGGCGTGATACACCTTATCAGCCCCATGTTTAAAGGAGAGTTCCGCCAGGGACTCTACGTTCTCTCCCACGACGACGGCCCCAAGCTTCGTTGACATTAAATCTGCAATTCTCCTTGCCTCAGCCATGATCTCGAATGACGCCGGGTTCGGGTTACCGCCCACATGATCCACGTAAACCCACACCTCCCCCTGCACCTTTACCTTGGGTTGTGGTTTCACGTATTGTTCCGTACCCGAGGAGTCATCCTTGAGGGACTCCCTTATCTTCTCCACCAACCAGTCTATGGCTCCTGGTTCACTCGCCTTCTTTATCTCAGGATTTCTCGTCTTAGGTGGAGGATGAACCTTGATCACCTTTGTGGGAGAGCCCGCAAGCCCAATCTTGTTTGGTTCCGCCCCAATGTCATCCTTCGAGAGCTTGACTATCTTGGTGGTCTTGGCCCTAATCAAGGAGTTTATGTCAGGTTCCCTGGGCTTGTTCGCTGTGTCCATAATTGTGAGAACTGCAGGGATGGGAGCCTCCATCGTAACCTCCTCAACTTCGGTTGCCTTCACCGCGACCACGTGCCTCTCATCCAGTTCCTTCACCTCCTTAACGTAACCCAGGACTGGTATTCCAAGCCACTTCGCAGTTTGAGGACCCACTTGCTCCGTTTCGCCGTCCACTGCCCTTCTTCCAAAGAGGTAGAGATCGGCTCCTCCAAGCTTCTGTATGGCCTTGAACAGGGTGTATGACGTGGCCCAGGTATCCGCACCAGCCATTGCCCTGTCAGTGATAAGGTAGGCATCATCTGCTCCCATGGCAAGGGCGTCTCGAAGGGCCTGTTCTCCCTGGGGAGGTCCCATGGTGATTACCGTGACCTTACCCCCATACTTTTCCTTGAGTCTCACTGCCTCCTCTATGGCGTGAAGATCTGGGGGATTAACCACCGCAGGAACTCCTTCCCTCACAAGGGTGTTGGTTACTGGATCAACCCTAAGATCATCAGCATCTGGGACCTGTTTGATGGAGACGATAATTCTTACCATGTTTTTCATCATTAATTACGATACTCACGTATATAAATTCACCATCAATTGTAATGAACATGATGATAGATGTTTTAACAGGAATTGTTGTATAAAATGACCGTCTTCAGTCTTGTATCTCGCGACAGGTCTCGTCCAGTAGGTCTTTCCACTCCCCTGTGGCAACTTCCCTGCAGTAATCAGTCAACATCTTCACGTCAGCTAGGTTCACGTAACTTAGAAGCTTAGGTAAGGTCACATACCAGGACAATCTCCTCACGTTCACGTCCTTGTCCTGGAGCAATTCCAGGAAACAGGGTATTCCCGATATGATGACCTCCCTCTTCACGTTGGAGAGATCGGGAATCAAGTTCCATACCCTATACCTAGTTCCATGATCTGGGAAACATAGGAGTGGTTGTAACTCAAGCTTTCCGCTCCTTATCAATTTCTCTGCGGTCACCCACGCCTCATGTTTGATATCCTTATCGTCGCTCTGAAGGTATCTAAAAAGGTCCTCGCTCTTCACCCTAAGCTCCCTGAGGTCGGAGAGAACACGTTCTTTCTCTTCCATTAGGCTACATACTCAAGTCAGAATAAAAGGGTTCAGGACTCAGATTACCGTGACATGTCAGGTAGTTGCTTAATTCGAAGTCACGCATTAGAGGATCTGTTGAACTCGGAGAGAGAAAATATAGGATAGTTTAATATTTAGATAGCTAGATATTCAGACATGAGAAAGACATTGGTTCGTCTAGACGAAAACATTTACAGGGAGCTCGTAAGACTCTCCCTTAAGGAGTACGGAAATACCAGGCATATCTCAGACGTGTTGAATGAATTGCTGAGGAAACAGTTAGCTGAAGGTAGAAGGAAAAAGGTTGAGATGAAAATCTCCGTGAAAGTTGAGGGAGCCGAGAATCTTACGCCTGAGGAGATAGATAGGCTTGCAGAGGACGCATATAGCGGTAGTTGATACCAACGTCCTTGTTTACGATCTAGTCGAGAACTCGCCCTTTCACATGGATGCCAGGGAGAGGTTGAACAAGTTGGACGCAGTGGTGCTCCTCCCAAACATTCTCGTGGAATTTATCCTGGTTACCTCGGTGAAACTTAAGATGGACCAGGAAATAGTGAAGGGGAAGGTAGAGGAGATACTCAGGAACTCGGTGATTGCAAGGGTAACAAGAAGAGACTTCAAGATAGCTCTAGGCCTTCACCTCAACATGAGGGAGATAAATGATCATCTTCTCGTCGCTGTTGCCAAGAGACTGAAACTCCCAGTCCTAAGTTATGATTCTGACGTGATCAACCTGTGTACTAGGTTTGGGGTTGAGACGATCTAGCACATGCTCTTGGACACAGGATATCCGCTCATAATGGGAACCACGTGCCCCTTTATCATATGTTCCATGAACTCAGAGAAATTGAAACCTGAGGCTTTGAGCCAGAAATTGGAACTGGACGTGATATTTACCATGATCTTGACTAAGCTTCCCGCGTTCATCTTGTTCACGGAGATATCCATCTCAAACTTCGTTTCATGATCCAGTAATTCGCCCCTATAGGAAATCCCCAGAGGTGAGTATATCGGTCCCTCTAGAAATCCCTCCTTAGTTTTCACTCCGTTCCCGATCTTTATCCAAGCCTTCCCAGCTCCGAACAGGTAAGCTACGTGAAACTTGGTAAAGTTTGGGGAGGTGGCCTGAGACGGCATGACGAAGTTTTGGGATGATTCGTCATAAAGCTCAAGGATAGCCACGTGTCCTAAACTCCCCACGAAAAAGAAGGGATTGGTAAACCGTGACATCACCGTCTCTCTGGGAACGTTAACCGTGAACTCAAAGTTCTCGATCAAGGGTATCATGTAAATAATCGCATTTTAGTATAAAAACTTTCACTTATATCTTCTATTTATAATTATAATAATTTTTTAGAAACGGGATTAGAGTTGTTTCTTGAAGGGAAGATTCGCGTAACTCTCTATGGAATGGTAGGATCAAGACCAAGAAAACGATCTGCTTTTCCTAGCATTCATAACAGGATGTTAATCGAGCTATCTCACTATCATACAAACAAAGAGTGAGCATTAAGGATCTGATCTTGAACAAGTCAATTATCTGCGTCACAAAGCTTCACGTGCTTATTCTATAGCAGATACTAAAGTATTTAATTATAAGATCATGAAACAATATATGAAAGTCGTTTTCATACGCCCCAGTAATCCAACTGGGAGTGGATATCTCAGATCCTTTGGATTCCTCCCCGTTCCCCTAGGTTTGCTACAACTAGCTGGCGATGTGAGGGCGACGGGGAATCATGAGATCAAGATCATAGACATGGAGGCTGATCAGATGTCCATCCAAGACGTGATCAACGACACCGTTAGATTTAATCCAGATATTGTTGGGCTAACACTCCACGCCACCGCTGCCCATAACGTGTCTGCGTCCATAGCCAAGGGAGTAAAGGAGATGAAGCCTGACGTAATTACCCTGGCTGGAGGTCATCACGCTACGTTCGTCCCTGAGGAGATGCTGAGAAGTAACTTCGACGTTGTAGTGATGGGGGAGGGCGATGAGATTATGATGGAGTTGGTTAACGTGCTCGAGAACAACGATGACTTGGGTAAGGTGAAGGGAATAGTATACAGGGATAAGGAAGGGAACATTAAGAGGACACCGCCCAGGCCACTCATAAAAAGTTTAGATAAGCTTCCCATGCCGGCCTTCGACCTAGTGGATAGGGAAAAGTACACCTTTGATGTATTTGGTAGGAACGAGACAGTAGCCTGTATGGAGACCAGTAGGGGATGTCCCTACGCCTGTGAGTTCTGTTCCGTAACCCCTACCTGGGGGAACTCGTGGAGAAACAAGTCCAATGAGAGGATACTCAAGGAACTCTCGGAGATAAAAAGACTAGGTTACAGCTGGGTGTTCTTCACGGATGACATCTTCGTGGTTCAGCCCAACATAAAGGACAGGATGAAGCTCTTCGACCAGATGATGGAGATGGGATTAAGTACCAACTTCATAGCCCAAATGAGGGTTGACATTACTGCGAAGAACCCAGAGGTGATTAAAAAGGCCTCAGATGCTGGGCTAAGAATAGCTTTCCTAGGGGTGGAATCAGGGGACGACGAGACCCTGAAGAAACTTCATAAGGGAACAGTTACGTCTTTGGCGGAGAAGGCAGTCAAGGTTCTTCATGAGAATGGGGTAGTAGTCCTAATAGGCCTAATACTCGGTGCACCCTACGATACCTTCAAGAAAATGATGAAGACCATAAGGTTTGCCTACAGGCTATCCGATCTTGGGGCTGATAGCGTTCAGTTCAGCATATACACTCCACTACCTGGGACCAGGGTTTTCGTTAAGGCGCTTAAGGAGAAGAGGCTGTTCACCCTAAATTGGGACTACTACGATATCCTGCTTCCAGTTATGAAAACAAAGAGTAACCCCCTACTTGTCCAGTTCCTTCAATATTACGGTAATTACACCTTCTACGTGAGGAAGTGGATAAGGAGCAAGTTCGTGCGCGATAAGGTTCCTGAGAGGAAAATGGAATTGTTGAGGAGGGCCGAGAAGTATTTCGCCGGAAAACTGGGACATTACATGAAGGAAATAGTCGTGAGCCTTCCCGTGGGATTAATCAAGACGGCTAGGCTAATGAGGCAGGAATCTCTTCCTCCAGACGAGAAATTGCAGGAACTTATAGCCTCTAGTAAGGTTATAGTGTACAGTGAGACCGAGGACAAGAGGAACAAGTACTTTTCCATAGATTAAGGAGGCAACGATTAAAGCGAAAGGATTAGTATGCTCGGTATTTAATGATAGATGAACAACTGTTCAGATATAGAAATGTTTATTAAAGATGAGGGTGACCAGAGGTTATGAAGCTAAATCTTAGAATTAACCCTGAAGCATCAACCGGTGAAAAGTGCGAGACTTGTGGTAAACCCCTCACTCCTGAAAATCTTTACACCAGGAGAATAGGCGGGCAGGTCCACTACTTCTGTTGTTCCCACTGCGCTGACGCGTTTCAGAAGGACCAGCATTGTTGTTAGTGAAGGGAAATGCATAAGCTGGCCATAATCGGGTATGGGGCGGCCGGATTTGCTGCAATGATTAAGGCCAACGAGTTGGGAGTTAAACCTGTTCTAATAGGGAAGGGGGAAATAGGAGGAACTTGCGTTAACGTAGGCTGTGTCCCTTCTAAGAGGATGTTATACATCGCAGAAATCTACAAGAAAGCTAGGGAGGTCACGGGAAGCGAGGTATATCCGCCCTTCAGTTCCTTTCAGGAGAAAGATGGTCTAGTTCAGGAGATGAGGAAGACGAAGTATGAAGACCTCCTCTCATACTATGACGTGGAACTGATTCAGGGCGAGGCCAGGTTCATCTCTCCCCACGCGGTAAAGGTGAATGGCCAGGTAATTGAGGCCGAGAAATTCGTGATTGCAACTGGGTCATCTCCCCTAATCCCAAGGATACCTGGCCTGGACAAGGTTGGGTTCTGGACCAACAGAGAGGCCCTGTCCCCGGACAGGAGAATTGACTCCCTTGCAGTGATAGGTGGAAGGGCCCTGGCCCTCGAGTTCGCACAGATGTACTCTAGGATGAAGGTTGAGGTCGCAATCCTTCAGAGGAGTCCCGTACTGATCCCAGACTGGGAGCCTGAGGCCTCAGTAGAGGCAAGGAGGATCATGGAAAATGACGGAGTTGCTGTAGTCACAGGTGTGAACGTCAAGGAGGTCAGGAAAGGGGCAGGAAAGATCGTGATAACGGACAAGGGCGAAGTTGAGGCTGACGAGATACTCCTGGCCACGGGGAGGAAGCCCAACGTTGACCTAGGACTTGAGAATGCTGGTGTTCGCCTAAATGAGAGGGGAGGAATTAAGGTGGACGACGAACTGAGGACTGACAACCCACACATATACGCGGCAGGGGACGTCTTGGGAGGTAAAATGTTGGAGGCCCTAGCAGGTAGGCAAGGTTCAATTGCCACAGAGAACGCGTTAACAGGTTCGCACAAAAGAGTGGACGAGAACGCGGTCCCTCAGGTCATCTTTACTCAGCCCAACCTTGCGAGGGTTGGTCTCACGGAGGCTGAAGCTAGAGCTAAGGAAGGTGAAGTTGAGGCAAGGGTTCTTCCCATGAGCTCAGTGGCAAAGGCTGAGATCATCAACTCTAGACTGGGTTTCGTCAAGATGGTAACCATGAACGGGAGGATCGTTGGAGTTCATGCCGTCGGAGAGAACGTCGCGGAGATGATCGGTGAAGCTGCTCTTGCGATAAGGTTTGGGGCCACGGTGCACGACCTCATAGATACAGTGCACATGTTTCCAACAATCGCCGAATCCCTCAGGTTAGTTGCACTGGCATTTAGGTCTGACGTGAGTAGGTTAAGCTGTTGTGTGTGACTGAATGCCAATAGCTAACCGAGCAGGTTAACAGCCTTGAGAATCTCAACTGCCCTAAGCGCGCTTCTCTCTTTGTCCCTTATCTCCAACATGATTTCTGCGTCTCCAATCCTGGATATTTCCCCAATGTACTCTCTGAAGTCGTTTTCATCTAGAGTATTGGCGTGAACCCCTGGCATCTGGCCAGGTTCCTGAGAACTATAGTCAGTCATCGGGGTTCCTCTCCACGTGTCCTTAGCGAGGGAGAAGGCCTCCGATAGGGTCTCCCCGCTACCGTTAACCTGGTGATGGAGGTTGTCAAATACTACGGGAACTCCAAGTTCCCTGTGCAGTAAGAGGCAATCCCGGAGTGTATATATCTTGTCATCGTTCTCCACGGCAAGCCTCTTCGCAACGCTTTCTGGAAGAAGAGAGAAGCCCCTCACGAACCTCTCGATACCCCTTTCCTTCCCACCGGACCTGCCTCCAACGTGTATCTGAATATACCCCTCGACTCCCCCATGAGGTCTAGGAGATCTGCATGGTACTCCAGCTCCTTAATGCTTGCCTCAATAATCTCCCTTCTTTCAGAGTTTATTACTGTGTATTGTCCAGGATGCATGGAGACCCTTATTCCGTTATTTCTCACGTAAGACCCAATTTCCTTAAGCAAGTCTCTCAGCTCATCCCTCCAGTTCGTCGTGTTCTTGGGGTGGGACGCGAAGGGGATGGTATTCGAGCTTATCCTGAAGAAGAGGATTCCGTGTTCCACATTCCACGCTAGAATCCTCTTGAGACAGTTGAGGTTTGAGGAGGCAGTCTCCAAGACCTTTGTCTCAGTCAAGCTCTTCAACCTGAACGTTGCGTCAGCCCTACAGTCCAGGGAGTAGTTGGTGGACACGTATCCTATCTTCACGAAATTGACTGCGGTCCTTAGCTTAAATTTTAGTTTTAGTGCGGAGTTTACATCAAGATTCTTTACCTTGAGTCTTGAAATAATATCATGTTCGTTCATAACGCCTTGGATCTCCTGAGGTTTGAGCACGCGGTGATCAGGTTGAGGTTCTCCATAGCCATGGAGATACTAGATCGAGATCCTGAACTTGGCCTATCTCTTCTCAGGGAGACGCATAACTTCGTGGTAAAGTGGCACGCCATAATAGAGGACAAATATGTCTTTCCCTCGTTTGGGGACAAGGCGAAGCCTTTCAGCAATGATCACCTACTCATAGACAAGTATGGTACCAACTCCATTTCCCAGGGAAGAAAGGACTGGATTCAGAGGTATGTGAAGATTGTCCTCGATCATAACCTCAATGAGGAAAGGGAACTTTTCATCATGCCAGTTGACCTAGATTCCTGGAATAAGATTCTGGAGGAGATTAAACGGTACCCGGACTACACTAGGATTACGGGAATGAGGGTAGAGTCTTGACGACATACCGTATCTGCTTGGCATCCACATCAATCCACAATTGAACATAATTGTAGTTTTCCCATTTAGTTAAAGTATTAATTAACATAAATTGCGGATAACGTAGTTAGAAATTATAAACAAAATATAAATCAATATGCCATATTTAAAATCTTGAAAATCAAAGGTAACATGGTGATTAAAATGGCGTTTATAGATGATTTGGCCTTAATGTTATTCACCTTACCCTTGGTCTCGGTTCTCATAGCTTACACAACAATTCAGGCCTATCTAGGCTTCAGGAGGGAGGGATATAGTGCCATAAAGAGAAGTCTCGATGACTCTATCATTCCTGCCGGCGTCCTAGGAGTTGTCATCACGATTATGGCTCTTTGGGGAGAGTTTACATGGACCTTACCGGGCAGTTACAATATTCTTTTCTACGACGTTTACCTCCTAATGGGTATAATAATCCTCTCCTACTCTATTGCCGTTTACATGGAGAAGAGGCTTCAGACTACGGGGATATTTGCCCTCTTCGTTGGTCTAATCACAATATACTACGGAGTTGTAGGCTATAGGCTAGGGTTGACAGAGGAACCACTGGCGTTGTTGGGACTTTACGTTGCGTATGGTATTGCAGGAATTCTAGGTTATCCCGTGACAGTGATACTTGATAGGTTAAGGTCTCAGGCAGTTGAAAACAAGGATCCGCCAATTGGTGCTTGGATTGTGGTTTTCGTGTTGTTCTGGTTAGCTGTAATAGTGGCAGGAATACTAGGGGCAGTAATCGGAATTGAGACGATCCCGGCACACCTGGCCCATGCGCCTTGATACTCTTTTTTATTTTAGCTCTCGTCTTCTCCCCTTTTCTCTCCCACAACAAAGTAGAACAGGTTGAGTGCTAACTCCCTGTAAACCCTAAGGTTCAGCAGTCTAGAGAACAGTTGCCTGTAGTACGAGTTAGTGTACAACCTCCTGAAAATATAGTAGATGTACCTGTAATCGCTGGCCTTGGCTCCACCCAACGCGGCAATGTATGGCATCACGTAATGAAGATAAAATCCAACGTAAGCCCTTTTCCACACGGAATCGGGCTTCCCCATGGCAATGAACGCTAGAACATGACGAGAGACTCTCTCCATCTCCCTCACCACCGCTTCAACGTTGTCTGAGGCGTGAAGCGCGAAACTACTCATCACAAGGTCAAAGGAATTATCCCTGAAGGGGAGCGCGTCAAAAGAGCCCTGAATCCTATCTCCCTCCACCAGGGAGTGCCTCAACATGTTTTCTGAGTAATCCACCATCACTGAGTAGGCTTGGGTGAACTTCCTAAGAACGTATGTGAGCTCTCCCTTACCTGATGCGACATCGAGGACTGACCCTGGATTGGGACAGAACTTCAATGCAGTCTTAACTAGATTGGCTCTCCATCTAACGTCTTGATTGAAGGAGATGAACCTGTTTGCCCTATCGTAACTGGAAGGTATATCCTCGTAAATTCTCTTGAGCTCGTCGTCAGTAGCCTTAATTTCCTGCATGGCTAGAGTATCACTTGAGGATTTAAACGTTTCACGTTAACTTGAAGGTCTTCCCCACTCCCATGTCCACGAATACCTTCTGGTTCTGGGCTAGGGATTTCACCAAGTTCCCGCTACAGTGAGCTGGCCCTATTCTCTTGCTCTCCTTGAGCAGGCTTGAGAACACCTCCTCCACATGTTCCCGTGGAGAGGAAAGGAGATGAAAACCTCCTAGGACGGCCTGAATCTCCTCAGGCTTGACCTTCTCCTTGAGATCCCTTACTATGTTTAGGACTCCCGCATGACCGCAACCTGTGACGGCAACGGCTCCTTGTCCCGTCTTGATGTAGAGTGATGCATCATCCTCCATGTTATCCTGGGTAACTCCCCCGTCAATCCTGAAAAGGCCTCCCGTATACTGCGGGAAACCAAACCTCTTCACCTCTCCGCTGAACACCAGCCCGTCAACGAACTCGAGGGGACTCTTGGTGAGGACTAGTGAGAACTCCTTCTCCATCTCCTCCCTAGTGAGGGGAATAGAGATGTCCTGCAATTTCCCAGACCAGTTGAGTAGTTTCCGCTCAAATACGCCGGGATGAGCAATAACCATCTTCCCCCTGAGTTTCTTGAGTAGCTTGGGGTTACCAAGCCCGCCAGTGTGGTCCCTATGTCCGTGGCTTAGGACAACGTAATCTACCTGCGTTAGGTCCAATCCCAGGAGGGACGCGTTGTGCAGGACTGGAATCCCAGAGTTGCCAACGTCGAACAGGACCTTGACCCCTTGGTACTCCACGAGGGCTGAGAAGCCCCACTCCCCGAGAAGGGGAGGTATCACCGTTGAGGAGAAGTTGTCACTCAGAACCGTGATTTTGAGTTCCATGAGTATAGTATTCACGCCGGGTTATGAAACTTCTTTAACCGGGGAGCTAAAGAGAGGGTCAAGGGTCGTCCACCGCGTTCGAGAAATCTTGGAGACCTGCCCCCGAGAGATTGAAATACACGTTTTCACAGGTTTTGGGTTGCTCATCTCCTGACTGGGCCCATAGATCCTCTAAAATCACCTAGTATATGATCCATTCGCCTAGGGTCAGACCCTCCTCCAGGAGCTTTTTCTTCAATCCCTCAGGGTCTTGAATCGTGGTTACCCTAGTCTCTCCAGTCTCCCTATCAAGGATCACGAGCTCTGAGGGATCCAGGAAGTCGATGACCAGGGGCGAGTGCGTTGTGATCAGGAACTGGGGCTCAGAGTATCTAAGAACGTCAATTAACTTCTCCATGAACTTCAGGTGCAGGGAATTTTCCAACCCGTCTATAACTACCAGGCTGGGCTTAAGCACGTCGATTGAGGTCAGAAGGGTTATCATCTCGACCACTCCCGAGGGGATCGAGGTTGGGGGAATGACTATTTCTCTCCCATTCACGACCCCCACAGCGGAGATCGTAACATTACCGTCGTCTGAGACAGTTACCCTTAGGCTCATGTTTAGGGAGTCCAAGAAGTTACTCACCTGACCTGGCAGATTTTTCCCCAACAGAGCCCTGGGGAGACCGGCCCCGTCCTCCCCAATCCCCTCAGGAGCCGAGACGTGAGCAGGTTGTAGGGCTCTCTCCGTGGAACGAAGAATAAGGACGTCGTTGAAGAAGTTTAGCATGAAGTCCTTCAATTCGCCCTCCAGAGAAAGGGAGAGCAAATCAGGTGAGCCAGGATCAGGTGCGTTAAATAAATTGAAAACACTGTAGTTCACGGGGATCTCTATTCTTTTGTCCCCAATCTTGACCGCGTCTCTCTCCCTCTCTATTTCCCTGTCCCCTAGCCTGACCTCCTCCCTTTTCACGGTGAAGGAGTGCTCGCCGTTGATCTCAAGGAAATATCTGTACTCCATTCCCTTGTGTTTTCCCTCTAGCTCAAAGGAGATATCCAAACCAGGATCTTGCATGAACACTACGTTCTTGTATTCGCCCCATCTCGCGAAAGGGTAGGGTGAAAGCGAGGAGGGTCTCAAAACCTGTTTTAGAAGGGAGAACGCATCAACTAGGTTAGTCTTTCCACTACCATTTGGGCCCACTACACTTATTTTTCCGAGATTAAGTGTGACGTCCCTGAAGCTCTTGAAGTTCTTGATCTTGATGGAAGTAATCAAGGTTTTCCTGATTAGTTCCTCCTTCTACGTAAAAACTTTAGACGAGACCTACACAAGCCTAAGGAATAGCGCGTAATTGATTGCCTGTTTCGGAGAAAGCTAGGAAATGATGCAAGGGAAACGTACTCCCTAAGGAGTCATATTAATGTTAGTAGGAGCTAAATTATACCTCTTTCGAAGAGGATTTTTATGTATCCCTATAATGGACCAAACCTCTCTTAAGGTAGAAGGTTCCTCGTCATAAAGTCTACATGTGGAGGGAAGTCACCACCAAGTTCAGAATAACAACCTAGTTCAGAAATCATACTGTGGTCACTATCTTTTCCACAACCCTCTCCCAGTACCTCTTCATTGCCAGGAAGGGCAAAGAGATCAAGGCCTCAAAAACCGTTACCCCCTCCATCACTCCGGGGGTTGGTAGGAACGCAATCAAGACTATCCCCACTAGGGGAATCATGGTGAGGAATCCCACAAGGTACCTAGACGGACTGAAGGTCATGGGGTTCTGGAAGTTGATCTGATAGAACCTGGCATAAAGTGAGATGATCATGATCGAGCTCAGCGGCAAATCCACTAGCATGGCAACAGCTATTCCAATCCTCCCCAGGGCAAGGAAAGAGAGGGAGATTGGGAGCAACATTAGCCCAACAGACAGTGCCTTACTTAGCACGTAATACCTCGCGAACTGGATCGGACTCATCACGTTCATGTCCAGCCAGATAGGTTCCGAGATAAACGCCGAGTTCGAGTAGGATACCGTGAAGATCCAGGTTCCGAGGAGAACGTAGAACCCCAGCTGAAAGCTCCTGAATCCCAGGGCTGACAACACGTAGATCGCGATCCCAACCCCCGCAGTGATACTCAAAATCTTCCACCACTCTATCCTCCTGGACACGAAGGTGTAACTTCCCATGAGGTTCATTCTTCCGCCAATCTCGAATATCCTCAAGTTCCTCTCCAGCATGAGGAGGAAGGGATTCCCTGCGTTAAAGGTAATCTCCCTCTTGACCTCCTGTTTCCCTGGAGGAGTGTAGGACATAGTGGAGAAGGTTGCATAGTTGAACCTCTTCAGGGCCAGGACCAGGAGAACCAGCGAGAAAACCGGTAATATCACGTAGCCGTACCAGAAACCAGCAAACATGGATAAGGGACTCAAGGGAAACCTCGCCAAGGCTGACAGGAACCAGGCCACCATGACCACGCTGACTACAGCCTTCTTTCTGTTATCAAGGTTGTACAGGGTTCCCGACATCGACGATATCGCAAGTGCAAGGAAGGGTGGTATCACCAGTCCCGAGAGTCCGAGGGCGTACACGAACCAGGCAACAAACACGGCAGAGAAGAGTAAACTCACGACGAAGTACCCCAGGATGAAGGAGGCAATCAGTTCCCTATCATCCACGGGAAGCATCACTAGGAAGTCGGAGTCCGACTTGGTAACTAGGTTGAACCTGGAATTGAAGGGCGAAATCCCCACAAGGAAGGTAATGTACAGGATTGAGAGAAGGGAAAACTCGGGAGATATTGCGGGGGAGATTCCTCTCCCAGGAACGCTCATGCCCACGAGAACAGCATCTAGGAGGACGATCATCGTTATTGTGGACTTGGGGAAACGCGATAGAATGATGACCTTCAGAAGTTTAGTGATCATCGGTCATCATCCTCGACACCACGCTCTCGATGGGTTCGTCTTCTCTTCCGAGGGCCCTCAACTCAGATATGCTACCGGCCCATATCACCTTCCCCCTCGAGATCATGATTACGTGATCCGTGAGCCTTGACGCAATCGACATTATGTGGGTCGAGACTAGGAAGGTCGAGTTCATCCCCCTCAGAATGTTGATCACCCTCTCCTGCGTGGGTATGTCCAGGTAGTTGAGGGGTTCGTCAAGGAGGACTATTTCAGGCTCGTGAAGGAGAACCAGGGCAAGCGAGAGCTTCTGTTGGTTTCCGCGAGAGAGTTTCCCCGCTTGAATTCTTTCGTACTCCCTCAGATCAAACAGGTCAATCATCTCCTCTGCCTTCTCCTTTGGATTCGGAATCCCCCT
The DNA here is from genome assembly GCF_000016605.1 of Metallosphaera sedula DSM 5348. Lineage (NCBI taxonomy): Archaea > Thermoproteati > Thermoproteota > Thermoprotei > Sulfolobales > Sulfolobaceae > Metallosphaera > Metallosphaera sedula. The sequence goes on along the minus strand of NC_009440.1, from coordinate 1,212,291 downwards.
GAGGGAGGCGAAATACTCCAAGTTCTCCCTGACCGTCAGGATCCTATACGGAACTGGATCCTCGGGGAGGTAGGCAAGTATCCTCTTGACCTCCTTGCTTCCGGGAGTCATTCCCTTGATCGTGACCTCACCGCTGTCAGGTCTAATTAGGCCAGCTAGGATCTTCATGGTCGTGGACTTACCAGCGCCGTTTGGTCCTAGAAGGGAGTATCTGCCACCACAGGGGATAGAGAAGGAGAGTCCGTTCAAGGCATACGTTAGTCCGAATCTCTTGACGACATTGGTCAGCGATATGCAGTCCATTGAAGAAGTAAATCGCCCTGAAAATTAAAATAATTTTGCAAAGTGGGTTTAACCTGGAAGTTCCACGCGTTGACACGGCGTCATGATAAAATGGTGGAGAAGTGATGGTTTAAGCAGGCTAGAATTGGCCTGCCTTTAAGATTGCAATTAATCACATCAGGTAAAAGTTATTATTCAGTGGATAAAATGGCATTGAAGTTGAATGAGCTCTCTGACCGATATTGTCACTGCTATAGTTCCCGGGCTGATAGGTCTTGTAGCTTCACTATTACAGTATTATATTCCTGTTTTTTCTGAAAGAAAATCTCAAAGAATTCGGATTTTAAAACTTATCAGTGTAGAGTACAATACCGTAGATCGGTATATGTCGCTTGTTCAAGAGTCTAGAATATATTACTATGGATTCCTAATTCTGTCTTACCTTTTGTTAACTATTATAGGATATATCTCAATAATTTTTAAGCAATATGACAGATATATCAATCTTTTTGTATTTATAATTCTGAGCCTAATTGTCTTATTTCTTATATTAGTGAGACTCTATTTAAGATCAAATAAAGACCAAGTATCACCACAAAATACTACTATCAAATCGACCAACTTGGACATGAAACGTGGATGGCAAGTTGTATCCGATGCCATGTTTTTTCTGTATTGGAAAAGTATTAGGAACATTAGCCTAATGATTTCATCCATTTTTCTTTCATTTCTCATTATTAATGTACTGATTAAAGGTCCAGCCTCATTCACCGCATTTGCTCTTTCGTCCACTTTATCAGGGTCAACAGTGATTATGACACTTTATGTGATGCGAATAAGATTTTACTTCACCGAGAGAACAATTAAAGGAAAATATAGTAATGTAAAATTTCCTAAATCCAACTCTGAGGGAGAAATGGAATCAGAGTTTTTCAAAATAATTAATGACAAACCAAAAATATGCATTGAAGACAGTAAAGGGGAGATATGCGGTAAATTAAATGGAATAAAGTACGGAATTGAAATAAATAATGCAAATGGAGTTTACATCATACCCTTTACTGAAATTCTCAGAATAAGGAAACCACCAGAAAGCCATGTTCAGAAGGATTGTATTGAACCCTTCTAAATTGTTAAAAATCGTGACAGTGTCAGATCGAAGACTATACTGATGAAGGGGTTGTGACAAGTTGATCTCTGACCATATTAGAGGCATCTAAACCTATGTTGTAGGTGATAAATAATATTTTCTAATACATATTAAAATTTTAGGCCATGTTTTACGAAAGGTTAATATAGGAATAATTTATCTTCATTAACTATGAGAAAATCGAAGTCCTTAATTCTATTGGTCCTTTTATTATTTCCTATTACTAGTTACTAATGGAGTATCAGCCTATCATGTTCAGCCCAACAACACCACATACTCGGGCGAAAGTAGTCAAGGTCTTCTCCCAGGAATTTATTCATCGGAGCCTGCTCCCATGGGAATTACGGATTATGGCGTAGGGCCTAACGGTTTTTACTCTTATGACACTACCCAATTCTTAGGGACAGTGTACATAAACAGTTTACAAGCGTTGACTTTTACTAGTGGAAGTACTGCGGTAACTTTTCAGCTCAATGTCATGCTTAACTATGAGGCAAGAGGATCGTCTTACGCTCTTTGGGTTCAGGACGTCGCATGTTTTAATACTGTAAACCATGAAATATATTTTATTGATAACATTTGGAATTCCACTGTACCATTTGGTAATGTGACCGGTCTTCAAGGAAATGGTCAGTATGCTGTATCCTCATCAAATGGAAATTATCCCTCGCAAGTTTTTTATGGCGACGTGTCCCACGATCCAGGATCAATTGTTACACAATCACTTCCAACGGCTTTTGACCTTCTAGTAAATGTAAGTACCAATAACCTAGGTCAGCCTGTTATCTATTTCTGGTACAATGATGGTTATGGATGGATAAACTATGATACCGTTACAGTGACGAATGTTCAAGGTGCTACCAACGTTTATTTTGAGGTAAATGGATATGCCCTTACAGGGAATGGCAATAATTACGATGCCGAGCTTGTTCTCGCCGGACCAGGTGGAGGTTCAAACACTTATATTAACCAAGCAAACGTTGATTTACTTTTATTTTACTGGAACGGACATAATTTCCAGGAGGTTGCAAATACATACAACTATGGTTCAGATACTGCCGAGACATCGTCCAATGTTAAGGTACTTTATTATTATTATCCATATTCTGGCTTACCCACGGGATTTATAACCACCGGGCCTGGGGCTCTTGGTCCATTGTGGAACAGTACTGACGTCACTTGCCTAACTGTAAACACCGGGTTAAACCAGGGATACGTTCAGATCTACAATGATAGTTATTCCTACCAGTACGCCGAGCAAGTAAATAACCTCTGTTTGTTCCAAGGGGGATCCGCCACATTCACTCTTACGCCCTACGTGAACTATTCAGTCCTAGTTTACAACACTAACGATCAGCTGGTTGGAGAGGCCAACGTAATGGCTCAGCCTGGCTCCATGACCACCAGCGTGACGCAATTTAATGTGGTGATACCTCCAAGCGTAGATCTCACACTTGGGCAGACAACCAATATTCCAGTTGAAATTCAAGCTTATGGACACGTAACAGTCCAGGTTAAGGGCAACTCTCTCACAAGGACTTACAACGTGTACGTAAATGGACAAACCACGTTGAACGTTCCCGTAGAAGCAACGTCACCTGGCTCCTATCAACTTGAGGTTAACGCAACTCTCTTCCCAGGGTTCTCCGTGGTTAAGTATGTTACAGTGAACATTGCACAACCTCAACTTTACTCCGTGACAGGATCCTTCTCAGTGAATGGGCAAACGCCTCCCACTACACCCCTCGTAACCTTTACCTTCCCCAACGGCTCAAGGGTCACCTTGCCACTAAATAACCTGAACATTAAGGTGCCCCCCGGTACCACCTATTCCGCCTCAAATATAACTGAGTCTGGCTATAGGTGGATCGCAGTTAATGGTCAAGGAGAGATACTGGGCACAACTCAGCTCTCCATAACCTACTACGAGCAGGTTCAAGTGAACTTCCAGTATCAGGGCCCTGCAGTTCCTACCGTGAGTTACTACTACCTGGGGAACCTGGAGACCGCGAAGTTGCCCGTCACGTTATGGGTGGACTACGGCACTAGTTACACATTCCCACAAATCCTCTCGAGCAGTTCAGGGGAAAGGGTGATCGCATATAACTACCAGGGAACAGCAACCTCTCCCAGCACCTTCACAGTCACCTATTATCAACAGTACTACGTTGACGTCTCATCTCCTATCCCAGTCTACGCTCTCGTGAACGGCCACAATGAGAGCCTAAGCTCGGGATGGTACAACCAATCTACGTCAATAGACGTCGAGAACGTTCCTTACTACCTAGGCCCAGGTGAGAGGGAAGTCATTACTAGTGTGACGCCTTCATCCTCTCTCTCCGTGAATTCTCCCCTAAACATTACCGTCACCCCAGAGACTCAGTACTATGTTCAGGTGTCGTCTCCTATCCCCGTTTATGCCGAAGTTGACTATGAAAACTTCACCCTCCAGTCAGGTTGGTACTATCAAGGAACCTTGATACAGGTTGAGAACATCACATATTACCCCTCATCTAACGAACGTTACGTGATAACTTCGATTACTCCATCAACTTTCACGGTGAACCAGCCGGAAACCATTACGATCTCCACCGTGGTTCAGTATAGGCTCACCTTACTTTCATCAATTCCTACATACGCCCTTGTTAACGGAAATAACGAGACCTTGACCTCAGGTTGGTATAACGCGGGAACAACCATAAACGTGGAGAATATCACATATTACGTTACCCCTACAACTAGGGAACTCGTCACCCAGATCTCTCCTTCCACCCTGACCATGAACGGGCCTTCAGCTATTTCAGTACAGACAGTGAAACAGTATCTAGTACAGATAAACTCTCAATACCCTGTAACAATAAATGGGGTTCAGACAAACAGTGAGTGGGTTAATGCAGGGTCAAGCATCACCTTGAATGCCAATTTACCTTTCTACTTGACGGGAAGTTTCAGCGGAACTGCTCCAGTGGCTCTTGGAGGGAGTATAGCGGTTAACCAACCCGTCCAGGAGACGTTACAGACGTCCATCAGTCTAGTATTTGTGGGGATAGTTGCCGTTATTGCCATAGTGGCTGTGGGTGTGGTGATAGTACTGATAAAGAGAAGGTGATATCTCTCTAGGCTGGGCAGGGCGGATAAGTTCACTTTTTTCAACACCTCCTGTTCTCGTGAACAGACACAGTAATACCGTGAGATACTATAGTCAGAACATGATGAGTCCTATAACTTGATACCAATTAATGTAGGAGGAGGCAAAACCTAACGTTTTGACTGACCTTTACTTAGAAAGATTAAAATAACCTTTACCTAGACACTATTCAAATGTTAAAATTAAAAGTCCTAGGTCTCATAACTATTTTATTGTTACCCTCCTTTTTTACAATGTCTGCAGTACAACAATCCCCGGTGTTTTTCCCTCCAATCCACGGCAAGCCACAAACCCGAGGAGAGTACGTGAACCCATTCCTTTACTACACATCTCCGCCAGCCCCCTCAGGAATAGCGTCCTTCGGCCTCTATAACAATTCAGGCAAGGTGACGCCATACGTCATAGAGACCTCTAAGGTGTTGGGTTACGCCAACATTACCAGCTTACTCGCTTACTACAAACAGGCCAGAAAATACGGTGTAAATCCATACTCTGCTACCCTGCAGATGAACGTTGTGTTGCAGGTAAACACCACGCAGGGAACCTTCGCGTACTGGTTACAGGACGTCGGAAGTTTCCAGACAAACACGAACCAGGTCACCTTCATTGATAACATCTGGAACCTTACAGGGAACCCCTCAACCCTCTCGTCATCTGCTGTGTCCGGGAACGGAAAGGTTGCCTCTGCTGGGAGTGGGAACACCTTCTATTACGACGTGGGTCCAACCTTTACCTACTCCTTCCCGTTCTCTTACGTATATGTGGTGAACACGTCGTATACGTCTAACTCAGTGAGTATATGGTTCGGGTATGAGATCCTACAGGGCAGTCAAGTCACCTCGGTTCAGTACTACGACAAGGTTACCATATCCCAGCCAGGGATAAAGTCCGCGGAGATCACAATCAACGGGAACACGTATACGCCCGACGGTCTATACTACGACGCAGAGTTGGTATGGGGAGGTGGTGGAAATGGTGCGCCAACTCAGTTCACCCATCTCAACTCGTCGCTAGGTCTTTACTATTTGTCGAGCACCGGTGTAACCCCGATCCCATCACTTTACACCTTCGGTTCCAACACAGGGGAGAGCGCATACAACGTTCACGACAACCTGGTGAACGGTGTACCGGAGAGTTACGTGGGGACAGAGGAGCTCACGATACTAACCAACAACTTCAGTGTGGTGCTCGTCTGACAGAGTTAAAATCTTTTTTAGTTTTCCTTATCTTCATTAATTTATGGCTAAACTCCTTTTCGTAGTAATGAGTGATCCCTCGAGCCTTTCCGAATCCATTAAGGCGGCCCACGCATTTCACTATGCGGTTGAACTGAGCCAGAAGGGGAACGAGGTCCTAGTTTACCTCGACGGGTTAGGGACTAAGATACCCATCTCTGAGAGCCCCTACAAGGGATTGAGACCCGCCTTTGACGAGGTTGTGAAGAGAGGCCTCCTCCTCGGGGCATGCGGATACTGTGCATCACCTCCGCATCTAAATATAAGGGACCGACTTAAGGTCAAGTTGCTGGGAGACGAGCACGATCACTACGCCTTCCAGGACCTCGTGGAAAAGGGATTCCAGCTAGTTTTGACGTGAATCTACCCGGTCCTCTGTAACATGCAAGTGGGTTCTTAAGTAAGTCCCTTTTGTGGTAGAATCATTTACCACTTATGACCTCCTAAGTCACTTAGGAGGGGGTAAGTTCGACGCTATCAGGCCCTAGATCAAAAAGGTTATTGAAAGAAGTTTCGAAGGAAAAAAGGAAATTGATCAATTGAGATCTCTAGATACGCCAAGTATTTTCAACCATAATAAACAACCGATTCATCTTTCCTTATGAGGCACGACGAGGGTTACGAGCTTGTAGGCGGGTTGGCAGAAATTTCATGGGTGTTCTACATAACCATGAGTAGGTTTACGGGTTGTCATGACTAGAAATTAAGAGAATGAAAAAAGAGTGATTACCTTACACCTATTACCTTGACATCTCTGCAGCTAGCCTCTTGGCGTAGGCATACACGAGGGGTATTAAGAGTAGACCGAAACCTATGGCCAGTCCCCACGCTAGGGTCTGGAGAGAGTGTCCGGATTGCTTAAAATTCGGCTTGTTTCGATATAGAGTATGAAATTAACCCTACACCTCAAGTTCTTACCTCGATCAAAGGTTAAATCGACTAACCCGGTTTGTATCCCTTGTTAGAAATTAATATGTCAAGAACAGTTCGGCCTAACTCCTCGTCCACACACGCGTCAAGGGAGTTGGGCCGCGCGCAGGTGACGCGGAGTCCTGCGCTGGATTGAGACGAAGTGGACCATGTTGTACGTGATAGCTATCGCGTAAAGGAAGGCCTCGTTCCTCACCCTGGTTTCGGCGTAGGGCCTCCAATGCTGCTTTAGGAATATCCCGAAGTACTCCACGAAGGGACGTAGGTACTTGAAGTTGCCGTGTGGGTGGACGAAGGACCCGCGTTCCCTGAACCCGCGATCCACGAGCTTCAGGCCCTTCCTTGACAGCCTGCACCTCACGTCGGAGAAGTTTGCCAGCTCGACCTCAAGTCCGTGGACGAAGAGGGCAGTGGAGATGAGCGGGAAGACCTTCAACCCAAAGTAAGACCTCGACCACTTCTTGGCCCAGGTTCCCTCGAACCTCCTCCTAGTTCTAGCCCTAAGCCAGGCCCCAGCGAACGCGATCGCCCTCGCGATAGGGCCCAGGTCCATGGCGTCCAGCCTTAACTTCTCGAGGACCAGCTCTAGGCTAGTCTTCCCCGGTGGAAGGTCCAGAAGGAACGAGTCCACTAGCCACTCAATCCCCTCGTATGACGCGCTCGACGGCAAGTAACTCTGCCTGCACTTCTCCTCAAGTTCCTTGGCTATCTCCCTTAACAAGTCCTTCCTGGCCCTCGCGAACCTCCCGATGAAGTCAAACAACGTGGACTTCCCCACTCGCTCCCCAACGAACAGCCTCACGATGACGTTCGTGTTCACCAGGTTTACCGCGTCCCTCAACGAACAATACACGACCATGACGACCAGTAACTTGAAGTACGTGAAGCTCCCCGGAATTCTCTCCTCGATCCTCGGCCTAACCATCTCCACGACCGGCTGCAGGAGGAAAAGGGTTTTATCCTTGGAAGGCATATCCTCAAGTGGGGGAACGGGCATCACCACGTATTGGGGTTGTTGGATAGTGTCGGGCTTCATGGTATGATGTCCGTTTCCCCCGACTTAAGTATTACTAGCATTCTTCATTAACTAGACAGATCTCAAATAATTATTAGCTGAATTTTTCTCGCTCCGGACACTCTCTGGAGCACACCTGACACGTTAGCGAAGGGCTGAGTTATGATCGCCACTGCAATTAGTATGAAGATAGTGTAGAGGACGAACTTCCCGTATGACGTTAACGTGGTAGCGTTTGGATCAGACCTGGAGATGGATTCGAAGGCCTTGTCCGTGATCGTGAAGGCGAACATCAGGATAACTGACGCTAGTATAATGTCGTAGAAGAGGTAGGGGCTAATGCTCGGTATCCAGTAAAATATGGCGAGGGTTGCAGCGACGGTGATAATCACGGCGTATATTCCGAACCTCAGAACCGCGAAAATGGTCTGAACGAACGGGTCACCTGTGTTCATTTGCTTCATCATATAGTCGATAACGATGTTGACCAGGGAAAGTCCCAGCGTTAGAAGGAGAATTGCTCCCGCAAGCGCTGGTAAGTATCTCGCCACCTCAGCAATGTATACCGTTGCTGGTCCTAGGTTAAGTACCGAAAACGCAACTGCTAACGCCAACAGTATTATTAGCGCCTTCACAACGCCTGGAACTAGGTCAGTGCTAATGGCAGAAGACGGTCCGGTCATTATTCTCGGTAGTATCCTCCTTATCACGCCTGCGACTATCTGGGCTACGACATATTCTATTATAACGATGATAACAAATAAAATGATCGAGGGTATGGCATTAACAAATTCTGTTCCTAATTGACTTAGAGATTGGGATATTGTTTGAGCTTGGGCTATTATCATTGTGAGATATAATTAGCGAGTTTACTTAAATCCTTCAGCTTATTTAAATAGTTTAAAGTTAAATAGTAAAAGAAAGCACGAGTTAGGAGCGATGAGGGGTAAGAGGTCACTCCAGTTTCGTTTCGTTCAGGATCCTGATAAGGTCCGGATCTGGTCTCTTACCCCAGGCGTCTTGAAATACTATCTCGGATAGGGGAAGTCTGCTATTCCAGCCTCTCTGCTCCAGCTCTGGTCTTTCCGGGAAAGAGGTCACATATCCCATGGTAAGGTAGGCGACGAGATCAATATCCCTTGGAATTTCAAGTAGGCCTTTTACCTTCTCTTTATCAAGGAAGCTCACCCACCCAACACCAACATTCTCTGCCCTAGCTGCCAGCCAAAGGTTTTCAATTGCGAGTACAACGCTATACTGACACGTTTCTGGCATGGTTATCCTGCCTAGGACGTGTGGACCGAATCTCGAACAGTCAGCAGTCACTGCTAGATTTATGGGGGCCTCCATTATTCCCTCTATTTTGATGGTATCGAAGAGTGCTCTCCTCTTCTCGTCGAGTAGTTCCCTATATCCAGTTCTTTGTCTTTCTACCTCATCCTTCACTTTCCTCTTGATGTTTGGATCCTTTATTATGATGAAAGTCCACGGTTGAGAATAACCCACAGACGGAGCTAGATGAGCAGCTAGGAGGATCTTGGAAAGGACCTCGTGTGGTATCGGATCTGGTTTAAAATAACTTCTTACGTCTCTCCTTCCCTTAATTGCTTCGTAGATGTCCATATGGATAGAGTATCCAGGAGATTAAATGGTTTAGGATCAATTGAGGAGTGAAGAAGTAGTTAACCCGTTGTCTCCAGCAGGTCGCGAAATCTAATAGAAGGATATGGGTTCTAGTTTCTGGAAACGGAAAACGGACCGAGCATAAAGGGTTACTCATGATTTAAGAGGATGTGGATAAGTTCTGAAATACCAGGTCGAATGTACAGTTCACGAAGTTAAGTTATTACTCTATTTTGCCCAGTCTGGGAATGTGGTAGCTCTGTGTTGAACCAGGCGCCTTTAGTTTCCTCACAACTCTCTCTATACTATCTCTTATCCTTTGCTTGTCCATGGTCCATCTTCCGTCCACAGTGAAATGTTCATACGGTATCGAAGCTGCTAGCAGATACTTCAGTCTCGGTTCGAAGGGGTGTATCATTACGTCTGCATCTACATGATATTTATATTTTAGCTGAGAGATATATTCTAGGATACCGCTGGCAATCGAATCTTCCAGAAAGGCTATACCATAGTACTTGTTCTTGCTTAGCCTATGAACGTGAGTTAGTGTAGGTATTCTAGTAAGTTCTCTGAGGAAATCTTCATTTTCATCAAAAATTATAGATATCCTCGTTTGATTCTCCCCATTAAGTCGTATTCCAAATACACTAATTAACCCTTTTCCAATTATATGTTCTTGATAATGCCTTAAAACAGTTCTATAATTTTCTCCAATCATCTTAGCTATATCCTTAAGCGATAGGAAATTTCTTTCTTGTTTCTTTCCAATTATTTGAAGATCGATCCAATCCGGTTCAAATCCGTCACTTAAATCAGGGAAATAGACAGGTTCCCTAGGTTCTACTAGGAATTGTTCCTTATACCTACGAAGTTTAAAATCATAGGTAGAAAAATCATAGGTAAACTGTATACTATCTTCAATATTAAGGAAATCTATTATATCAAATACTCCACGCTGTTCTAGTTCGTTTATGATGTTTACTATATCATTTTCAAATTTTGGAGGAATAGTTAAACCAATTATCAGCTTCTCGTTACGTGTTTGATCTCTCTCCACAAACACAGGATAGCCATCAAATATTTCATATATATCCACAAGTTCTATTCTTGGGTCAGCATTCACTAACAAAAAAAAAAAGAGCCTTTAATCCTATTGATTTATATCTAGCTATGTAAGATACGTTAAGGGAAAATTCTTCTTTGATTAACTTAATAACGGAATCCATGTTTTTATTGTGCGCAAGAGCACCAAGTATCCTAGGATTAAGGTCTCCAAACCTTTGAATGTACATGAGAACTCTGGAAATAGTAGCATCGTCAACCTCAGTCTTACTCATCCTTGTTCAATACTAAATTAGTAAATAAGTAACTCTTAAACCTTGGGGTAAAAAGTAGAATGCTGTTACACATTAAATAAGTGAATAACTAAAATCTATCCTTATAAAAATCCTTTACCCTCCACCTAAGTTTCCAGTTGATATTCCAGCGTGTATTATAACTCCGTGGCTAGCTAACAGCAACGCAGTTGCTGCTGCTCCCATCATGGCTAACTTGATTACGAGTTGGGTTTGAACTGGGTTTAACCTCATTTTTCCTTCAATTTCCTATTATCCTGATCATCCTATTATTTTTTCTATCCTAATACTATAAAAACCCAATTTGATTCACAATCATTGCCGTAAGCAATCTGAACAGTTTTTAGTTAATTCGCGACATCGAGATTCATGTTTCTAGGGGCAACTCATTATCAAGAGTGTATTACGATATAAAAGCTTTTATAATAAGCACTCTCCCCCGCTCTACCTCAAACAGTTCTGGTGATTTTCTTGGAACTCCATATATATAGCTTCGTTAGAAGGTTTCTTATGCATCAAAGTACTTCACACGTTTTCCTAGACTCCATCCTGAAGTATAGTTCATTACGTTTCCACCGTTATATCCATCTAGCGAGAGGAAGTTTCGATTCGAATGCAACTACCTTTAAAGGAGGTTAGTCCTTAACTCTGAGCCTGTCCAAGGAGATTAAATGCGACTTCCATAAAGACATACTATGTATATTATTAAAGATCTCGTTAGCTAGGTACATGTCCCACTCTATTCCAAGTCATTCCTCCGCTACTCCCTCTCTTTATCTGATTCCTTCACATTTAGGGACTCCCTAACATCAGGACGGGAGAGGCCAAGAAGCAAGGGTATTGAGTCTTTTTCCTTAGCTGGAATTACCGAGTCTCACCCCTTGAAATGTCTCACCTAACTGTCAAGGGTAAATTTTTCTTTACTAAACAGAAAATTACGAAAAACTTAAATGTGTAAATATTCTTTTGGACTTATGGATATATTCGAAGCCATATCAAATGAGACGAGAAGGAGGATAATCCAGTCACTATCGACTCCGAAAACCTTCTCTGAGTTGGCGAACGAGCTGGGGTTGGACAGTCCTAGTCTCTCCTTTCACCTCCGTAAGCTTGGCGGGCTAGTCACTAAAAATGGAGATGGAACTTATCGCCTGACCGATGATGGAGTAAAGGCATTGAACCTGTTGTCCACGATAAGTTCTGGGGATACTCGCCTCTTTCCCATTGTCGTGGAACACTTGAATTACGTGAAGATTGACGATGAACTTCTGGTTAAGCTCAGAAATGAAGGTAGAAAGTTAGTAGTCAGAAAGGTTAAGAACCTGGACCTGTCTGAGGTAAATTCCTCATTACTTAATGAGGTCCTGGAAGTCATAGAGAACGTGGACAATCTGTCGTGTTCCAATGACACGCTCTCACTAATTAAGGACAGAATTAAGGGAAAGTATAACTTGTTGATAGCAGACCAAGAGAAGTTACCAAACGAGACCAAACACGAAAACCCCTCTCCCGAATCCTTATTGACCAGCTTTCTCTCCTATACTATCTCGAAA